>NZ_JAKTHX010000018.1:0-368183 GCF_027854635.1 Acinetobacter sp. AOR43_HL
ATTCATCACCTAAAGCAATCAACTTAATCACAAGTAACTGTTTTTCAACAAGTTTCTATCTGCATCACCGCCGATGGATGTGCATTATAGACCATCCCATCCCCTTTGCAACCCTTTTTTTAAATCAATATCATCAACTGGACACTTTTTAAGCTTTTTAGCATTTTATCTATATTATTTGATCAATTTTACATTGATAATAGGTTATCAATTTTGTATTAAAACATATCTCCACCCAACTGCACATTTAAGTATTAGCCTGGCTGGCGGTTAAGGAATTATATGAATTATTCTAATTTAATTTTACTAAGCGTATTATCTGTAGGTGTTTGTACCTCTCTATATGCTCAAGAAAATACTATAAGTGAATCTTCTGATGCTAGCTCATTAGAAGAAACAGCACCGACTCATACGCGCTCACAAATTATTAAAGATTTAAAAAATATTAAAGTTAAAGATTTAAAAATTAATGCGAATGCAGCACAACCAGATCCTGTAAAAGACCCATTACAATCATTAAATCGTCCAATTTACTCATTTAATGACATGTTGGATCGAAATTTTTTACGCCCAGTTGCTGTGCAATATAGAGAAAAGACTCCAGAAGATGTCCGTGGTTCTTATCGTCAGTTCCGTAAAAATCTTGGAGAACCTTGGAATGCTGTTAACCAGCTTATTCAAGGTCGCCCTGGTCGTGCGGCAAAAACCCTAGGTCGCTTTACAATTAATACGTTAAGTACTCTTGGTTTAGCTGACCCTGCCAGCCGTTTAGGTTTACCGACTGAAGAAGAGAATTTTGGTGTAACTCTCGGTTACTATGGTGTTCCTTCTGGCCCATTCCTGATGTTGCCTTTTTTCGGTCCAAGTACCTTACGTGATGGTTTTGGTTTAGCAGTAGACGCCCAAGCACGTCCACAGAAATATGTTATGGATGATCAAGAGGGTCTTTATTGGTCAAGTAATATGTTACAAGCAGTTGATACGCGCGCTCAATATCTGGATCTAGATCAAACCTTACAAGGTGATCAATACGCCATGATTCGAGATTTATATCTCCAACGTAAAGCATTCCAAATTGCAGAGAAAAAGGGCGACTCAGCTGATGTATCTTTCATTGATGATGACTCAGAAGATACGCCAGATGAGAATCAAAACCCTTAAAAGATGAAATCAAGGTATTGCTTGGATTAAGAGTTGGGCAATACCTTGATTTTGATCATACATACTCTATGATGAATAAAGTGATCATATAAAAGGACTACCATCTCTTCTATGTATTTTATTAAACCGACACGCTCTATCCCTTATTTAGAGCAAGCTTTGGACAAATTGCCAGGCTTACAAGTCATTAACATAGATGATTTAGATTTATATGATCCAACCATCATTGCAATAGCAGATGTACAAGATTTCCTGACATATAAATGGAATTTACCAACGATTGTCATTGCTTTTGAACATGAAGGTAGCGCTTTAGCTCAAGCTTGGGAAGCGGGTGCTCTTGCAGGTTGGGTATGGAATCAACTACCTAACGATTTAAATAAAGCATTATCAAGAATCGATGCTCAATATAAACGTAATCAAGATAGTCGTGATTTACCTTCAGCTGCTGAACTACAAAAAAGACTATTACCTAATCCAATTGATTTATTAAATTATCAAGTCGAAACTTTCTTTCAGCCTTCAGCTTATCTTTCTGGTGATTGGTATGACTACTGGAAATTAAATGATAAGGAAGTTTTATTTTATCTTGCCGATGTTTCAGGACATGGCGTAACTAGCAGCTTATTAACCTCTTGGATGGCAGCTTTCCATGGCCGCTCTAAGACCCCAAGACAATTAATAAAAAAATTAAATGGAATGTTGGTTCAAGAGAATATTGAAAAGCACATTACGATTGTGGTGGGTATTTTAAACCTTGAAACACATACACTTCGCTGGTCAAGTGCTGGGCACTACCCTCCCCCTATCATTTTTGAACCTAATCAAGCTCCAAAAATTCTAACAACAAGTAGCTTCCCATTAGGCTTGACTGATGAACTCGAAGTTGAAGAGCATGTTTGTACGTTAAACCACCAAGCACGCTTCATTGTTTGCTCAGATGGAGCACTTGAACCTTTTGATGGTGGGTTAAATGATCAGTTCCAACAATTGGTTCATCATTTGCAAAATCAATCATTCCAAGCACCCGATCATGTGGCTGATGACATTGCCATCTTCAGTCTTTGTCGAATGAATTAATTTATGAATCAATTAATTACATAATATACGACTTAAGGACTCTTGAGTCTGCGATGGCACTATGTGATAATTTTTCTATCCTTCTCTGAAAATGGCATTTATATGTCAACAGGTCATGTTGAATATGCAAGTTTAAATGGAACGCATATTTTCAAACTTATTGGTGAAGTGCGAGCCCATTCTTGTATAAGTCTAGACAAACTTTTAAACAGAATTGAACAGCAAGAGAATGTTGTTGGTGCAATCGTTGATTTAACCCAAACAACATTTATTGATAGTACGGTGTTAGGCATCCTGGCTAAGCTAGGTTTAAAGCTTAAACAAACTCATCATATTCAAGCTGTGATGCTATCTACCAATCCAGATATCACAACCTTAGCCAACAGTATGGGGCTAGGGCAGGTTTTTGTCATTTTGAATTACTGTGGCGATCCTAACGTTTGCACATTAACGTTAACTGATGAACAGATCACTCATAATGCAATGCTAAGAACAGTTCTGGATGCACATAAGACATTAATGAAACTCAATGCAAACAATCAGAACATGTTTGAGCCACTTGTGAAGCAGTTACAGAAAGAACAAGATACGCTTGAACAGGTATCAGATAAGCAAAATGCCTGACTTTAATCATTAAGCCGGATTATTAGAATATGACCCTTATTTCTGTTGCTCAAATGAACTCTCAAGATGATATTGAAAATAATTTTCAAGTCATTGAGTCGTTGATTCAACAAAGTAAGGCGCAAAATGCTAGCCTGATTGTTTTCCCCGAAAACTTTGTATGTTTTGCTGCTGGAAAACAACGCGAAACAGCTGAGCAATTTGAGTCTATTCAACAACGGCTTGAGAAACTAGCACATCAATATCAAATCTGGATTGTGGCCGGTACCTTACCATGTCCATTTCGTCCAGATGGATCTACCATTCAAGATGGTCGAGTCCGGACGGTTAGTCTTTGTATTAGTCCTGAGCGTACAGAAGCACGTTATGACAAGATCCATTTATTTGATGTACAAGTGGGTGATACTGTCGGTGGTTATCAAGAGTCTCGTTTCTTTGAACCTGGAACAGACGTAGTAGTCACATCTACCCCTTTTGGCAATATTGGCTTAATGGTATGTTATGACTTACGTTTTCCAGAGCTTGCTCTAACTCTGAGACAACAAGGCGCTCATATTCTTACTGCTCCTGCTGCATTTACTTATACAACTGGACAAATGCACTGGCAGCTTTTGCTACAAGCTCGGGCAATGGATAGCCAATGTTATGTTTTAGGCGCAGCACAACAGGGCTGGCATGGTGAAAAACGACAAACCTGGGGACACTCTGGGGCAACAGATAGTCGTGGCCAAATTTTAAGTATGATTGGATATGAAGGGAGTGGTTTAATCACTGTACCCTTTGATTTAACAGCACAAGAACTCGTCCGCTCTTCAATGCCTCTGATGACTCACCGTAAATTGATTCATTATTAAAAGTTTAATTATTCATGTGGAAATACTTATTTAGCATTTTTTGCTTGGGGGCAAATATTCATTGTTATGCAGAGTTTGGTACAACAAACCATTTTGTTTCGCCTGCTGCACAGCTCAACTCAGATATTCTTCCAGCAACCCCTAAAAATATCCCCTTGCCCGCTTTTGGCCAAAGAATTATTGGCTGGGGTACAGGCGCAGAAGGTGCAAGACAACGTTTAGAAAATATTCAGCCAGCAGATGTTTCTGTAATTAAAAAACAAGGAACTACGCTTGAAATGATTACTGCATGGCAAGATTTTTATGAACAAGAGCAGCAACGCAATGCAAATAATCCTACTGCGAAGTATCGTGCTCGCTTAATGAAAAAGATTGCAGATTTGTGGTAAATACAGTGTTCTAAAATATTTTTATCTTATGGAATAATTGATCTAATTATTCCATTTTTTATGTACCCTCATTTATTTTATTCATAAACTATTCTGATGAACATTTAAGAAACTGAATAGAAAGCGATATACTACAAAAGCAATACTAGTTTCTTTGAGGAATATATGGACCAAGACTGTCAAAACTTAAAGCTTGAGAATCAATTATGTTTCCTCATTTATTCAACGAATTTAGCGCTTAATCAACTCTACAGAAAACTTCTAGCACCTTTGGGCATTACCTATCCCCAATATTTAGTGATGTTAGTGTTATGGGAGCAGGATGAAGTGACTGTTTCAGAAATTGGAGCTAAACTTTTTTTAGAATCATCTACCCTCACTCCTATCTTGAAAAAGTTAGAAGCCTCGCATTTACTTCATCGTACCCGTTCAACTCAAGATGAGAGACAAGTGATTATTACGCTAAGTGATGAAGGAAAAAAATTAAAAGATCAAGCAATCCATATTCCATCAGGCGTATTAGAAGCAAGTTCATGTGATATGACAACACTACTTGGCCTTAAAGATCAACTTACTAAACTCCGTACAAACTTAGTCAAATAAACAGCAATTTTTTTAAAAAATATACTTGTCAAAATAATTAAGTCGTGTACGATATATTTTTATTCAATTTATTTTAGGAATAAAAACGATGTCATTAGAAAAAGTTGTTTATCGTGCAAAAGCTAAAGCAACCGGTGGTCGTGATGGCCGTGCTACTTCATCAGACGGCGTATTAGATGTACAGCTTGGTGTGCCTAAAGAAATGGGTGGCGCAGGCGGTGCTGTAACAAATCCAGAGCAACTATTCGCAGCTGGTTATTCAGCATGCTTTTTAGGTGCTTTAAAATTTGTTGCAAACCGCGATAAATTTAATATTAGTAAAGACGCTTATGTAGAAGGTGAAGTAGGTATTGGTCCAATTCCTACAGGTTTTAGCATCGAAGCGACTTTAAATGTTTACTTAGTGGGTATGGATCGTGAAGAAGCTGAAAAGTTAGTTGCAGCAGCTCATATTGTTTGCCCATATTCAAATGCAACTCGCAATAATATTGATGTGACGTTTAATATTGTGACTGAATAAGTTTTGATATTTAAAAAATGCCCGAATCAAATCGGGCATTTTTTACATCTTAAATATTATGCTTCACTTGCCTCATTAGTTACACGAAGCACTTCTTCGAGTGTAGTTTTACCCGCCAGTACTTTGCGCAAACCATCATCACGAATAGAACCTGAATACTCACGAGCATGATTTTCTAATTCATATTCAGCTGCGTTACCATGAATCAGACGGCGCATGGGTTCATCAACTGGTACGATTTCATAAATCGCTGTACGCCCATTAAAACCTAAATGTGAACAATGATCGCACCCTTTGGCTTCAGGTAACTGCAATAATGGTTCATTATTAATATGTTGAAAAACCTGTTTCTCAAAAGTATCGGCTTCACGCCATGTCATACAATGTGGACATAGAGTACGAACCAAACGTTGAGCAATCACCCCAATTAAAGAGCTTGATAACAAGAAGGGTTCAATCCCCATATCTTTAAGACGAGTAACTGCACCAATAGCTGTATTGGTATGTAGTGTTGATAAAACCAAATGGCCTGTTAAAGATGCTTGAACCGCAATTTCAGCAGTTTCCAGATCACGGATCTCCCCCACCATCACCACATCAGGATCTTGACGTAACATTGCTTTTAAAGCACGAGCAAATGTCATATCCACTTTGGTATTCACTTGGGTTTGACCAATGCCTTCGAGTTGATATTCGATTGGATCTTCAGCAGTTAAGATATTACGAGTATTGTCATTTAGATCAGACAAGGCTGCGTATAAGGTGGTCGTTTTCCCCGAACCTGTAGGGCCTGTGACCAAAATAATACCGTGGGGACGATGCACTAACTGAGTTAAACGCTCATAGTCATTAGCCATTAAGCCTAAATGAGTCATATTAAGACGGCCCGCTTGTTTATCAAGCAAACGCATAACGACCCTTTCCCCATGTGACGATGGCAAAGTTGAAACACGCACATCCACTTCACGGCCAGCAAGACGTAAAGAAATACGTCCATCTTGTGGTACACGTTTTTCAGCAATATCAAGCTTCGCCATAACTTTAATACGAGAAACGAGTAAAGGCGCCAACTCACGGCGTGGTTGTACAATCTCACGTAGTTGACCATCTACACGTAATCGTACAGATAGTTTCTTTTCAAAAGCTTCAATATGAATATCAGAAGCCCCTACTCGAATTGCTTCAGAGAGAAGTGCATTGATCAGACGAACAATAGGTGCGTCATCTTCTTGATCCATCAAATCTTCTGTTTCGGGAACCTGATCGGCCAAACTCAATAAATCCGGATGATCTTCTAAACCAGCTGCAACTTGTTGTGATTCCCCTGTATCACCTGCATAACTCGTACTTAAGAGCATATTAAATTCTTGTTCAGTACATAATTGATAATGAGCTGGCTTACCCAAGATGCGTCTTGCTTCCTGTAATGCAATTTTTTCAGTGTTTTGACGTCTAATAATAAATACCTGATCACCGTCATAACGAAATAAAACACCATGACGCTTGGCAAAACTATATGGAACTTGTATTTGTTTCAATATTTGCATCACAATTTATAATGATGAGTAAGATGATTTTGAGTGTACTCTAAGCAGATTACAGCGTGAAGTCTGTTTAACAACTCGGTAGAGGAATTTTGCGTCTTGTTTGAAAATAATGAATATCAGCCTCACCCCCAGAATTCTTTAAAATGGTGGGGTGAACAGCACTTTGAAATTAACCAGTCCAAAGCATGGCAATTCGGTTCAATGCTCTTTCGTTTAACACGTGGCATAAAAGAATGGCGCATCGAATATTATCGTCCGTCTCTCCAAGACGATAATGAACAAGATTGGCACCCCATTGCAGATCCACATTTTGCCTTTCCGCATACGGTTCAAGTAGAACGTTACATGTTTCGAAAGACCAACCCAGAATTTTTACTGATGCCACGTCTGGCAGATCGTTCTGTGGTTATTAAACCAGTCGATCCTATTTATATTCCAGCAGGTCAACGTGGGACTCTATATATCAGCACACCATTATGGATTGCTGGCTTAGTTGAAAGTCAGCATGAACCTTTGTTTGAGATTCCTGTGATTCAGCCTAAAGATACGTGGTTTGGTCCAAATGCCCAGCAAGGAGAAATCTGTTATGCCACTTCCGTGGATGGCCGTACTGATTTGAATCTATTAACACCACGCGCTTTCCGTGCTGTTACTCCAATCGACTTTCACAACACAAGTAATCATCAATTACGCTTTGATCGTATGAATGTGCCAGTTACCGCCCTTCCTCTTTTTTATAGTGAAAGTACAGGTCGTTTGTGGACTTCTCAAATTAAAGTTTATTATGAGGGTTCTGATCGTCCGGCACGTATTCGTATTGAAAACCGTACGCCACCTCTTGCTGGTGAAGTGACCTATGTTCACCCACCACGCTCACCTGGTGGAGCATTATTCAATATGTTTGATTCATTCTTTTAAGAGGTTTATATGGCTGATTCAAATATTCCAAAAGATATCGCTGATAGCCTCAAAAGTATATTTACCAATATCAATACCGAACGTATTAGTGAAATTTTAGTCGCTGTTGTACTGTGTTTCATTGGCTTTGTTCTTGCTCGTATTATTTCGAATACGTTTATTAGAACCATTGGCTCACGTTTTAATGCTCACCAACGCCTTGTATGGCGCCGCGGTATTTTTTATTTCATTTTCTTACTCTTCATCATGACAAGTTTGAAAGAAGCTGGGTTCAAACTTAGTGTATTCCTCGGTGCAGCAGGGATTTTAACTGTAGCACTCGGTTTTGCATCGCAAACATCTGCCAGTAACTTGATTAGCGGTTTATTTTTGATTGGTGAAGGTTCATTTGAAGTCGGTGATACGATCCAGATTACTCTCATTCGTGGTAATACCATTGAAGGCGAGGTCATTTCAATTGATTTGCTTTCGGTAAAATTACTTACACTCGACAATGTCTATATTCGTTTGCCGAATGAACAGCTTATTCGTGCGCCTGTACACAACTTATCTAAATATCCAATACGACGTATTCCAATTACTTTGGCAATTAACTTTCACGAAGACATTATTAAAGTTCGTGAGGTTTTACTGAATGTAGCAGCTCATTATCCACTTGTACTGGATGATCCCAAACCTGCAGTTACGGTTACCGCATTCAGGGAATCATCAATTGAGCTTTTATTCACAATGTGGTGTCGACAAGAGAACTCTTTAAAAGTTCGAGATGAAATGCAAGAACGAATCCGAAATGGATTCTTAGATAACCGAATTGAAATTCCTGTTCCTAAAATGGGCTTGATTGATCGGCCGTCTACCGGTTTTGCTGAAGACGATATCGATCAATATAGCAATCAAAAAGAATTAAAAAGAGAGCCTAAAGCTTAGGCTCTTGATTCTTGTGTGCGGTAGATGACGGGGGTAATGGCGCAAGATAAGCAATAATTAACATTACTCCACCTGCCCCAATAAACGAAATGACTCGAGTTAATGTCGCACTTTGTGATAGGTCAAGCAAAATCAACTTTAATACCACAATACCTAAAAGCGCAGCACCTACAAACCAGAGTTGACGAATCATTTTACGGCTTGAGAATGTAGTTAATACAAATGCCAAAATGACCCAAAGCAATGTCAAACTTAACTGCACTTCACCATTCGTCCAAATTGCTAAGCTCCATAGTGGTGTCCCCCAGTAATGATGTAAGCCCCTAACGACCACACTACTGAATACCAATAACCCAGCTAAAATTGTTGTAATTTTAAAAGTCCACTCTAGTGATTTATCTTGATCAAAAGCATGTTGATAAATAATAAAGAGCAGACCTGCAAATATTACAATAGAAAGAAAATCAGTTAAGTTAAATAAAGGAACAAAATAAAGGTACTCAGCAGAGTGTCGATCAACACTTACAACTAACAACCAAATTAAGCTTAAACACCAAACTGGAATTTGATGCAATAGTGTCGTTTTATGAGCCTTATACGCCCAAAGTGAATAAACCACAGGAACAAAAGCCAGAGCAACAACTGGCATTTGTGGAAAGATTGCCAAACCAACTATCGCTAACACCAACCAGCTTAAACCAGCCCAGACATTTAAGTACCCAGACTCATCCGACTGCGGTTGAGCCATAAGAAATAAGGCACTTAGAATAATGGTAGCGACTAGGAAAGAACTCTGCTGTAATAGATCGGTCCATTTAAACAGAATGAATACTTGACTGGTAAAGGCTTCACCCAAAACTAACAACAGTAACAGGCTAATTAAAATTAACTGCAAACTTTGCCATTGCACACGAAGTTTATAGTGAACGACTGCGCTAAATATTGCGATGAGAACTACGGCGAACATCAAATATGGACTCAAAGAATGATGATGCCATGTCATTATTTCTACACCAGCTACAGCACCTGCATACATCCCTAAACACAAGAAAATGCCACTAAACATGCTTGCGCTAAAATAGCGTTGCTCTTTACTGTTGTATTGCAATAAATAAAAGGCAGAAATAAATTGAGCAATTGCATAGATGCTTGTGCTTAGGGTTGGGAACTCTTCATTTGCCCACACCTGATAAAACAGTGCAATAGAGCTAAGTAAAACTAAAACCACACCAATATATCGGCTTAAACGGTAGCGCTCAGTTACTCCCCACACAATTAAAGCCGTACCTTGAGCAACCCAACCAATTGCTGTCCAATGTGCTCCTTTTGCAAGCGGGAAAATTAAGGCAAAAAATGCAACCGCGAGAATGAAAAAGCTTTTTGCAAGGACCGAAAGCTGTGGATGAGTTTTTTTAATCCAGAAAGTTAATACTGCATAGGTACCTGCCAAGACGGCTGCACCAATCGTCAATGCTTGTGTAGACTCATGTACCAAGTAGGCATGAAGGGTAAAGCCCAGTACTGGCACACTAAAAATAAGACCAACATCCAAGAGTGGAGGTAAACGAATGCCTTCTTGTTTTTCACTTGCTGACGTCCGAGATATATTTTGGCTATAACGAACACTAAGCCAAATAAACAGTGCGATATGGCACCACAAAATCCAGTCTAATGTATTAAATTTTTCGGGTTCTGCATAAAATGCGATTGCACTACCACCAATAAACATTGTGGCAAAGAAAGCAATTTGATTTAAGATTTTCCAAGGCTGAATAAAATTAACTGCAGCAACTGCTAAGTTAATTACTAAGTAGTAGCTAAATAGGAAGGTTACATCAGGGCGATATTGAGGAATAACTAAAGGAGCCGCATAAGCCATACCCAGTGCTAATATTGCCAAATAAATAGCTTGTTGTTTTAAGCTCAGGAATACCGTAATAGCTAATAAAATCGTAAACAGAATACTCGCTGTAGTTAGGTTGGCAATTACACCAAAATGATGTGAGAACACAAGTGTCAGGAATACAACAGCCAGCCCGACACCTTGCAATGCCACAGCAAACAGCTGATTTTTCTTTTGCAATGTATACCCAAATGCCGTTAACACACCTCCAGCAATCGCAATAAATCCAAGTTTCACACCTAAACTAAGTTGCCAATGCTCGCTTGCAAAACGTAATAGCAACACTACCCCAACCATAAGCACAGCAACAGCAACTCTTAAGATTGGATTACCATGAATCATCCAATCTACGGCTGGTTGCCACCATGCGGTCTGAACATGTGCTGGTTGTTCTGTTTGATTTAAAGGTGCCGTTCCCGCTGGGACTAGCGTGTCTGTATTATTGGAACTAACTTGTTCTATTACAGGATTTATAACTTCTGTTTGTATGGTCTCATTTACATGAACAGTTTGTTTTGCTGACTCGAGGTATAATAGTCGAGTATGAAATGCACTGATGGTTTGAATCAAACATAGCAATAAAACCAGTAAAGCCCCACCAGCAATCCACATCCAATGATTGATATAAGCAACTAATGCAACCAAGGCCGCTGCATAAATCACTGTTCTTTGCATGTGAATAGAATAAAGTGGCGTTTTCTGCTGAGAAAACTGCTGTTCTAAATGAGTTAAACGCTCATGCAGATTTGACAGTAATTGAACTAGAATGACAGTAAGTGCAATAGATAAAGCAATAACAGCACTCTGAAATTTAAAACCAATTGAAATGGCTAAAAACAAAGTCAACGCGATCAAAACAATGATCATTCCCTGTTTGTCTTTTTTATACATGGGCTTAGCAATATGACACCTTCATTACAGGTCATCTTACTTCAAGCCAATACAAGCGTATATTTATACATACAAAATACTGCAAAAATCATAAACCTGCATTCATAGCCGTTTTCACGTAAAATACCCGTAATTCAGATTAAGGAATTGTTCAATGCCACCATTTGTCTTGGTTGATGGGTCCTATTTTTTATTTCGTGCATATCATGCATTACCACCATTGACGACCTCTACAGGGTTACATACCAATGCAATACGTGGGGCAATTTCTGCCATTCAAAAATTAATGCGCCGTATGCAACCGACACATATGGCCGTCATTTTTGATACGCCTGAACCAACTTTTCGTCACAAGCTTTCACCTATTTATAAAGGTGATCGCCCAACCATGCCGGAAGAGTTATCTCAACAGATTCCATATTTGCATGCATTGATTAAAGCTCAAGGGATTCCTTTATATAGTCTTCCAGGTGCAGAGGCAGATGACATTATCGGTACACTCGCTAAACGCGCCGTACTCGAAGGCCATCATGTACTTATCTCAACCGGCGATAAAGACATGGCTCAGCTCGTCAATGATCATGTAAAACTTGAAGATAGCTTTAAAGATCGTGTCATGGATACCGACGGGGTATTTGAAAAATTTGGTGTTTGGCCAAATCAAATTATCGATTACTTAACCCTTATGGGCGATGCGTCTGATGGCATCATGGGTGTGCCTGGCGTTGGTGCAAAAACAGCAGCTAAGTTACTAACTGAATATGGCACTTTAGACAATATTATTGCCAATGCAGACCAACTTAAAGGCAAACTTAGCCAAAATATTAAAGATAACTTAGACAATATTAAGCTTGATCACCAGTTAGCTAGCATTGTCTGTGATCTTCCTTTAGAACTCGATTGGCATGAGTTAAAGCTTACTGATCCAAATGTTGAGGCTCTACGTAATCTTTATACTGAGCTTGAGTTTAGAAACCAATTACAGTCGCTTGATCATCCAAACAATCCAAATAGCTCAAGCTATAAACAACAAGCTTCACAGACTATTGTGCAAAATGAAGTTAGACCTGCTGAATCTATAGAAACTGAAGATCAAGCAAGCTTAACTAGTCAAGATGACCAGCTTGGAACTGCAAATTATCATACTGTTTTAACCCAAGAAGCATGGGATCAGCTCTGGCAACGTATGCAAAATGCCGATCATTTTGCTATTGATACAGAAACTACAAGTCTGGACTACCGTATTGCCGAGATGGTTGGTTTTTCAATCGCATTTGATGCGAAAGATGCCTACTATGTTCCATTAGCGCATGATTATGAAAATGCGCCACAGCAACTGGATCGTGATCAAATTCTGGCTCAAATTAAGCCTGTGCTAGAAAATGAAGCAGTTAAAAAAATTGGTCATCACCTTAAATATGATGCTCATATCTTTGCCAATCATGGCATAGAACTTAAAGGCTGGTATTTCGATAGCATGCTTGCATCTTATGTATTGAATGCAGCAGCCACTCGTCACGGCATGGATGACGTAGCTCGTGTCTACTTAAGCCACTTAACCACCACCTTTGAACAAATTGCTGGTAAGGGCGCCAAACAAAAGACTTTCAATCAAATTGAGATTGAAGTTGCTGCTCACTATGCTGCAGAAGATGCTCATGTGACTTATCGTTTGTATGAAGTGCTTTCAAACAAAATTAAGCCATTTCCTGAGCTAGAAAATATTTTATATAACATCGAAATGCCAGTTGCCCGTATTTTATCGGGTATGGAAGAAGATGGAATTCGTCTAGATCATGCCTTCTTAGATAAATTAAGCGTTGAATTTGCAAAAACAATGGAAGGGCTTGAAAATCAGGCGATGGAAATTGCAGATGAAACTTTTAATATTGCATCTCCTAAACAAGTAGGCGAAATACTATTTGATAAATTAGGAATCAAAGGCGGTAAAAAAACTGCAACTGGACAATACAGCACCAGTGAAACTGTTTTAGAAAAAATTGAACATCCTTTAGCGGAAATTATTCTAGAGCATCGTGGTTTAGCAAAGCTAAAAAGTACCTATACTGATCGTCTAGTTGAGCAATCTCATAACGACACGCATCGTGTACATACAAGTTATCACCAAGCACTTACAGCAACAGGTCGCCTCTCCTCTTCAGATCCTAACTTACAAAATATTCCAATTCGTAGACAAATTGGGCGCCAAATTCGTAAAGCATTCATTGCGCCAGAAGGTCGAGTATTATTGGCTGCCGATTACTCGCAAATTGAATTACGTTTAATGGCTCATTTTTCTCAAGATGATGCTTTAGTACATGCGTTCCAGCACGGACAAGATGTTCACCGCCGTACTGCTGCAGAAGTATTGGGTATTGCTATCGAAGATGTGACCAATGACCAACGCCGTCAAGCGAAAGCAGTTAACTTTGGCCTACTTTATGGTATGTCTGAGTTTGGTTTGATTCGCCAATTAGGCTTTACACGTCAAGAATCACAAAACTATATTAAGCAATATTTCCAACGCTATCCTGGCATCTATGAATATATGCAACGCACACGTCAAGTTGCATCAGAGCAAGGTTTTGTTGAAACTATTTTAGGTCGTCGTCTTTATACACCAGATATTGATGCACGAAATGTAATGGTACGTAAGGCTGCCGAACGTGCTGCAATTAATGCGCCTTTACAAGGTAGTGCTGCTGATATCATTAAACTCGCAATGATTGAAGTCGATAAAATCTTGCCAAAAGATCAAGCCAAGTTACTTCTTCAAGTACACGATGAATTAGTATTTGAAGCAGATCAAAACATTGCCGAGGAGCTCTCTAAGCAAATCGCGACTGTCATGGAATCTGTAGTAAAAATTTCTGTGCCTTTAGTTGTTGAAGTTGGGCAAGGGCAAAACTGGGATGATGCCCATTAATTAGTAGAAATAAAAAAAGGGCTGTATTAACAGCCCTTTTTATTGCGTTAACTTAAAGTCCTGTTAAAAGAACTTTTGCAACTTCATTCATTAAGATCTCGGCAATATAAAGCGCCAAAAACGCCAAAATTGGAGATAAGTCAATCATTCCCATATTAGGCAATAAACGACGGAATGGTGCGAGTAATGGTTCAGCTAAATCTTGAATCACTTCAATATAAGGTGAACGCGATTGAGTGAACATAACCACCCAACTCAAAATAATTGTCGCGAAAATTAAATAACGGCAGAAACGAATTAGGTCCTGAATCATAGTCACAAATGTCAGAATCACTAAGTGAACCGGACTATTTGGCATAGAACCAGAAAGATACATCACGCCAAAAATTTTCAGCAAATATAAAATAATTAAAAGAACCAACGCAGCCAAATTAAATCGGCCTTTTGCGACCGTCGGAAAAATTCGGCCAAAAATATCAACAATTTTAGTCGCCTTTACGGTCGATAAAACCACAGGATTATAAGGACTTACTGCCGCCAATTGCATTAAAAAACGGAAAAAGACCAATAAAATCGCGACATTAATTAAAATTCCAAAAATTAGCGCAGAATTTGCACCCATAGTTGTCTTATCCTATTTAAGCTATTTCGCACTGTCACTCAATTCTTGAGCCAATTCTTGACTACGCTTCTGTGCAGCAGCCAATGCAGATTGAATATTTTGGGAGATTTGTGCACGGTCAAAAACTTCAAGTGCAGCTTGAGTTGTGCCATTTGGCGATGTCACATTCTTACGAAGTTCAGAAGGAGTGTTTGAACTCGTAATTGCCATTTGAGCTGCACCTAATGCCGTTTGAAGAGTCAACGCAGTTGCAACTTTTTCATCAAGTCCTAAATTTTTACCCGCACGGATCATACTTTCCATGAGATAGAAGAAATATGCAGGACCTGAGCCAGAAACCGCTGTTACCGCATCAATTTGAGCTTCGGAGTTTACCCAAATTGTTAAGCCTGTGGCTGCTAAAATCTGACTTGTTAATTCACGATCCGAAGTACCTACTACATCATTTGCATAGATACCATGTGCACCCGTCTGAACTAGAGCTGGCGTATTTGGCATAACTCGAACAATTCGATTGCTATCAATTAAGTTTGATATCGTTTGGATTTCAGCACCAGCAATAATTGAAATAACCAATTTATCTGATAACAGTCCTTTTAAAGGACGTAAAACAGTCGCCAAAACTTGTGGTTTTACTGCCAGTACAACGACATCAGCATTTTTAATTGCAGCTACATTATCTTGTGTCACATGGACTTCTTTTTCTTGCAATAATTGACGTATTTGCTCAACAGGATCTGAAACGGTAATACGTGTTGGCGGTAAACCTCTTGAAATGAGCCCACCAATCAAAGCTTGGGCCATATTACCACCACCAATAAAACAGATATTACTATTTACTGCACTTGTCATAACCATCTTCGCCATTTACCAGATTACAAGAATAAGAAATTAAATCTGGTTGCCATCCTCCTTGCTCACAATACGGAGACTGAGCCAACCAAAATCCTTTCGGTGTAAAAACCCCAAGCATAACATTATCTATGACTAATATTTGAATTGTATGACGAAGCCAAGGCAAAATATGTGCTTCTTGAATTGCTTTTTTTAATGGCCATTGCCCAACACGACCATATAAATGGACCTTTTCACCACCTTGGCGTCGAATAATTTTTAATTTTTTATTTAATAAAGATGCAGACAAACCCATATTTTTTTGAGTAATTTGAAATTGTCCTGAAGCACAGTGCACTATTTCCCCTAGTTGAAAATAATGCTCCATCTCGGTTTCAACTGGATTTAATTTTTCAACAAGAAAAACTTGCTTACTCAATCTATAAAGATGATGTTGATAACGAACATAATAAAACTGGTTCCAGTGTAATGCCGCTTGTGCATCAGATTTTGAATCAATTACTTCATTTTTTAAACGCTCAACCATTTCAAATGCAGGTCGATATTGCCCATCACCTTTCATCCAAACCGAAAGCAATTGACGCTGACGGGCAGAAGATAGTTTTAATAGCTGATTTAAGTCCAAACATTCGTCCGTACCACAATTTTGCAAATCAACTTTTAAAACTTCTTCTAAAATTTCAGAAGCATCTTGCATCAGATAGCTGGTACGACTAAGTGCTTGCTGCATTTTTGGAAAACGGTTTTGTAAGAAGGGCCAAAGTTCTTCACGCGACCACGCCCGATCATAATGGATATCGTAATTTGTAGGATCATCTATATACTCAATTTCAAGTTGAGTAGTCCACTCGGCAATCTGCTCACGGGTTAAATCTAAAAAAGGGCGCCAAATTGTCATATCTACACGATGATCAATACACTGCATAGCAGCAAGCCCATCAACACCCGCCCCCGACAATAAACGTAATATTACTGTTTCAGCTTGATCTTGCTGGTGATGAGCAAGCGCTAAAATTTCGTTGGTTTGTAAATGTTGTAGATAAGCGTGATAACGTGCCTGACGTGCTTGAGCTTCCAAATTACCGTCAGTAACTTGAACTTTTTGAATAGTATAAGGAATATTTAAACGAGTCGCTTGTTTAGCAACGAGTTCGCCCCACTCTGCACTTTTTGATTGCAGTTGATGATCTATATAAATTATTCGGATCTTATGAGGGAAAATTTGAGACATCAAATGTAGTAGCAGCATTGAATCCATGCCGCCACTACATCCAATAAGAAAAGTACTATTTTCTGAAAACTCTTGAGCCTGTTTTAAGACGCGATGCCTAAATTTTCGCTGCCAAACTTCATTAAACGTTGATAACGTGCTTCGCATCGTTCATTTGCATCCATTGGTAGCAACTCATCCAAAGCTTGCTTCAAAACTACTTTTAGGTTTTGCATGACTTGCTCAGGGTCTAAATGAGCACCTTCGCCTTCATCTACTACATATTCAACAATACCTAGAGATTGTAATTTATCTGCTGTCAAACCTAAAGCTTCACTTGCTTGAGCCGCTTTTTCAGCAGTTTTCCACAAAATAGATGCACAGCCTTCTGGTGAAATCACTGAATAAATACTATGCGACAACATAATTACTCGGTCAGCAACACCAATACCTAGAGCACCACCAGAACCGCCCTCACCGAGTACTGTTGCAACAACAGGAACTTTCAAACTTGAAAGTTGAGCCAGGCTAGTTGCAATTGCTTCAGCTTGTCCACGCTCTTCAGCACCAACACCTGGATAAGCACCCATAGTATCAATAAATGTGAAGACCGGAAGGTTAAAGCGCTCAGCCATATCTAATAGGCGTTGAGATTTACGGTAACCTTCTGGGTTAGCCATACCGAAGTTGTGCTTTAATTTTTCACGGGTACTACGACCACGGTGTTGGCCAATAACCATCACAGGTTGACCATCAAAACGAGCAAGACCACCTACCATCGCACCATCGTCACCAAACAAACGATCACCATGCAAGGCATCAAACTCTGTAAAGATTTCACCGACATAATCTAGAAACTGCGGACGATCAGGATGACGTGCAATTTGAACCGTTGTCCACGCTTTGGACTGAGTAGCTTTTTTCATAGGTCGAATATTATCCCTTTAATCGATAAATTTTTCCGACTGAATATTCAATTCAATGTCCCAATGCTTAAACTGCTCTTGCTCATCATGCAAGTCGGCAACTAACAATGGCCATTGTTTGGCATCACCAGAAACACTAAGTTGCCATTGTTGATCATTTATGATGGTCAGTTCAATGGCAGGAAGCATCTGATCACTTCGACTATGGTTGAGTAAAACTGCTAGGCGAAGTAATAAACATAGATAAAGTAATTTATTACCACCAGCCTTCAAAATTTCATTTTTTATATCATTTCGCAATTTACGACGGTGGTGAGCGACTAAATGTGAAAGGTGATTTTGATCAATTTGTGAGAAGCCTGGAATATCAGAATGCTGCAATAAATAAGCACCATGACGGTGATAACCACCATGGCTAATTGCTAAACCAATTTCATGCAAATAGGCAGCTCGACGCAGTAAGTCACTGTCTTCACTCGTTAAATTAAGAGATTCCGCAACACCATCAAATAATTGCTGTGCTGTATTTACAACCCGTTCTGCTTGTTTTGGATCTGCGTTATAACGCCCCATTAAGGCCTGTACACTACGATCACGGATATCTTCATGTTTAAAACGACCTAATAGGTCATACATGACTCCTTCACGTAATGCACCATCAGAATATGCCAAACGATCAATTTCTAAAACTTCGAAAACTGCGTACAAAATTGCCAATCCGGCTGGCAAAACTGCTCGTCGGTCTTCTCTTAACCCTTCAAAATCAATTTCAGAAATATTTTTAAACTTAAGTAATTTATCTTTGAGTTTATATAACCCTTCTCGAGTGACGTTTTCTTGTTCATCACTCAAGCCCATATTCACCATAATTTGGCGGCAAGCTTTAATCGTTCCACTAGAACCAACGACAGTATCCCAACCTTCCATTTTATACGTTGTTGCAATAGCTGAAAGTTCTTTACGGGCAGCAACTACTGCTTTATCAAAGGCTTTTTGTGTGATTTCGCCATCGGCAAAGTAGGCTTTTGTATAAGCCACACATCCCATTTGCAATGACTCTGTATAAATAGGCTCAAACTCTTCACCAATAATGAACTCAGTAGAACCACCACCAATATCTACAACTAAACGTCGACCACCATTTGCCATGGTATGCGATACACCAAGATAAATCAGACGCGCTTCTTCTCGCCCAGCAATAATTTCAATAGGTTTAGGCAAAATTTCTGCTGCTTTTTGAATAAATTCATGACCATTTTTTGCCTGACGCAAGGCATTGGTCGCCACAATTCTTAAACGATTTGGTTGAACAGAACTTAATCTTCCAACAAAACGAGCCAAGCAGGCTAAGCCTCGTTGCTGAGCGGCTTCTGTTAGGTTTTTATTCTCATCTAAACCAGCTGCGAGCTGTACTTTTTCTGACATCGAAGCAACTTTTTTAACTTCGCCATGATCTACCCGTGCAATTGCAAGGTGAAAACTGTTCGACCCCATATCTATGGCGGCAAGTAATTCTTCATCAATCAGAAAGTCAGACATTATTGAACTAAACCCATAACAATTCACGCCTAGAGTAATTCACAAGAATGCAATTGAAAAGCCATTTTCATCAACAATTAGCTGTGATTTAAATTTTTCTATTTATTAGTTGATTGTACAAGTCGATGATGAATATCGTGAGCATCCATTAGACAAATTTAGTTAAGCCTTGAATAATAGCATCAAACCCTTACATTGAACTAAGTAGCTATGTAATACTGATAGAGATAATTTCTCCTGTAATAGCACTTTTTTCTAAAAATTGGAGCCGTACCATGTCTGCGACTATTGTAAATACAACTGATGATAACTTCCAAGCAGATGTTTTAGATGCTGAAACCCCTGTACTTGTTGACTTCTGGGCAGGATGGTGTGCACCTTGTAAAGCGATCGCACCTGTTCTTGAAGACCTATCAAGTGAATATGCTGGTAAAGTAAAAATTGTTAAAGTTGATGTGACTTCTTGCGAAGATACAGCAGTGAAATACAACATCCGTAACATTCCTGCTTTACTACTTTTCAAAAATGGTGAAGTTGTAGCTCAACAAATTGGTGCTGTACCTCGCTCTAAACTTGTTAGCTTTATTGATGAAAACGTTTAAGTCAAAATGCTAAAAAAGAAAATACGCTATACTTTTTTATAGCGTATTTTTTTCGCCTATAAATTGACAAATTTGCTAGGCTGGCTTATATTGCATGCTCAAGAGGCACTGAAGGGAATCATCTTCGTCCGGCTTCTTACAAGACACAAACATAAAGATCGCCACTCGGCAACAGAAATTGTTTTTTCACATTTCTCTTCGAAACAATTAATCAGACTTCTGAATTGTTATTGTGTAAATACAATTGCGATAATCTTTTTTGTATGCGAGCGATTTTTCTCCTTTTTAAACCACACTCTACTCTTTCCTAATTCTGACCCTTATGAATTTAACTGAACTCAAGAAAAAACCAATCGGCGAACTAATTAAAATTGCTGAATTTATGGGCCTGGAAGGTATGGCTCGTAACAGAAAGCAAGATATTATTTTTGCCATTTTGAAACGCCATGCGATGAATGGCGAAGAAATTTTTGGTGACGGCGTTCTCGAAATTCTCTCTGATGGTTTTGGTTTTTTGCGTTCTGCCGCAGGTTCGTATTTAGCAGGTCCGGATGATATTTATGTGAGTCCTTCACAGATCCGACGCTTTAACTTGCGTACAGGTGATACCATCACAGGTACTATTCGCCCTCCAAAAGAAGGTGAGCGTTATTTTGCGTTGCTCAAAGTTAACCAGATTAACTATGACACGCCAGAAAATTCTCGAAATAAAATTTTATTTGAAAACTTAACCCCCCTTTTCCCGACCGAACAATTGGTTATGGAATTAGGTAATGGTACGACAGAAGACTTAACTGCTCGTGTCGTTGATTTAGTTGCGCCAATTGGTAAAGGCCAACGTTCTATTATTGTTGCACCGCCGAAAGCGGGTAAAACAATGTTACTTCAAAATATTGCTCAATCGATTGTTAGAAACAATCCAGAAGTATTCTTGATTGTTCTATTAATTGACGAACGTCCAGAAGAAGTAACTGAAATGGAGCGTACTGTTCGCGGTGAAGTTATTGCCTCAACATTTGATGAAGCACCGGCCCGCCATGTACAAGTTGCAGAAATGGTAATTGAAAAAGCTAAACGTCTTGTTGAACATAAAAAAGATGTTGTGATTCTTCTTGACTCTATTACCCGCCTTGCACGTGCTTACAACACAGTCATCCCGTCATCAGGCAAAGTGTTAACTGGTGGTGTAGACGCTCATGCATTAGAGCGCCCTAAACGTTTCTTCGGTGCTGCGCGTAATATCGAAGAAGGTGGTTCACTTACGATCATCTCTACTGCTTTGATTGAAACAGGCAGTAAAATGGATGATGTAATTTATGAAGAATTCAAAGGTACAGGTAACCAAGAGATTACGCTTGATCGCCGTATTGCTGAAAAACGTGTCTTCCCTGCTATGAATATCAAAAAATCTGGCACACGTCGTGAAGAGCGTTTAATGGATGAAGATAAATTACGTAAAGTATGGATCCTCCGTAAGCTACTTCACCCTATGGATGAGTTGGCAGCAATGGAATTCTTACTTGACCGTATGAAAGAAACCAAAACAAATGATGATTTCTTTGATCAAATGAAACGTAAAGCTTCAACTTAAGTGATTAAGCCTTCAAAAAAGCCACTCTTTTGAGTGGCTTTTTATTTGGTTGACAAGCTTTACACAAAAATACATTTTGCTTATTTTTATGTAAAATTATTTATAAGCTTTTGATAATAAATATTTTTGCATAAAAAAGCTTAGTTTTTTTAGTAGCTTATCTCTACCTTTTCCAATATATACGAGCTGATTAATTGTTTTTTTCTGTTAAAAAACAGTCTGTTTTTCTCTTTTTCATACGTTTTTTTGATAGACGACAGTAGTATTTCAGCATTTGCAATGATAGCATAGCGGCAGACCAGTTAGACTGCTCCATGCGTTGTTACCTAGCTACGTTTTAGGAATAATAAAAGCAAAACAGTCCAACTTAGGTTTTTTTAATCTCAAATCTTTTTTGTGAGAGTGATGCCATGTTATTCAAAAAATTCGCTGTTGCTGCTGCTGTTGCTGCTACTTTAGCTTTCGTTGGTTGTTCTAAGAAAGAAGAAGCTCCTGCTGCTGCTTCTGAAGCTGTAGCTGCTGCTTCTGAAGCTACTGCTGCTGCTTCTGAAGCAGCTGTAGCTGTTGACGCTGCTGCTGCTGAAACTGCTGCTGCTTCTGACGTTGCTGCTGCTGCTTCTGACGTTGCTGCTGCTGCTTCTGACGTTGCTGCTGCTTCTGCTGCACAATAATCTATATTTTAGATTAGATAAAAAGAGGACATTTGTCCTCTTTTTTTATGTTTAAGTTTTGAGTTCTCAATATAATTTTTTTATTTATCAATATTTAAAAAATCAATATTGCTGCCAATTAAAATTATATAAAGCCATTTAAAAGTATAGGTAAAAAAAGCAGATCAATCGATCTGCTCATTTCCAACGCGTTGTCTAAACTTCTGACCCGCTCTGAAGGTCACTACCCTACGTGCTGAAATTGGAATTTCTTCACCTGTCTTAGGGTTACGTCCTGGGCGTTCGCGTTTATCTCTTAATTCGAAATTACCAAAACCAGAAAGCTTAACCTGCTCCCCTGCAATAAGCGCTTGGCTAATCTCGTCGAAGAACAACTCGACCATTTGTTTTGCTTCACGGCGATTTAAGCTGGTTAACTCACTTAAATGATCAGCCATGTCTGCTTTAGTTAATGCTGTCATGAGGCCCTCAATGTCGCTTGATAAGTGTTTTCCAACACTTGGATTATATTGTCCATACCAGATTTAATTTCAGCATCTTCAAGCGTACGTGAAGGATGTTGCCATAATAATGCAAACGCCAATGAGCGCTTACCTTCTTCGACACCCTGCCCCGTATACACATCGAATAACCATGTAGAGTCTAAAAGCTCTCCACCAGTTTTTTCGATTAACTGCTGAATATCTCTAACATTTATATTATCAGAGATTAAAAGCGCAATATCACGTCTAATCGAAGGAAAACGTGATAATTCTGTAAAATTAGATACATAAGATTGCAAAACGGCTGTTTGATTAAGTTCAGCAACCCAAGTTGTGCTTAAATCTAGCTCATTTTCTAAAGATGGATGCAGACGGCCTAAGTAACCAATTGATTGCCCATCAACTAAAATTTCAGCAGACTGCCCTGGATGCAACCATGCACGCTCTGAACGTAAATATTCAACTTTGACACGACCAGCAGCTAAAATCTCTTCAATCTCTCCTTTGAAGTCGAAGAAATCCATTGGTTGAGGCTTCACATGCCAAGATTCTGGTTGTTGCGAGCCAACGGCCACTAGAGCTAAAGTTGGAATCTGTTTTAGATCGTCAATACTCTTAGCATCTTGATAATCAAAACGAAGTCCTAATTCAAAGAAACGAACACGACTTTGTTGACGGTTGAGATTATATTGTACGCACGGGATTAAACTTGAAAGTAAAGTACTACGCATCGCAGCCAAATCACTTGAAATTGGATTTGCTAGCATTAACGGGTTTACTTGCGGGTTCAATTGTTTTTCAAGTTTTGCATCAGCAAAGCTAAAACTAATTGCTTCTTGATAGCCTAAAGTCACGATGGTTTGGCGTAACTCTGCAATTTCAAATCGGTCTTGATATTTAGCTAATTGAACATCCATGCTTGGTAAGCTAATTTGGATATTGTCATAACCATCAATACGTGCCACTTCTTCAATTAAGTCTTGATAAATAGCCATGTCATAGCGATGTGATGGAGGTACTACATTCCACTCACCTTCAGCTTTAACAGTTACTTCACACCCTAGTCGAGTTAAAGCATCTGCAATGAAATCAGCCGTCAATTGATATCCCAACAATTGGTCTACCTGAGCTTGTTTCAGTTCAATTGCTTCACGCTTTGGTAAAATTTCAGTTTTTTCAGCCACAGTAATTGGACCAAATTCACCACCTGCCAACTCTTGAATAAGCTGCGAAGCACGGTTCATGGCAATCAACGGCAACTCAAAATCTACACCACGTTCATAACGCTGTGAAGAATCAGTATGCAAGCCAAAACGACGAGCACGTCCAGCAATAGCAAGTGGCGCGAAGAATGCACTTTCTAGGAAAATGTCAGTTGTGTCATCAGTTACGCTTGATGCTAACCCCCCCATAATTCCGGCAATTGCCAAAGCTTTCTGATCATCAGCAATCACCATTATATCTTCTTGCAACTCAACTTCTTGATCATTAAGAAGTTGTAGTTTTTCTTGTGGCTGAGCTTGACGCACATGTACAGTCCCTTCGATTTTAGCTAAATCGAAAGCATGCATTGGCTGACCCAGTTCCATAAGGACATAGTTCGTCACATCAACCAAAATACTGTGCGTGCGAATTCCTGAACGAGCTAAAGCCTGCTCCATCCACTCAGGAGTAGCAGCTTTTACATTAACGTTTTTAATTACACGTCCTAAGTAGCGTGGAGCACCTTCAGTGCTGATCACTACTTTCTTCTCATCAGCAATTGTCGCATCAACTGATTTGATTTCAGGTTCATTCATTTGCAGCTTATTAATAACTGCAATTTCACGGGCAATACCACGGATACTGAAACAGTCACCACGGTTTGGCGTAATACTGATATCAATGACATGATCGTCAAGTTTGAGGTATTCGCGGATATTTACTCCTACTGGAGCATCATCTGGTAGTTCGAGCAAACCATCGATTTTATCTTCAAGATCGATTTCAGAAGCACCACAAAGCATGCCTTGTGACTCAACTCCACGAAGTTTACCTTTTTTGATCTTGAAATCACCCGGTAATACAGCACCAATACTTGCCACTGGCGCTTTCATGCCAGCGCGAACATTCGGTGCCCCACAAACAATTTGTAAAGGCTCGCCAGAACCAATATTCACTGTCGTTACACGCAAACGATCTGCATCAGGGTGTTGCTCAACTGTTAAAACTTCGCCGACCACAACACCAGTAAATGGCTTGGCAACAGGTGCAAGTTCATCAACTTCAAGACCAAGCATCGTTAACTGATCAGACAATGTTTCACTATCAATTGCTGGGTTAACCCATGTGCGTAGCCAATTTTCGCTAATCTTCATCTTTATAAACCTTTTTTAATCCTGAAAAATTGTTAGGCAAATTGGCGTAAGAAACGCACATCATTTTGATAGAACATACGCAAATCATTAATGCCATAACGCAACATTGCAAAACGCTCTACCCCTAAACCAAAAGCAAAGCCTTTGTATTTATCAGGATCAATACCCGCAGCACGCAATACATTTGGATGCACCATGCCACAGCCTAATACTTCTAACCAACGTCCACGCTCATCCATAATATCTACTTCTGCACTAGGCTCTGTAAATGGGAAATATGAAGGGCGGAAACGTACTTTTAAATCTTTCTCAAAAAACTCATTCAGTAGGTTGATCAATAAACCTTTTAATTCAGCAAAGCTTGTGTTCTCAGCAACGTATAAACCTTCGATCTGATGGAACATTGGCGAATGCGTTTGATCCGAATCACAACGGTAAACACGGCCAGGGCATACGATACGAATTGGCGGCTCACTCGTCTCCATTGTACGAATCTGTACCCCAGAGGTATGCGTACGTAGCAAGTGAGTGGCATCAAAGTAGAAAGTATCGTGCATAGCACGTGCCGGATGGTGACCAGGAATATTTAATGCTTCGAAATTGTGATAGTCATCTTCAACTTCTGGACCGGTTGCAACTGTAAAACCAGCTTTAGTGAAGAACTGACAAATTCGCTCTTGTACCTGAGTAACAGGATGAACTGTACCAATACGTTGACCACGGCCCGGCAATGTAATATCAATCGTTTCACTTGCTAGCTTTTGTGCAAGTGCTGCCTGTTGTAGTGCCGCTTGACGCTCTGTTAATGCAGTATTAATTGTTTCTCGAACAGCATGAATCGCAGCACCTTGTACTTTGCGTTCTTCAGGGTCCATTTTCCCTAATGCTTTCGATTGTTCTGCAAGCTGGCTTTTTTTCCCTGTAAATTGCACACGCACCTGATCAAGTGCAACAAGGTCTTGAGCTGCTGCAATGGCAGCAAGCGCTTCTGTGGTCAGGGCTTCCAGTGACATATTAACTCTCAAAGCAACAAATTTAAAAAATATAATAAAACACTGCATTCTAACAGTTTTTCATCGAATTGATGAAGTTTATCCATCATGAAAAATGTATTAGGCAACAAAAAGATAAAACGTATAAGATAGTAGCATCGTCAATGAGATCAACTATTATGGCGCTTAATCAGATTTGGAAACAACAACTTACGCTTGTGACATATGGTAATGAATACCTCCGTCAGAATTTAAGCTTTAACCAATGGCGACAACATCATATTTTCGACCATCATAGTTTTCAGTTTCGTGACTTAACTTCTCAACATTTGTTGGCCCAACACTTCCAAGTTTGGCTAGAAGCATTAAAAAAACAAGGTACCTCAAAGCTCAGCTTACATTTATCAAGCCTTCTCAATGAAGAGCAAAATCCAAACAGTAATGTCGAGCTCTTACCTTATACTCATTTTATCGTGAGTCATCAGAATGATAAGAAATTTGCTTGGATTTTTGGCCATGAGCTTGCCGAATGGTATAACAATGATAATGAGTTTGAAGCCCCTGGCTCACAAACCTGTGAGCTTCGTTTAGAAACTTTCTGGCGTTTTGAACTCAATGAAAAATTATCAAAAAAAATTGAAGCTGATTTAAAAAATCCGCCATGGCAAGAAATAGCTGATTTTATGGATAGTGAATTATTTCGTAGTAAATATGCAGCAGGCTTTGAGGAACCAGAACTTCAAAATGCTCTTTTTGATGGTACGAACATTAAAAGCTTAGAGCCAAAACTTGCATTAATTCCAGAGAATTATCCCGCAGATTATGCCCATCAACTTTTATCTCGTACTCAAGCATTAGCTGATTATTTAGAACAAAAGAAACGCCTTGCAAATGATCCTTTGGGAGAAGAACTAGACCAAGAGCAACTCATCAATTTAAGAAACTTTACACAAAAAACTGATGATTTGTTTGCCAAGCTTATTGTAAAAGTTGCCAACCATTATCAGACAGCTCAGATGGTGCCTGTAGTTAAATCATCTCCATTTGAGCAATCAAATGAAAATCCACAGCATCTCAAATCTCAGCCCCATAAAGGTACTGGTTCAGGCGTTATTAAACTGGTTATTCTAACGATTATTATTTGTGCTTTGGCTTATTATTTTGGACTTTAAAGATTAGAGTTCCCATTGATAAAATAACTCTGTTATTTCGGGGCCGAACTCAGGTAGTTCGGCTTCCCCAATTAATTTAGCTCCCATTTTTTCGTAGAAGAAACGACTTGGATTTTTATTAAAAACTTCTAAGCGAATAAAACTGTATCCTTGATTTAAAGCGTATTGGTAGAACTTTTGAAATAACTCACGTCCCATGCCTTGCTTTTGAACTTCTTTTAAAAGATAAAAAGCCATAATTTCAGCAATATTATTTTCTGGGTTTAAATAACCATCGAGAAAGCCTTTCACTGCCCCATTTTCAGTATAGACAAATAACTTGTGATCAGGGCTTTTTGCTATTTCTTTCCATAATAACTCCTTATCTAGGATTTTAAGCTCATCTAATATTTCTTGCTTAATTATACCTGTATAGGTTTCTTTCCACCCCTGTACATGTACTTCTGCAATAGATAATGCATCCTTAAGTGATGCTATACGAATATCCATGTCATTTAATGATTTCAATTTACTTCCCTCACGTCACTACTTTTAAAGTGAAGCATTGATTGGTCTCACACCAACCTACTCAGTTAAAAGTAGCCCTCGAACATGCATTAAAGCAAAACCCAACAAATTTAGTCCTTGCCATAGAGATGGATCTTGAATATGTGGATGGTCCTGCGCCATACCAATTCCCCAAATTTTATCGACTGGAGATGCTTCAACTAAAATACGGTCTTTCGTTGCTAATAAGAATTTCTTCAACTCAGGATGCTGTGAGAATTTGGCAAAATTCGCCTGCACCACTATATCAAAACGGTTCTCTCGCCATATCTGTTCGTCATAATTACGTACTTTGCGGCCGAGTTGCTTTGCTTCATTCGGATGTTTAACTTGCAAAATCTGTGCAAAAATTTTTTCATCATTAAATAATTTTGCTTTTTGCACCATCATATAGTGCTCAGCAGTAAAGTACTCAACACCCTCAATTTCAAATTGCGCAGGAAACCACTGGCTAAAACAGCTTTTATCAACAATATCAACTTTCTTAGGAGTATGTCCCCAGAAATATAGATATTTGAACTGGTGACCTTGCTGTACTTTTTGAATTAAATCATTAAGAAATTTTTCGTCTTTCATCTTTTATCTCTGATTGTTATCTCTTTTTAAAATAGAACCGCTAAAAATAAAAAAGACCGCTAAAAAGCGGCCTCTTTTTTGAATCTCTAAGCTTATGCAGCTAATGCACCTTTAGCTTTTTCAGCTAAAGCAGCAAATGCTACTGCATCATGCATAGCGATGTCAGCTAATACGCGACGGTCGATGATCACTTGAGCTTTTTTCAAGCCATCGATCATACGGCTGTAAGACAAACCATTTTGACGAGCACCAGCATTGATACGCGCAATCCATAGAGCACGGAATTGACGTTTCTTTTGACGGCGGTCACGGTAAGCGTATTGACCAGCTTTGATTACCGCTTGGAACGCTACGCGGTAAACGCGTGAACGAGCACCATAGTAACCTTTAGCGCGAGCAAGAATTTTTTTGTGACGACGATGAGCCACTACACCACGTTTTACACGAGCCATTTATAATCTCCTTAGATGTATGGGCACATACGACGAACTGAATTCATGTCAGAAACATGAACCATTACACAGCCGCGTAATTGACGGATACGTTTAGCAGATTTTTTGGTCAAAATGTGGCGCTTGAATGCTTGTTTGCGCTTAAAACCGTTTGCAGTCGCTTTGAAGCGTTTAGCTGCACCACGGCGAGTTTTTAACTTAGCCATAGTAACCTCTTTTGGGCACCTGTTCGGCACGATCGCACCATTGCAAAATCGACCTGCAGGTAAGGAAGCGCGTATTTTATAGCAACCTGAGCAAAATTAAAACTATTAGTTACTGTTTTTATGAGTGCAAAGAAAGACTTTTTTCACCTTTCATAGTGTCAGCAATATCAATAATAAATAAAGCGCCTGTGCTTTTTTCCATTTATAATACGATCAAATTATCAACATACGATATTCCTAATGCAGAAACATGATGCATTTGCTGCCTTACGCTACAGAGATTTCTCAATTGTTACGATTAATCAATTTTGCTTAACTTTAGCAATTCTGATTCAAGAAATTATTGTTGCCTACTCACTCTATCAAATCACCAAAGACCCTCTGACTCTAGGTTTAATTGGACTCGCAGAAGCCATCCCTTTTATTGCTCTTTCTCTTTGGGGTGGCTATTTTGCAGATAGATTTAATAAACAGATTATTATGAAAATCTGTTTGTTTTTCTCGGTTCCTCTTCCTTTAGTGCTGTGGTCGTTGTTCCATCTGCATGGTTTAGGTCATATCAGCGTAAATTTCCTTTCTTGGGGTATTTATGCGGTTATTTTTGGCTTAGGTACAATTCGTGGTTTTTACAATCCTTCTGCAACATCTTTAAAACCATTTTTGATTCCTCGTGAACTGTATGCAAATGGAGCAACATGGACGACGATCGGTTGGCAAAGTGGTGTAATTATCGGGCCAATGCTTGGTGGTTTCATGCTTGCCTATTTAGGCCGAGAAACAAGTCTATTTAGTGTTGCAGTTTTACTTGGTATTTGTTTTATCTTAATTAACCTATTGCATAAGCGTAGTTTTCCTAAAATTGAAACTGCTAATGTTTTAGAAAGTTTAGGAGATGGTTTCCGTTTTATCTGGAAAACTAAAATTGTTCTTTGGGCAATTTCTCTTGATTTAGCTTCTGTTTTATTTGGTGGGGTGATCGCATTATTACCAATTTTCGCAGAAGATATCTTAAAAGTCGGTCCAGAAGGACTGGGATATTTGCGTGCGGCACCATCTATTGGAGCGCTTGTCACTATGATTGCTCTAACTCGCTTTCCACCAACTCAGCATGCCTGGCGTAACATGCTACTTGCTGTTGCAGGATTTGGTGTTTTCACGATTCTTTTCGCATTCTCAAATAACATGTGGTTATCACTATTTGCGTTGGCTATGACAGGTGCTTGTGACAGTATTTCAGTTGTGGTTAGACAAACTATTTTGCAAATTTTTCCACCAGAAAATATGCGTGGTCGCGTTGCTGCCGTAAATGGCATGTTCGTTTCATCAAGTAATGAGCTTGGTGCATTTGAGTCAGGTTTAGCAGCCAAATATTTAGGAACAATTGCAGCGACTATTTTTGGTGGTTGTATGACACTTGCAGTGGTCACCTTCTGTTGGCTAAAAACCAATGACTTATTTAAAGTCGATATTACAAAAAGCTCAGAAGACTAGTTAAATCCTTTTAATAAAAGCATCTTCGGATGCTTTTACTTTAAATAAAGTCTGTAATTACCCAATAAATAAAAATATAACGCCCTGCTTTAGCAATCAAAACTATAATTAAAAAGCGCCAAAAATTTTCTTTGAATAAACCTGCAACTAAAGTAATTGGGTCACCAATCACAGGTGTCCAACTTAGCAGCAGCGAATAAAACCCATACTTATTATAAAAGCTTTGAGCTTGCTCTAAACGCTTTTCAGAAACAGGAAACCACTTTTTGTGTTTAAAATGCTCTATTTTTAAACCAAGCCACCAGTTCACACACGAGCCCAGTACATTTCCAAAAGTGGCGATAGAAATTAGAAGAAAAGTAGAATATTCTTTTTTTAATAATAAGGTGGCGAGCACAGCTTCTGATTGTAACGGTAATAATGTAGCAGCCCCAAACGCGCTCAAAAAAAGTAAAAAGTAACTTAGCATATTAAATTAGACCAAATCACCTTTCACTTTATTCATTACGCTACCAATAAGAATTAGATGACTTTAATTGATAGTGCTTTTTGTACCGCAGGACGTGCCGTCAAGCGAACAATATATTCTTGTACATAAGGATAATCCTCTAACTGAATACCTTGCCATTCATAGCGCAAAATCCAAGGTAAAATTGCCATATCAGCAATCGAGTATTCACCTGCAACAAACTTCTGGCCAATGAGCTGCTTATTCAGCACACCATATAAGCGCTTAGTCTCATTTACATAGCGGTCTATAGCGTATGGAATTTTTTCTGGTGCAAAACGGTTAAAATGATGGTTCTGCCCTAGCATAGGCCCTAGCCCACCCATTTGCCACATGAGCCATTGTTCAACTTCAACTCGCTCTTGCTCATCAGTTGGATAAAATAATCCAGTTTTACGCCCTAAATATTGCAAAATAGCGCCTGATTCAAATATTGAAATTGGCTCACCGCGAGGTCCATCTTGGTCAACAATCGCCGGAATTTTATTATTTGGAGAAATTCTCAGAAAGTCTGGTTGAAATTGATCATTTTCTAAAATATTGATTGGGTAAAGAGTGTAGTCCAGTCCCATTTCTTCTAAGGCAATTGTGATTTTATGTCCATTGGGAGTTCCCCAATAATATAGATCAATCATTCTATTTTCCTATTCATCGTTATCATGACTGCGTCTTGCGTTATAGCATGTTTTAAGAGGGACGATGAGATTTCCAACACTAAAAAATACATAAAATTCAAGAATTGAATTTCTTTTAAAAGATATAGCAATTGTCTTAAATAAAACTGAACAGAGAAAATTAAATCATCTTTTTTTATTATGATAAGGATATAAAAAAGCACTGCTTTTGCAGTGCTTTTTTTGAGTATTACTTTTTCTTTTTCGGTCCAAGTAACATACCCATTTGACGGCCTTCCATTTTAGGTGCTTGTTCCACAACCCCAAACTCAGCGACATCCGCTTCAATTTTTTGTAATTGAGCTAAGCCAAGTTGTTGGTGAGCCATTTCACGACCACGGAAACGTAAAGTGATTTTCACTTTGTTTCCTTCTTCAAGGAATTTCAAAATAGCACGAAGCTTAACTTGATAATCACCAACATCAGTTGCAGGGCGCAGTTTGATTTCCTTCACTTGCACTTGATGCTGTTTTTTCTTCGCATCTTTTTGCTTCTGCTTAAGGTCAAACAAGTGCTTGTTGTAATCCATAATTTTACAAACAGGCGGCTCGGCGTTTGCAACGATCTCAACTAGGTCAAGATCTGCCTCTTCAGCAGCGCGCAGTGCTTCATTTAATGAAACAATTCCTTTTTGCTCACCATCAGCACCAACGAGGCGTACTTCTTTTGCACGGATCTCGTCGTTAATTGCTGGACGGTTGCTTTTTGCACCTTGTTGTTGGTTACGGTCAGGCTGTTTAATCTTTCTTACTCCACAATATACCGGCCACGTTCGGCGACGGCAGACTTCACTAAGTCAATGAATGCATCTACTGACATAGTACCTAAATTTTTTCCTGAGCGGGTACGCACATTCACTGTACCTTCTTCAACTTCTCGATCACCAAGAACTAATAGGTAAGGAATACGCTCTAGAGTACGCTCACGAATCTTAAATCCGATTTTTTCATTTCTCAAGTCAGAAATAGCACGAAGGCCATTTTCTTTGAGTTTTGCTACGACTTTCTCACAAGCTTCAGCTTGAGAGTCCGTAATATTCATGACACATGCTTGTAACGGCGACAACCAAGGTGGCATGAAACCAGCGTAGTGTTCAATTAGTATACCAATAAAACGCTCAAAACTGCCAAGAATTGCACGATGCAACATCACAGGCTGATCACGATCATTGTCTTCAGTCACATAAGACGCATCTAAGCGTTCTGGCAAGTTGAAGTCACACTGAATAGTACCACACTGCCATACACGTCCGAGACAGTCTTTCAATGAGAATTCAATTTTCGGACCGTAGAACGCGCCTTCACCAGGTTGTAATTCCCATTCGAGACCCGCTGCATCTAAAGCATCTGCTAAAGATTTTTCAGCCATATCCCAAAGTGCATCGTCACCCACACGTTTTTCTGGACGTGTAGAAAGTTTCATTTGCACTTCTTCAAAGCCAAAATCTTTATAAACTTCTAAAGTCAGCTTAATAAAGTCTGCAACTTCTTGACCGATCTGTTCTTTAGTACAGAAGATGTGCGCGTCATCTTGTGTAAAGCCACGTACACGCATAATGCCGTGTAAAGAACCTGATGGTTCGTTACGATGACAAGAACCAAACTCTGCTAAACGAATCGGTAGATCACGGTAAGACTTCAAACCTTGGTTGAACACTTGCACGTGACATGGGCAGTTCATTGGCTTAACGGCATAGTTACGATTCTCAGAATGAGTTGTAAACATGTTGTCAGCATAGTTCGCCGCATGACCTGATTTTTCCCACAATGTAAAGTCTACAATTTGTGGTGTTTTAATCTCAAGGTAACCGTTGTCTTGCTGAACTTTACGCATGTATTGTTCAAGTACTTGGTAAATAGTCCAGCCATTTGGATGCCAGAACACCATACCCGGTGCTTCTTCTTGCATATGGAACAAGTCTAAGGCTTTACCAATTTTACGATGGTCACGCTTTTCAGCTTCTTCGATACGTTTGATGTATGCAGCGAGCTGTTTTTTGTCTGCCCAAGCTGTACCATAAATACGTTGAAGCTGTTCGTTCTTCGCATCACCACGCCAGTATGCACCAGAGATTTTAGTGAGCTTGAACGATTTTAAGAATTTAGTATTCGGTACGTGTGGACCACGACACATATCCAAATAATCTTGATGGTAGTACAAGCCCATTTGTGTTTCTTCAGGCATGTCTGCAATCAAGCGTAATTTGTATTCTTCGCCACGCGCAGTAAATTCAGCAATAACCTCATCACGCGGTGTCATTTTTTTAACGACATCGTAATCTTGATCGATGAGCTTTTTCATGCGCTCTTCGATAGCTGCCATATCATCTAATGTAAAAGGACGTGGCATCCAGATGTCGTAGTAAAAACCTTCTTCAATGACTGGACCAATCACCATCTTGGCTTCAGGGAAAAGCTGTTTAACAGCATGCCCTACAAGGTGTGCACAAGAATGGCGAATAATTTCAAGACCTTCCTCATCTTTTGGAGTGATAATTTGTAAGGTCGAATCTTCGGTAATTAAGTCACATGCATCAACTAAGCGATCATTTACACGGCCAGCAACAGTATTTTTTGCTAGACCAGGCCCAATACTTTGGGCAACTTCCATAACAGATACAGCGTGATCAAAACTCTTTTGATCGCCATTTGGCAATGTGATAATTGGCATAAAAAAATCCTTAAGGAGTGATGCCCTATACGAAGGAGCATTTCACCGCGAGATTATGATCGAGGCGAACCTCAAAATATAAAAACGGTGTAAATCAAAGTTAAAAAACCTGAAAGATTTTACACTTGTTCAAGCAATGTGAAAACCTTTGAGTCCATAAAATCATAAATACATTTTGCTTATCACGTAAACAGCAATAAATGACTTAAAAAATATATTGAGATGATTTTTAAACATGTTTAACACAAGTGGTTTAAGATGAAGAAAATAGCATTTCTGCTCATTTTTTGACTGGAGGGTATCGTTCTTTAAGACTAAAGCATAGATGCTTTGATTAATATTAAATCATATGTTCAAAGAATGAATTAAAAATAGAACACGGAGTTGTTTCACATGGTTAGTGCTTATGATGAGTTACCACGCACACCCGCAAACTTTGTTGCGTTATCACCTCTACGCTACCTAGAGCGTGCGGCTTATATTTACCCAGATCAAGCTTCGATTATTCATGGTAAGCGTCAAATTTCATGGAAAGAAACTTATCAGCGCTGCTGTCAATTTGCATCTCAGCTCAAGCAACTGGGAATTGAGAAAAATGATACGGTATCTGTCTTATTGCCAAATATTCCAGCCATGATTGAAGCACATTTTGCAGTTCCTATGGCTGGTGCGGTACTCAATACTCTCAATACACGTTTAGATGCGAAAACAATCGCTTTTATGTTGGAACATGCAGAAAGTAAAGTGCTGTTGGTTGACCCTGAATTTGTGAATTTGGCAAGAGAAGCCCTCTCACTTATTCCTAACCAGCACATTATTGTAATTGATGTAGCCGATACAGAATATGAAGGTGAAAATCAGTTTTTAGGTTCTTTTGAATATGAAGAATGGATCGCTCAAGGCGACATTAACTTCTCTTGGCATTTACCAGAAGATGAGTGGGATGCGATTAGCTTAAATTACACATCTGGAACTACAGGTAATCCTAAAGGTGTGGTCTATCATCATCGCGGGGCTTATCTTAATGCTGCAAGCAATATCTTGGCTTGTGGAATGAAACCGCGTGCTGTGTATTTATGGACACTACCCCTCTTTCATTGTAATGGCTGGTGTTTTGCATGGAGCATAGCAGCAAGTGGTGGAACCAATATTTGTTTACGCAAAGTCGATCCAGAATTAGTCATGCAATTGATTGCAGCCCATAAAGTTGATTATTTCTGTGGTGCACCTATTGTTCTTTCAATGATTCTTAACTTACCTAAAGAAAAACAAGCGAACTTTGATCACCATGTTGAAGTCATGGTTGCTGGGGCAGCTCCCCCTGTTGCCATTATTGAAGGGATGCGAAACATGGGGATTAACGTAAACCATGTATATGGCTTAACAGAAACTTATGGACCTTCTGCTCTATGCGCTTCTCAATCTGGATGGAATGAGCTATCAATTGCTGAACAAGCCCAACTTCATTCCCGTCAAGGTGTACCCTACCCGTTGCAAGACAGCATGCGTGTGTTAGATCCCGAGACTATGGAACCTGTGCCTAATGATGGTCAAACCATGGGAGAAATCATGTTCCGTGGCAATATTGTCATGAAAGGCTATTTAAAGAACCCTAAAGCAACTCAAGAAGCCTTTGCAGGTGGATGGTTCCATACGGGAGACTTAGCCGTTTGTCACCCAGATGGTTATGCAAAAATTACTGATCGTTCAAAAGACATCATTATTTCAGGTGGAGAAAACATTTCATCTTTAGAAGTAGAAGATGTGTTGTATAAACACCCTGCTGTATTAACCGCTGCGGTAGTCGCTAAACCCGATGCACGTTGGCAAGAAGTACCATGCGCGTTTATTGAATTAAAGATGGGTACTACAGCAACACCTGAAGAAATTATTGCACACTGCCAAAAAGAATTAGCGCGCTTTAAAGTGCCTAAAGATGTGGTTATTACAGAAATTCCGAAAACATCGACAGGTAAATTACAGAAATTCATTTTGCGCGAATGGGCAAAAGAACGAGCTGAAAATATATAAATAAAAAAAGCGACGCCTTCAGCGTCGCTTTTTACTATTGAAGAGCAATTAGCCTTGATCAGACAATAAGGCAATTTGCTGCACATAGTTCACAAATTTACCTTTTGATGCCTCAAGCTCTGCCTCACTCACTTGTTGACTCTTATCACGGTTGATTCTCAACACATGCTGACGCAAGGTGTGACGCTCCGATGCATTATAAATTTTACTAAATTCATTAATTGCAGGGTCGCCTTGTTCGATCATACGATCAACCCAACGCATCAATTGAGCCTGCTTTTTTGCGCCTTGCTGCGGAGTTAAATAAGACAAAATAATGGTCTCATCTTCATTACGCAATAATTTACCAATACGTTGAAACTGACGACGACGAGCTTCAAAAGAACTAATGTTCTGTACTTCCATTAACGCATCAATTAAACGTTCATCAACTGGGAGTTTTTGAATCTGTTTAACAGAAAGTTGTGCTAATTGCTCACCTAAAGCAGCCATACGTTGAACTGCTTTTTTCTGTTCTGTTTTACTTGCACGTCCTTCTAAAGAGCCAAAATCTTCTTCAGTATAACGTTGGGGACGACGTGCCACGATTAATCTGCCTCATAAAATTTTGCGGCGAATAACGCCTGTACTTCATTTAATGCCTGCTCTTCGTCGGTACCATCAATGACCAATCGTAAAGTGGTCCCTTTACCGGCACCCAACATCAGCAAAGACATAATATTTTTTGCATCTACTAAATGATCGCCTTTTCCAATTTGGATCGACGAACGAAATTTTGTAGTGACCTCTATCAGTTTTCCTGATGCACGAGCATGTAAACCGAGTTTATTAATTACATCAACAGTTGTGTCTATCATGACCAGTGCTTCATTTCTCTGTGTAAGACCTGAACAGACCATTCTGCCTCAAGTGCTTGTTTTAGTCTATCTACGATATAAACGGAACGATGTTGACCACCAGTACAACCAATAGAAATCGTCATATAGTGACGATGTCCTTCAGCAAATGCTGGAAGCCATTTTTTTAAGAAGTGAAGAATATCATCAAACATTTCGTTTGCTTGCGGACTTGCTTCTAAAAATAGTCTTACTGGCTCATCCAAACCAGAAAAACGTCTCAATTCTAAATCCCAATGCGGATTTGGTAAATGCCGTACATCAAAAACATAATCAGCATCTAAAGGAATGCCATGTTTATATCCAAATGACTGCAATATCACGATGAGCTTATCTGACTGCCCCAATTTAGACAGTAAAATATGCTTTAAATCATGCACACTTTTATCTGTTGTATCAATATGAACCGTAGCGCGGAACTGAATTGGGAGCAGTAACTGCTTTTCTTCATGAATACATTGCAACAGACTTTTAAAACGATTGGCTAATGGATGCGGACGACGTGATGCACTAAAACGTGCGATCAAATCCTGATCTTGCGTAGTCAGATAAATCACATCAACTGTGCCATGTTTTTGTAGTTGCTCAAAAACATGATCGAACTCTTGCATATCTGCACGAGTGCTTCGAACATCCACACCTAATGCCAATTGCTCTAGGTTATTTTCATGATCTAGCTTTGCAACAATTTCGGGCAGCAATGCCAAAGGCAAATTATCAATACAGTAATAGCCCAAATCTTCTAACACTTGGAGAGCTGAAGATTTTCCTGAACCAGACTGTCCTGTCACGATAAGTATACGCTTCATGGCATGGCTGTCCTTTGATCTGTTTATTGGGGTGTAAAGGCAACTTCTAAATTATCAATCAAACGTGTTGCACCCAATTTTGCCGCGACAAATAACACAATATCACGATCAAACTGAGTAGCAGGTAACAGATTTGACTGACGAGCTTCGACATAATCCACAACAAACCCATTATCTGTCAACTGAGTTTTGATATCTTCTAAAACTTGTTGTAGATCTTTGCCTTGATGTAACTGCTGCTCAGCTTGCTTTAAACTTTGATAAATAACCGGAGCGACCTGACGTTGCTCTGGACTTAAATAACCATTTCTTGAACTAAGAGCTAAGCCATCTGCTGCACGAACAATTGGCACACCAATTACTTCTAGCGGGATATTTAAATCTTGTACAAACTGGCGAATCACTGCTAACTGTTGGTAATCTTTTTGACCAAAGAAAGCATAGTTAGGTTGCACAATATTAAAGAGTTTGGTGACCACCAAAGCTACGCCATCAAAATGCCCAGGACGTGAACTACCACATAAAGCATCAGTAATTTGGCTAACACTTATATTGGTTAAACGCGGCTGAGTACCGTACATTTGCTCGACTGATGGTGCAAAAATAATGTCACAACCAACATCGGCTAATAGACGACTATCTTGTTCTAAAGTACGAGGATAGTTGTCAAAATCTTCACCCGGTCCAAATTGAGTTGGATTTACGAAGATACTAACAACCACAACATCACATAACTTTTTCGCTTCACGAACAAGTGTGAGATGTCCTTCATGTAGATTTCCCATTGTTGGGACAAAACCAATAATTTTACGCGCAGCTCTAGCAGGATTTAAAGAAGCTGCAAGACCTTGTATGGTGGTTTCTGTTTTCATGAATTACAGCTCAACGTGGAAAGTATGTTCTTTGGCTGGAAATGACTGGTCCTGCACAGCAGCATGAAAAGCTTTAAAAGCATCTAGGATTGCTGTTTCACCAGATTGTTCTTTCATAAAGTTACGGACAAAACGCGCAACTCGACCAAAAGTTAAACCCAACATGTCCTGTACCACAAGTACCTGACCATCAGTCGCATAACCCGCACCAATACCAATCACAGGTGTATTTGGAAATAGTTCGGCAATTTCCTGTCCTAACTGAGCAGGAACACATTCAAGCAATAGAACTGCCGCACCCGCTTCAACCACTGCCGTACAGTCAGCAATAAGTTGATCAGCTGCTTCACGTGTTTTAGCTTGTAATTTGTAACCACCAAATACGTGTACAGATTGAGGAGTTAAACCTAAATGTACACATACAGGTACACCATTACGTGTTAACACTTGTACAGTTTCACTTAGCCAAGCGCCGCCTTCGATTTTGATCATCTGAGCACCAGCTTGCATAACTGTTCTTGCATTTTGCAAAGCATCATTTAAGGTGGCATAACTCATAAATGGTAAGTCAGTCATAATCAAAGCATGCTGGTTACCGCGACGCACCGCCGCCGTATGATAAGCCATGTCCTCAACAGTTACAGGTAAAGTTGAGTCACGACCTTGAATTGCCATTCCAAGAGAATCACCAATTAAGATTGTATCAATTTCAGCAAGTTCCATTGCTTTTGCCATACTCGCATCGTAACAAGTTAGACAAGAGAACTTACGTCCTTCGGCTTTAAATTTTCTTAAGTCACTTAGACTAATCATGATGGTATCCTCTACAGGAGTTTGCAGAACGTAATAAGTCAGGTTTTAAGCCCAAGACTCATCAGCAAGTACAGTCAGCGTGGGCTGCTGTATGAGTTCTAAATTTTTAAGTGGCTGATCATTAATATGTAAATCAGCGTCTAAATCTAATAAAGGAATTACAACGAAATCTCGCTCTAGAATTCCAATGTGTGGCACAGTTAAGCGCTCATTTTGAATTTTTTCATCACCATATATAAGCAAATCCAGATCTAAGGTACGCTCTCCCCAACGACGAACGCGTACACGACCAGCTTCTTGCTCAAATCGTTGTAACTGGTCTAACAAATCTAAAGGCATGAGATCTGTATTTAGCTCTGCAACTGCATTTAAATAATTTGGTTGATCTTGAGGCCCCATAGGTGGACTTTGATAAAGTTTAGAAACTTTCACTCCACCTAAAGTTTTAAGCTTAGCAATGGCTTCAGATAAGATTTGGCGCGAATCACCCAAATTACTTCCTAAACCAATATAGGTCTTCGTTGTCATTGCGTTGGCCCAAAAATAACTTGGCTTAAATCGCGTTGTACTCGCTTACGCTTCAAAATCGGATGGTCGCTCATCACCCCAGCTTCTGAAGCAGAGGCTTTTTCAACGAAACGACCCATCGATTGTTCTTGTCGAGCACGTTCTTTTTTCCCACGACGGCTGCGTGGTTCAGGAATATCAACCAAAGGTTCGATTTCCGTCTCAACTTTATTGTTTTCAACAGGTTCAGCAACGGCTTTACGACGGTTTCTAGCTTTCTGACGATTGTACTGGCTAATTGCAGCTTCTTTTTCGTCATTCGACATTTCTTGGTAGGCTTCCCACCAGCTTCCCATTCCCTGTGTCGTGTCATCACCTGACTTTTCACGAAGTAACAAGAAGTCAAAACCAGCACGGAAACGCGCATGTCCAGCCAATGCTTCAATTTGCTGTGGTTTCGGATTAAGCAAACGGGTCTGCATTTCCCAAACTTCACGAATAAAAGTTTCTGCAAAACGAGGAATCACAGTGCGTGTTGCCTGACGTTTTAAGACATCTAAACCAGCTTGTGCACGCGCTTCAGCTGGTACCACACCTTTAGATAAATAAAATTCACAACGCTCTAAAAATGGTTGCCACAATAAGACTGCATAGAAAAATGCAGGGTTGATTGTTTTACCCACTTGAATACGCTGATCTGTATTCTTTGCTGCTCTTAAAATAAATGGAGTGAGGTTAGGCTGAATATCGGCAAAGAGTTGTTTCCAAACACCAAACTCAATCAACATTGGCAAAACACGCGCCAAATGTCCCATTGTAAAGAGCTTCTGAGATTCATCATATAAACGATGCGGAGAAACATCACGCAATAGTTGCGTCATCTCTGCATCAAATATATCGAGAATATCTGAATCAATTTTAAAATTTAACTTCGCTGCAAAACGTAAAGTCCGCAGCATACGCACAGGGTCTTCTTCGAAGCGCTGTGCCGGATCACCTAATAAACGTAGAGTTTTATTTTTTACATCGTCAATTGCTTTGCAGAAATCAAGCACAATACTCTTACGCGGTTGGTAATATAGCGTATTGATTGAAAAGTCACGGCGAGCAAAGTCTTGTTCGATTGTTCCCCAGTTATTGTCACGTAAAATCATGCCCGAAGCACTAGTGACTGCTTTTTTTGGAGGAGCACGGAAAGTTGCAACTTCAATAAGCTCACGCCCTGAATAGACATGTGCTAATTCAAATCGACGGCCAATGATTCGACAACGTCGGCCAAAAACTTCTTTAATCTGGGAAGGTGTTGCATTAGTGACTGCATCGAAATCTTTAGGATTAAGCCCTAGCATTAAATCACGGACACCACCCCCAACAATATAAGCTTCATAGCCAGCTTTAGTCAGGCTATCGATCACATCTAAAATCGAAGAAGGAAGTTGGGCTGTGGACAAACCACATTTTGACGCTCGCAAGGTTTGCAAAAGACGCTGTCTCCTACGTCAGGACGTAAATAACAAGTTGTCGCTAATCATAGCTCTAACGCACACAAAGGGCAATTTGATTCTCTGTAGTTTGCGCATGAAATGATAATTGACAGACAGATGATTTATAAAGTCAAACGCGTTTTATTCTTTTCAAAAATGGCTGGACCAATGCCCTTTACGTTTTTAAATTCATCAATATTTTTAAAGCCACCATTCTTTTGACGGTATTCCACAATTGCCTGAGCCTTTTTCTCACCAATACCTTTTAGCTTTTGGAGCTCATCAATATTGGCTTGATTCAAATGAACTTGTCCCGAAGAGTCAGTCATGGCTGAGCTTTTTGGAACACTAGAATGAGAAGCGTGTTGTATGCTCAACTTCTGATCATACATCTGCTGTTTCGCCTTCCACTCCTGAAAATTTTGATCAAAAGATTGAGCCTGAACAAAGTTTGAAGAAATCAGGCTCCAAAATAAAACAATGAAAATGTTGTGCTTATTCTTCCAAAGATTCATGCTGAGCTGCATGTGTTTTTTCCCCTAACTTTAACTGCCGCTTTGCCTGATTCCACAATTCATCCATTTCAGACAGGGTCATGTCCTCTAATGTTCTTTGCTGTTTTTGCGCTTGATCTTCAATAAAAGCAAAACGGCTTCTAAATTTATGTATTGTCGATAAAAGTGATGTTTCACTTGAAATCGCAAGTTTACGTCCAACATTGACTAATGAAAACAGGCAATCTCCAAATTCGTCTTGAATTTCATCAATATTTTGATTTTTTAGGGCCTGCTTAAACTCATCCAACTCTTCTTCTAGTTTTTCATAAGCATCTTCTACCGTTTCGAAATCAAACCCAACCTTAGCTACATTTGTTTGAATTTCTTGTGCCTGTAACAATGCTGGCCCATGCTTTATTTCATCTAATCTTGATTGCGGCTTGCCTTGTTTTTCTTGTTGCTTAATTTGTTTCCAAAGCTCACTTACTTGTTCTGGTGTTAAAGTATTAAATTGATCTGCCTGAAAAACATGGGGATGACGGCGTATTAACTTTTCACTTATTGCCTCAACAACATCTTGAAAGTTAAAAGCGCCTTGCTCACTAAACATTTGTGATTGAAACACAACTTGCAATAACAAATCGCCTAGTTCATTTCTAATTTCATTAATATCACCTTGACGGATGGCCGCCTCGACTTCATACGCCTCTTCAATCGCATATTTAGTCAGTGACATTGGGGTTTGTTGTTGATCCCACGGACATTTTTCACGTAACTCTTGCATGATTTTAAGCAATTTATCCATGGTAACCCTCAAGTTTAAAAAGTCGGTCAGTCAATCTAAGATTTTAATTTGTTATGATCAAAATCAAAGCGATTAAATCAGTCGCACTATTGTACTGACAAAGAGAAAAAAGATGAGATACAGTATTCTGATTAGTGGTGCCGCTCAAGGTATTGGGGCTGAAATTGCACGCGTATTCTACAAACAAGGATATAAGGTAGGCATTTATGATATTAATGAATCGCTTGCTCAGGAACTAGCAAATGACTTAGGGCCAAATGCCCGTGCCGGCTATCTAGATGTAAGTGATTACAGCCAGTGGCAACACATATTAAAAGAATTTACCGAATGGGCTGGTGAACTTAATATTTTGGTAAATAATGCAGGTATTTTATATTCTGGCGCGTTTGAAACGACTGATATTAAAGCTCACCAAAGAACAATAAATATTAATGTAAACGGTGTAATCAATGGCTGTCACGCTGCTCTACCCTATTTAAAGCAAGCGTCTTTTGCACGTGTTATCAACCTCTCTTCAGCTTCTGCAATTTATGGTCAAGCTGATTTGATTTCTTATTCTGCTAGTAAATTTGCAGTTCGCGGAATTACTGAAGGTTTAGATGTGGAATGGAAAAAATATGGTATTCGTGTTTTAGATGTGATGCCGCTATTTGTGCAAACTGCAATGGTTAACAATATGGATGCAGGCACAATTCAAAATATGGGGATAGATTTAACCCCCAATGATATTGCTCAGCAGGTGCTTACGCTTGTAGAGAAAAAGGCTCATTTTTGGACGCCTACTCACACTCCAGTGGGTATAAAAACCAAACTACTTTATCAACTATCAACGTTGAGCCCACAATTTCTAAATCGACTAACCAATATTTATTTATCTAGAAAGTAATTTGCAATAAAAAGGCTGTCATTTGACAGCCTTTTTACTCAATTTATTAAACGCCTTGAATCATGCGTCGCGCACTAATAATTCCAGGTTGCTGCTCTAAGCGTGCCAATAAGCGAGAAAGCTGTGCTAAACCTTTAACCTCAATGAGCAACTTCATATTGGCAATACCATCTGCCTCAGAAATTGTATTAACCTGACGAATATTGATTTGGTCAGAGAAAATCACTTGAGTTAAGTCTTTAAGCAGACCACGACGATCATAAGCTTCCACCACAATCTGAACGCTTTGACCACGTGTTGGCTGCATTTCCCAATCAGCTTCAACAGCACGCTCTGGCTCTTGCTTAATCATACGCTGATAGTCAGAACAAATGACTTTATGGATGCTGACACCACGGTTCAAAGTAATATATCCAGCGATTGATTCACCATGCACCGGCTGACAGCACTGAGCAATGTGCAGCTCTACATTATCTAAACCATCAATTAAAATGCCATGTGCTGATAGCGTATGGCTGGCACGTGGATTTAATGTTGGTTTAAGTACTAGTTCAGGCTCATCCTGATCTAGATGCATTTGGCGGTTCACCTGATTAATCAGGGCATGTAAGCTAATATCGCCACTGACCAAATTCACCAAAATGTCGTCGCCGGTCTTCACATTAAAATGTGATGAATAATCGTTTAGGTCGATACTTTTTGGGTGAATCGCAAGACGAGCCAACTCTTTATTAAGCAGTTCTCGGCCTACTTCAAGATTCTTACTACGGTCTTGCTGTCTAAACCAATGACGCAACTTGTCACGTGCACGAGAGGTTTTGATATAACCCAAAGAGTTCACCAACCAATCACGGTTTGGTTCACGATCTTTTTTAGTTAAAATTTCAACCTGTTCACCCGTTTTTAAAGTATAGGTAAGTGGCACATAACGCTGGTTGACCCGCGCCGCATAACACTTATTCCCTACTTCTGTATGCACATGATAGGCAAAATCTAAAACTGTTGAGCCACGCGGCAATTCTTTAATATCACCATCACGACTGAAAACATAAATCTTCTCAAAGCCTTCAAAGTCTTGTAACTGTTCAAAGCCTTCTGTTTCATCTTCGTTTTGATGTACCGTCGTTTCATTACGCTCTTGATAATGTTCTAAAACGGCACGTAATGAATGCAAACGATGATTAAAAGAATGGTCGGTATTCTTTGAACCTTCTTTATAGTTAAAGTGTGAACATACGCCTAACTCTGCTTCATCATGCATCTCGTGAGTACGAATTTGCACTTCAAGAGATTTGTTTTCAGCAATTACAGCCGTATGCAAAGAACGGTAACCATTGGCTTTCGGGTTTGTAATATAGTCATCAAACTGATGCGGAATATGACGCCAGATTTGATGTACGATACCTAAAGAGTGGTAGCACTCCGGCACACTATTGACCAACACACGCAAAGCACGAATGTCATAAAGTTGGTCGAAGCTCAGGTTTTTGCTCTTCATTTTTCGATAAATCGAATAAATGTGTTTTGCACGCCCTGTAATTTCAGCTTCAATGCCGTAAGACGCTAACTCATTTTTCAAACGGTCAATGACGAACTGAATATAATGCTCACGCTCTAAACGCTTTTCGTTGAGTAATGAAGCAATCTCTTTATAGCGATCTGGAGCCAAATAGCGAAATGCTAGATCTTCGAGCTCCCATTTAAGCTGAGCAATACCAAGTCGATGTGCCAACGGCGAATAAATAGTAAGAATTTCACGCGCTACACGTTCTTGGCGTTCACGAGAGGAGTTTGCAAGCTCTCGCAAAGAATAAGTACGTTCAGCAAGTTTAATTAAAACAACACGAACATCTTCGGTCACCGAAATCAGCATTTTATAAATGCCGCTTAGATGTTCTCGTTGATTATTATTAAAGTGATCTTCTAACCGTTTATTTTTTTCAATAAGTTCTGAGAGTTTACCCATTGCCAAAGTACCTTTGACAAGGTTGTAAACTTGCTCTCCGAATTTCTGTTTTACTTCTTCTATATCGGTAATGCCTTCACGCACACTACGATAAAGCATTGCTGCTGATAAAGTATCTTCATCTACGTGAAGATGTGCCAGAATATCGGCCATTCCAACGCCTGTAGCAAAAGTATTGGAACGATGATTAACCGTTGAATCTAACTCTTTTTGCAGGGTTAAATGAGCGACTTTTTCAAGTTGTTCAAGCTCCGCCCCATCTAATATTTCACGCACCCGATCCAACCATGAGGCTAAACCGATTTGCGTTTCGGCGGCATGCTCTACAGTCGTTTCCTCTGACAACTCGGTTAGTTGTTCAGGTAACTGTTCACGTACTGTGACCATACCATTCTCCTCAATATGTAACTCATGTTTTTAATCGTTTATCTCTTGAATTTTTTCAAATAGTGCAATGGATTCAACATGTTCGGTATGCGTAAACATGTCCATCACTGCTGCTTTTTTTAACTGGTAACCATATTGGACCAAAACACCCGCATCCCTTGCCAGTGTAGCTGGATTACATGATACATAAACGATTCTTTTTGCTCCAAAATTTGATACATACTGCATAATTTCATATGCACCAGCACGAGGAGGATCAATCAATAATGCATCAAATCCTTGATTTGCCCAAGAATGATGCGAAAAATCTTTTGTTAAATCTTGTGAAAAGAAGGTTGCTTGCACCAAACTATTGCATTTCGCATTAGCTGTTGCTCGCTGCACCATTTCTTCACTCCCTTCAACACCGACAACCTGACCACTCTCACCAACACATCGTGCTAACGGGAGTGAGAAATTGCCCAAACCGCAAAATAGATCAAGTACCTTTTCACCTGGTTGCAACTGAAGCAATTCACATGCCAATTGAACCATCTGTTGATTTACTGTGGCATTGACCTGAGTAAAATCCAATGGCGAAAAAGCAAAATTTACATTAAACCTCTCCAAGGCATAATGTAAACGTAAAGCACCTTGTTCATCATCAATACGATGAATACTTTCCGGACCTTTAGGTTGCAAATACAATTGCCACCCTTTGTGTAACGCAAATTGCTTTAATTGGTTGACATCAGAATTGTTTAATTTTTCTACATGACGAACCAATAAAGAAACTTCATGATCACCTTTTGCTAATTCTACATGACCAATATGTGCTTTGCCTTTTAGACTTTGGAGTAAAGTGCGTAACTCAGGCAGACTATTTGATAAGTTTTTATCCAAAACACTACAGCTATGAATCGAAGTTAGACGATTACTATGATGTTCGCGAAAACCCATAATTAAGCGATCTGGTTTTGGCAAATAGCGCACACCGATTCGAGCACGACGACGATAATCGCCTTGTAAAGATCGAATCGGTTCTAGCCACTGTTCAGGCTGAATACCTGCAAAATGCTGTAAATGTGACTGAAGTACACTTTGTTTTAAACGGATTTGTTCATCAGGGTGAATATGCTGCATGCTACATCCACCACAGATACCATAATGAGGACAAATTGCCTCGATACGATGTGATGACGGTTCTCCTAACAACTGCAACATTTCAGCTTCTTCAAGACGCTTCGCTTGATGGGTAATCCGAGCTTTTACAGTTTCTCCCGGTAATGCATAACGAATAAAAACTTTTTTGCCATGCTTATCTGCCGGATGATCTGGATGAGAACCATAATGCGCAATTCCCCGCCCCTCATGAGAAAGTGTTTCAACCTGAAAAATATATTCTGGTTGTTGAAGGTTGCGAGATTTGGCTTGTTGTTTCAAAGAATGAACCTAAAAATCTGAAGAATTAAAATAGTGAGAAGTAAATTCAGTATGTTTTGAAGTGCGTTCCCATACTTCAAGAAAATCAGCCTGCTGTGGCATGGTCTGTAAATATTCAATACTCAAACTAATCCAGTGGTTATGTTCATCTGCATTTAATTGGCCTTTTAGTACTAACCAACGCAAATAAATAAACCACGTATTGAGCACATCTCCTTCACAATAGCTCGTTAATTTTAACCACTGTTGATTACGAACATATTCAGGCACATGATAACCCGACTCACCACGCTTACCCGGCAAACCTAAAATACAGGCAATATCGTCAAGCTTTTGAAAATTACGGCCATTAAACATTGCCATAACGTCCATTAAGTCTATATGGCGATGGTGATAACGGTTTTGGTAATTATTAAAACGCTTCTGGCTATCAATCTCGCCTTGATCAAACAGACCGGGGGCAGATAGCCCATGATACATAGCGCGAAATAGGATAACTGGTAAATCAAATTGCGAACCATTCCAACTTACTAGAGTCGGATGGCGCTTATCAAAAATAGATAAAAATTTCTGTAAAATTTCTGCTTCAGAATATTGTTCTCGACTAAAAGAAAATAATCGAAAACCAGACTCATCGATCCATAAGCCAGAAATACAAACAATTTCATGTAAAGGCAAACGCTGAAAGTCCATACCAGATTCTTGGCGACGGATTTTCGTCAATGCTTGCTCTACATCGGCCTCAGGTAAATCAAGATGATATAAATGCGCACCCGCTTTTAAATCAGTTAAAGTTTCAATATCAAAAACTAAGGTAGGGAAACGCATTATTTCTCTCAATTATGAGTTATCGTCCTGTACTGAAAACAGACCTGTAGACAAGTAGCGATCGCCACGGTCACAGATAATGCAAACAATAACAGCATCCGGATTTTCTTCTGCAATTTTGATTGATGCCCAAACTGCACCGCCTGAAGATGTACCAGCACTAACACCTTCCATACGAGCTAATTTACGCATAGTTTTTTCAGCTTCAATTTGTGGAATATCAATAATACGATCCACACGGCTACTATCAAAAATAGTAGGCAAGTATTCTTTTGGCCAACGGCGAATACCGGCAATACTTGATCCGTCTGCAGGCTGTAAACCAACAATTTGAATATCTGGGTTTTGTTCTTTTAAATATTTAGAAACCCCCATAATGGTACCGGTTGTGCCCATTGAGCTTACAAAATGGGTAATTTTCCCACCTGTTTGTTTCCAAATTTCAGGGCCAGTTGTTAAATAATGAGCTTCAACATTATCAGGATTACCAAACTGATTTAAAACGTGCCCCTTACCCTCTTTTTCCATTTGTAAGGCTAAATCACGTGCACCTTCCATTCCTTGCTGTGGTGTCACTTCAATCAGCTCTGCGCCATAAGCCAACATTGCGTCTTTACGCTCTTGGCTCATATTGTTCGGCATAATAAGTTTCATTTTATAGCCGCGCATTGCCGCAACCATAGCCAACGCAATACCTGTATTACCGCTGGTTGCTTCAATTAATGTATCACCCGGTTTAATTTGACCACGTTTTTCTGCCTGCATAATCATGTTATATGCAGGACGGTCTTTTACAGAACCTGCCGGATTATTACCTTCCAATTTTGCTAAAACTATCGCTTGCGTATGAGAAGCTAATCGCTGCAAACGAACTAGAGGCGTCTTACCCACATAGTGATCTAACAAAAATTCGTCAGCTAAAAAATCAGGTTGTGTATTACTCATGATCAACACCTATATCGAGGTGGGCCTATTGTATGAAAAAATGCTCGGTACTGCACCCATTTCAATATGCTTTTTCATGAAAGCGATTAAAGCTCGGTCATTTATAAAATGCCGTCTGTTTTAAAATAAAGCGTGATAAGATGCCCTACAGAGAGATAAATCTGATGTAGCCATGTCTAATTTCAATAAAACCTTATCGAAACGCTTACGTCTGAATCATGCATATGGACAATTAATTGCTCTTATTTTTGTGCCCATCATGATTTTAACGTGTGTTGGTGCTTTTCTGGTTTTAACTGAAACCTCACATTCAGTAAAACAACAACAGCTACATCATGCCTCAGCAATTTTAGCTCGCTACAATCAAATCGCGATCGATTTATATAAGCTTGTTGAACTAGAGCCCGATGAATATGATCACGCCCAGCACATCATGCAAAGCATGTTTAGTGAAAAAAATCTAAAACGTGCTGCTTTAATTGATAGTAATGGCCAGACCTATTTAAGTATCGGTTATCGCGACAATCGCTACTGGCCAAACTTTACGCAAAGTAGTAATTTTTTTGGTCCAATATCTTATAACCACAACAATATTTATGGACAGCGGATTAGCGACACACCCGGAAAAGCACCTGTCTGGCTCGTCATTGAAATGGATAATCAGCCACTAGAATTGGCACGTTACCGTATTTTGATTGCCCTCGTCATTACTGGCTTAATGACCTTATTGTTACTTTTACTTTGCTTGAATTTTTACTCGCGTCGCTGGATTGCACCGATGTACGAAATTCGCATGCAGTTGCAACGTTTAAATGCAGACACGTTGGACCAGCATATGGTCATTAACAGTACAGGTGAATTACGCTTATTACAGCGAGATATTGCAAACGTTGTTAAACGATTACACTTTAGCTTTTTAGAGTTAAAAGAACACACCGAACAAACCGAAGAAGACTTACGTAGAACGTTAGATACCTTAGAAGTTCAAAACATCACTTATCGTCAAGCACGTGACCAAGCGATTTCATCGAACCAAGCAAAATCAGTTTTCCTTGCCAATATTAGTCATGAACTTCGAACACCTCTAAACAGTATTGATGGCTTTATTCATTTATTACTTCGTCAGCAAAATCTAAATAACGAACAAAACCTTTATCTGCAAACTATTCGCAAATCATCTGCCCATTTATTAGCATTAATTAATGATGTATTAGATTTCTCAAAAATTGATGCCGGTAAGTTAGAGCTTGAAACAGCACCGTTTGATTTAGAAGAAGCTGTCTTTGATGTCATGGATATGCTGTCTCCACTGGCTGCTCAAAAGCATATCGCAATGGCTTTTTATTATGCGGACAATATTCCACAACAAGTGATTGGTGATGCTTTACGCTTTAAACAAATTCTAACTAATTTGATTTCAAATGCGATTAAGTTCACTCCAGATGGCGAAATTATTGTTCGTGTTCGTATGGAACATGATGATATCGGACAATGCCTACTTCATTTTAGTGTTCAAGACAGTGGTATTGGTTTAAGCGGCACAGATCGTAAAAAATTATTTGAATCATTCTCGCAAGGTGATGCATCCGTTACACGTCAATTTGGCGGTACAGGTTTAGGCCTTGCGATCTCTAAACAGCTTGTCCATCTCATGCATGGCCAAATTGGCTTTGAGGATAACCAAGAACGCGCTCCAACAGAAAAAGGCTCGACCTTCTGGTTTACAGCACAATTTGTGGTAGATGAAGATTACGAGATTGAACACCCGCACTTTGAACATTTACAAGTGGTGTCTTATCTTGCCCACCCTGCTACAGCAAGTGTTTTACGTTATTACCTTGAGAACTATCATGTTCCTCATATCGAGACACAATCGATTCTGGACTTATTTAGTCGTTTAAAACATCTTGATCAAAAAGATAATACATGGCTCATTGTTGATCACAGCGGCGATACTGAAGCGTTATTAAAAGAAATCCGTAGTCGTTATCAAGGCAATTTGGCAGTCTATGGCTATCAAATGACACTTGAGCCAAATATGCTCAATGAATATCGTGCTCGCCCTTTATATCAACCATTAAGTCGAAGCGGACTCATTCAATTATTAAATGATCAGCCTATTTTTGAAGAGGAGCAACAAGATTTTAATGGTCAAGGTTTACACATTCTGGCAGTCGATGACCACTTACCTAACTTAATTGTTTTAGAAGCCTTGCTAGGCGAGCTCAACGTTAGAACAACTAAAGCTCTCAGTGGTCAAGAAGCGCTTAATCTGATTCAAGAGCGAATTGACCAGAAGCTTAAACCCTTTGATTTGGTATTTATGGATATTCAAATGCCTGTTATGTCAGGTATTGATACAACTCGCGCTATTCGCTCATTAGAGTCGACTTTAGATGATGAAATGCAGCTTCCAATTATTGCATTAACAGCGCATGCCCTTGCTGATGAAAAGCAAAAACTCCTCAAAGTAGGCATGAATGACTATGTCACCAAACCAATTCAAATGGAACAAATTATCCAAATTTTAACGCAATGGACCAAAAACAACTTTACATCAAAAGCTCTAGATAAAGACCATCATGTCGTTGCAGAAGCATTAGACCCAGAAATTCTAAACTGGCAACAAAGTTTGCAGCTTGCAGCAAATAAAGAAGATCTTGCCCAAGATTTACTTAAAATGTTAGTTGATAGTTTCCCAACTGAGCTAGACGAAATGCAGCAGCTCATCGAGCTTGAAGACTTCCCTCAACTTGAGCATGTTTTACATCGTCTTTATGGCGCTACCCGCTATGTAGGTACTCCAAAACTGCAACAAGTGACAGGTGATTTTGAGCAATTTATTTCAACACTACGCAAAGAACGCCGTATAGCCGATGAAGGGTTTATTGAAGAAGTTATGAGACGCTTTGATGAGTTAGGACTTGTTGTTAAAGAAGTTGAAAGTGCTGCTCATCAAATCTTAGTGATTCCTGACTAGCATATCTACCAAATGGTATGACTGAGCTGTCATGTTTCCAAATTACAGCCATGCTATGCTCCGCTTATCGATAAAAAAATAAGCGGGAATTTCATGGCACTTTTACGTATTGAAAAGAATAATGGCATTGCAACAGTTTATCTAAACCGTCCTGATAAACGTAATGCCATGAGTTTTGCCCTTCTCAAAGAACTCGTTTCAACAGCAAAAGCCATTAAAAAAGATAGAGATATCCGCTGTGTGATTTTGACAGGGGAAGCACAAGTTTTTAGTGCTGGAATTGATTTATCTGATCTGAATAATCCGAAAAACTCCGCTTTTGCCATTTGGGAGCTTGTTAAACCTGGCCAAAGCCTCTTCCAAAAAGCATTCCTGATTTGGCAAAATTTACCTGTACCTGTGATTGCAGCTCTTGAAGGATATTGTTTTGGTGCCGGAATGCAACTTGCCTTAGCAGCTGATATTCGTATTTCTCATCCAGACACTAAAATGTCGATTATGGAAAGCCGTTGGGGCTTAGTTCCAGATATGGGACTTACTCGCTCATTGAAAGGCTTAATTGGTGTTGACCTTGCAAAAGAACTCACCTTAACAGCCCGTGTTTTTGATGGGAATTATGCAAAAGAAATTGGTCTTGTGACCCATTTAAGCAACTCTCCACTAGAAAAAGCCAATGAAATAGCTGCTGAAATGTTACAACGCTCACCTGATGCCCTAACTGCAGCAAAACGTGTACTTGATGCAATGGAACACCAACCTGAAAAGTCATTGCGTCTAGAAAAAATCTGGCAACTTAAATTATTACTTGGTAAAAATAGCAAACTTGCTCGTAAAAAAGACAAACATCCGGAAGTTAATTTTTTACCACGCCAATATAAATAAAGAGCTTAGATTATGAATTTTGATCGTAATACCCCTATTGCTTTTTTAGGTATAGGGCTGATGGGGAGCCGCATGGCAACCCGTCTTATTCAGGCTGGTTTTCAAGTTGCGGTTTGGAATCGAACCCCTTCTGCATGTGAAGAACTGATTGATATCGGCGCACAACCTTTAGAACTTTCAGATATTGATGAGTATCCAATTATTTTAACCTGCCTAGCAGATGACAAAGCAGTAGAAGCAGTATTTGAACAAATTCAGCCTAATTTAAAAGCGAAACAGGTAATTGTTGATTTCTCAAGCTTATCTGTTGCTGCAACAAAAACGCTTGCTCAAGCTGCTGCCACGCATGACGTTACATGGATTGATTCACCGGTATCAGGTGGAACAGCTGGTGCAGAACAAGGCACACTTGTTATTTTTGCAGGTGGCGATGCTCAAACCATTACGGAATTAGCTCCTATTTTTAATGTCTTATCTCAACGTGTAACACGAATGGGTGATATAGGTACGGGTCAAGCCACTAAAATTTGTAATCAATTGATTGTGGCAGCAAATAGTGCTCTTATCGCTGAAGCTGTAGCACTAGCAGACCGAGCTGGTGTAGACACCACATTACTCGCTCCAGCTCTAGCTGGTGGATTTGCCGACTCAAAGCCATTTCAAATACTTGCACCACGCATGGCAACTCATACATTCGAGCCTGTTCAGTGGAAAGTTCAAACATTATCTAAAGATCTTAACAACGCGGTAACATTGGCTAACAATGTTAATTTAGATATCCCTGTTGCACAAAAAGCTCTATTACAGCTACAAACTCACCAAAAAAATGGCTTTGCTGAGAAAGATTTAGCTACTATGATTCAAGTAGTAGAGCAATAATAAACGGAGTTTGTGTATGGGTCGTCTTGCCGTTAACTTATCCATGATTTTTACCGAAGTTTCTTTAATTGAACGCTTCGCATTAGCCCATGCAGAGGGCTTTGAACATGTAGAAATCCAATTCCCATACGAACTTACCATTTCCGAGATTCAAGACCAACTTGAACGTTACAACCTCAATCTCTGTCTAATCAATGTGCCTGCTGGTGATCTTATGCAAGGCGGAAACGGTTTAGCAGGCATTCCCGGCCAAGAGATAGCTTTTCATGAAGCCTTAGAATTGGCCATTAGCTATGCTACTGCTTTAAAAGTTCCTCGTGTTAATATTTTAGCGGGTAAACAACCGCTAGATGCTGACTTACTTCCTTGTTTAAAAACGTTAGCAGCCAATTTAAAACATGCCTGCAACTTACTCAGTGAACATGGTATAGAGCCTGTTTTCGAAATGATTAATGGCACGGATATGCCACGCTTTTTGGTACAGAACATTGCACAGGGCCAAGAAATGTTAGAAGCAGTCAATCACCCTGCTCTCAAAATGCAATATGACTGCTATCACATGGCCATGATGGGTGAAGATGTACTTGAGGGTTTACAAGAAAACATTAACTTAATTGGTCATATTCAATTTGCAGACTGCCCGGGCCGCCATGAGCCTGATACAGCTCAAATTCCTTATGAACAAATTTTTTCTTGGTTAAAGCAAAGTTCATATCAGAACTATATTGCAGCGGAATATAAACCTGAAAATGCTTCAAATCAGTCGTTTACATGGAAGAAAAAATACTTTTCTGATGATGTAAATATATAAACTGTTACGACTTCTGTTTGAAATTTAGTGCGAAAACCACTATATTAGATAGTGAGTAATTGTCAGGAAAATATACCCTATATGAATTTAGAACCATCGCCCAGCGTGTCTAATTCTCACGATTTCGCAATGAACACCTCAAATAAAGACGTACAAGCTTGTCTCAAAGTCGTCCACGACGCTTTAGTTGATGTAAAAGCAAAAGATATTCTCCAGTTAGATGTTAGCTCAATTAGCAATGTCGCTGATGCTATTGTAATTGCAAGTGGTACTTCTACTCGCCATGTCAAAGCACTTGCTGACAATGTTGCAGAAGAAGCTCGAAAAGCCGGTTTCCGCCCGATTGGCGTTGAAGGTGAACGAGATGCAGAATGGATCTTGATTGATCTCGGCTTTGTTGTAGTACACGTAATGCTACCAACAGCCCGTAAATTCTATGATTTAGAAAGCTTATGGCGTACCGCTCCAGAGTCGGTTGCTTAAAATTTTGCTTTTAAAAAAAGCGGCTCTTTTGAGCCGCTTTTTTTATTTATCTGACATCAATTTTAATGACATTCAAATACGCAGACCCTCCCCCCAAAGCACCAATCATCACTTACAACTAATTTTGACATGACAAATTGTCAAATTTGCAGCACTATACAAATTCTTGAAGTCCCCACCAATAAATAGCATAACCGGAGTACAGAAAGTGAAGATATTAATTACAGGTGCTAATACGGGCATAGGTTTCGCCACAGCAGAACAACTTGTTAAACAAGGGCAACATGTGATTTTGGCATGTCGAAATCCTCAAAAAGCGCAAGAGGCACAAAACAAACTACGCTCACTTAACCAAGGACAAGTCGATGTCGTTTCTCTCGACTTAAATAGTCTTGAATTAACTAAAAAAGCTGCCGATGAAATTGCAGATAAATATGGCAACCTTGACGTACTCATTAATAATGCAGGTTTATTTGCCAAAACCAAACAGTTGACCAGTGAAGGCTTTGAGCAACAATTTGGGGTTAATTATTTAGGCCATTTTTTATTAACTCAAAAACTACTTCCAATTTTACAACAGTCTCCTAAAGCGCGCATTATTCATCTTGCGTCTATTGCTCATTGGGTTGGCTCAATTAAACCCAATAAATTTCGCGCAGAAGGTTTTTACAATCCCCTGTTCTATTATGGTCAATCAAAGCTTGCGAATTTACTATTCAGCAATGCATTAGCAGAACAGTTAGCTGGAAGTTCAATTACCAATAACGCACTACATCCAGGCGGTGTCGCTTCTGATATTTATCGCGACTTACCCAAACCTGTCTATGCGGCGATGAAATTAGGCCTAGTCCCAACCTCAGTTCCAGCAAAGCTCATTACAGAAATGGCAACTTCTGAGGCATGGCAGAACCGTAATGGCGAATATGTCAGCGCACATATGCCAGACTGGAAATCATCACATGCTAAAAATCAGCAACTTGCACGTGACCTCTATCAACAATCTATGGATCTTGTAGAAAAATTTCTTTAAAAATAGAGGTAAATAAAAAAACCACCCGAAGGTGGTTTTTTACTTCAAAGCAGCTTAGTGGCCTGTACCATTAATTGCTTTCGTCATATCTTCCACAACTTTCTTGGCATCACCAAAGATCATCATTGTTTTTTCGTTATAGAACAAATCGTTATCTAAACCTGCATAACCAGTTGCCATAGAACGTTTAATCACCATAATTGTACGCGCTTTATGAGCTTCAAGAATCGGCATACCATAAATTGGTGAGCTTGGATCATCTTTTGCAGCTGGGTTTACAACGTCGTTTGCACCAATTACAAGTACTACGTCAGTTGCAGGGAAGTCTGAGTTGATCTCATCCATTTCCAAGATGTCTTCATATGCCACGTCCGCTTCAGCAAGTAGTACGTTCATATGACCAGGCATACGACCTGCAACCGGATGGATTGCAAAGCGAACCGTTACACCCTGTTCTTTCAAAAGTTCACACAACTCTTTTACCGCATTTTGAGCACGACCTTGCGCCATACCATAACCCGGTACAATCACAACGCTGTCCGCATTTGACATCAAGAAGCCAGCATCATCAGCAGAACCTGAACGATAGTTACGTTGAACTTGTTCACCTTTATCTGCAGCTGCAACTGCTGCACCACCCATTGCCCCACCAAACAATACATTGATGATCGAACGGTTCATTGCTTTACACATGATGTACGACAGAATCGCACCAGATGAACCTACAAGCGAACCAGCAACGATCAACATGTTGTTTTCAAGTGTAAAACCAATACCTGCTGCTGCCCAACCAGAGAATGAGTTAAGAAGTGATACCACTACAGGCATATCACCACCACCCACTGGCGCAATCCAAACCCAACCAAATGCAAGTGCAAGTGCTGTCATTGCCCAGAAAGCAGTCATGTTGCCAGTTGTAAAGAAGTAGAAACCACAAGCCAACATCGCAACAAAGATAAGTGCTTGAACAGGTTTAACCCATGCACCAGAAATTGTTTTAGCCCATTTTTTCGCAGCCAATTTACCGTACGCAAACACAGATGCAGTAAAGGTAATCGCACCAACGAAACAACCAACAAACAATTCAAATAAGTGAACCTTACTCATGTGTGCATGCTGCACGCCAGCTGCTGTTAAAGCCGCCTCATTTTGAGCAAATAGTTCAGTAAGTTGGTTGTTATGTAAAATTGCAGCAATCGCAATTAAAACAGCAGCCAAACCCACTAATGAGTGCATAAGCGCAACAGTTTCTGGCATTTGAGTCATTGGCACTGTACGTGCACGCGCAATACCCACAATTGCTCCTAACACCATTGCCCCAACGATCATCCAAATAACTGGGTTATTCGCAACAAAGAAGGTTGTTACCACAGCAATCGCCATTGCGATCATACCGTAACGGTTACCTTGAATTGCTGTTTTAGGACCAGATAAGCCACGAAGCGTCAAGATAAAGAGGATTGCGCCAACAAGGTACAACCAGTTTGCATTTGCTTGAATAAATTCCATGTCAAAGCCCTCTTATTTCTTTTGCTTAGGCTTGAACATTTCCAGCATGCGTGCAGTTACTGCAAAGCCACCGAAAATATTAATGCTTGCCAAAAATACTGCAATCGCACCGAGTACGCTCACCACATTCACACTTTGAAATGCAACGTTAGCATCTACACCTAAAACTGGCAGACCTACAGTTTGCAACATCGCACCTACCACGATAATAGATGACAACGCATTGGTTACTGCCATAAGTGGTGTATGCAAAGCTGGCGTAACACCCCAAACCACGTAATAACCTACGAAGATGGCAAGGACGAAAATTGTAATAGTTTCAACCATGAGAAATCTCCTTAACCACGCTTAAGCAGTACTTGACCGCCATGAGTGACCAATAGGGCTTTTTGGATTTCGTCTTCCTGATTAATCGCAAAGTTTTTCTCTTTGTCGAATAAGGTCTCTACGAAATTAAAAACGTTACGCGCATACAATGCAGAAGCTTCTGTTGCTACAGTTGCCGGAATATTTGGAACACCCAAAATTTTCACGCCATTTTCTGTAAACACAGTCTCACCAACTTTAGAGCCTTCAACGTTACCACCAGTTTCAACAGCCATATCTAAAATGACAGAGCCTGGTTTCATCTTGGCAACAGTTTCAGCTTTAATCAGACGTGGCGCATCACGCCCCGGCAGCAATGCAGTGGTAATCACGATGTCAGCATTAGATACAGCTTTATCTACAATCGCAGCTTGGTCTTTGATGTATTGCTCACCCGGCATCCATCCATAACCATTTTTAGCGGCATCCGCTGCACGTTGTTGCTCTTCTTCAGACATTGGTACGTCTAACCACTTACCACCTAAAGACTCAACTTGATCTTTTGCTGTAGGACGTAAATCGGTCGCTTCAACAATTGCACCTAAACGTTTTGCAGTTGCAATCGCCTGAAGACCAGCAACCCCAACACCCATGATTACAACACGCGCAGGCTTTACAGTACCCGCAGCAGTCATAAGCATTGGGAACATGCGTTGATATTCAACAGCAGCAAGTAAAACCGACTTATAACCAGCTAAGTTTGCTTGAGAAGACAACACATCCATGTTTTGTGCACGAGAAAGCGTACGAGGAAGCAGTTCTAGCGCAAAAGCAGACACTTGTTGATTCGCAAACTGATCTAGCTCGGTGTTACGATAAGGATCAAACATTGCTACAACAGCGGTATTTGCTGCAAGTTTCTGAATTTCCCCGCCCTGTGGTGCGCGAACTTTCAAAATAATTTGACTACCCGTATAGGCATCATCCGTAATGGTTGCACCGACCTGTTCATAAGCACTATCAATGTACGCAGCCTTTACACCAGCACCACGTTCAATCACAACGCTATGACCAGCGCTAATCAACTTCTTTACTGTCTCTGGCGTAGCAGCTACACGATTTTCACCGACGACAGTTTCGGTTGGGATTCCGATCTGCATGAGCGTTCCTCAAGCTAATTTCTCATTGTCAAAAACATTGCAAGCTGCAATGTTTCCCCCATGTGTATTCTTTGTACAGAATTTGGATTCTAATTGAACTTTTTTAAAATACCACCCACTATTTATTTAATAAATACCAATATTTTGAACTGATGATTCACGATATTTGTTTAGGGGTGTAATATAAGAAGGTTTTTCTTTTTTTGCAGACAATAGTCTCTCTTATACAGTCCTGTATATGAAAATTTCTTTATCTTCGTTTCAAATCGGGTCTTTTTTTGCTCTTTGCTCTGCGTTTCTATTCAGTACCAAAGCAATTTTTATTAAACAGACTTATGCCCTTTCTCCATTAGTAGACGGTACGATCTTGATGGCTTTACGCATGTTAAGCGCCTTACCGTTCTTTCTATTAATTTGCTGGTTTAACAGGCATCATAATCAGGGCATAAAAAAGAAGGATTGGCTAATTTTAATTTTTGCCGGTCTATTAGGCTACTACTTTGCAAGTTGGCTCGATTTCATGGGCCTCATGTTTATTAGTGCTTCTTTAGAACGAATTATTCTATTTTTATATCCCACGCTTACCGTCATAGTCTCGAGCTTACTCTACAAACAAAAATTAGATGTAAAAAGTTTATTTGCCATTTTTCTTAGTTATGGTGGAACGGTACTGGTTATGCTTCAGGAGCATAACAACGCACCAATTCAGGGCAACTTCTGGTTAGGAACAAGTTTCGTATTTGCAAGTGCCGTGGCTTTCGCCGGCTATTTGTTGCTGACACCACCTCTCATTAAGAAGTTTGGCTCTTGGAATTTCACAGGGTTAGCCTTAACTGTGGCTTGTATCGGCACATTAACTCATTACGCATTAAGTACACCTCATCCAATTCAACTTCTATTACAACTTCCCTCTAGTGTAATTTGGTATGGCATTGGCTTAGGCTTTTTAGTTACCGTGCTACCCACCGTTATGCTCATGCAAAGCATTGAACGATTAGGTGCCTCTCAATCTGCAATGATTGCTTCAATTGGACCAGTTTTAACGATTTTGCTTGCCGTTGCTTTTTTAAATGAACATCTCAATATGTGGCAATGGGTCGGTTGCCTTCTCAATATTGTCGGTGTCATGATGATTACACTTAGAAAGAAAAGACTAAAACATTAAATTCTCTTGACCTCAACTTAAGTTGAGGTTGGATACTCATCTAAATTTTAATGAACGGTTGAGTTCCAATGAGTCAAGAAACTTTTAAAATCATAAATCCATCAACTTTATATAACCCAACTCCTAACGCTTATAGTCATGTTGCTGTAGTGGAAAGCTTTAAGAATATTATTCATGTAGCAGGTCAAGGAGGCGAAAATTCCCAAGGTGAATTAAGCCCAAGTTTTGAAGAACAAGCGAACCAAGTTTTTGATAATATTCAATATGCTTTAAAAGCAGCCAATGCAGAGCTTAGCAATATTGCTGTATTGAGAGTTTTAGTTGTTGACCACTCGGTCGAAAAACATCAAATTTTGATTAAAATTATGCAAAATTTATGGAAAAATCATCCTTTTCCTGCCTGTACACTTATTCCTGTGCCGCGCCTTGCGCTAGAACACATGCTTATTGAAGTTGAAGCAACAGCATACACCCAATAAAACTGAGAGAACGTCATGTCTACCCCTGAAGATATCAGTCAAAATAAACCTTTGCTTTGGTTGATGGCAGCAGCATGCGGTTTATGTGCAGGTGTGAATTATTATTGTCAGCCGCTGATTCACTCCATTCAGCAAGAGTTTGCTGTAACTCAGGCACAAGCTGCTTTAACTGTAACATTTGCTCAAGTGTCTTATGCCCTCGGTTTACTATTTATTGTCCCAATGGGTGACATCGTTAATAAAGCCAAAGCTATTCCGTTTTTGATGGTACTTTGCGCAGTTGGCCTATTTACATCTGCTTTTGCCGTGAACTTACCCATGTTATGGATCGGTACAATTTTAGCGGGATTGTTTTCTGTTGCTGCCCAAGTCCTCATTCCACTTGCAACCATGACAGTAAAACCGGAAAAAACTGGCGAGATCATTGGTTTTTTAATGAGCGGCTTATTGGTCGGGATTTTACTCTCTACTAGTCTAGCTGGATTATTTTCCAACCTTTTCCACTGGAAAATAGTGTATGTCGTAAGCGGCGTATTAATGCTTCTGTTGGCATTTACTTTAAAAAGTCGCTTGCCTTATGTCTTACGTATGAAAATGAACTATGGGCAAATCTTTGTTTCCATGGCTCAGCTTTTAAAGCAAGAAAAAAGACTCTTATTAAGAGCACTTACAGGTGCTTTTGCCTTTGCAGCAGTAAGTACCTTGTATTCAACCATCGCATTACTTCTCACCTCAGCACACCATTTACCAGATCTATTTATCGGACTAGTACCTCTAGTCGGTATCTTTGGGGCATTATCAACACGCTATATTGGTAAATATGCCGATCAAGGCTACACAAGATTACTTACATGGATGGGCTGTGGATTGTTCTTGATAAGTTGGATTTGTTTCTACTTCGGACAAACTCTACTTTCTACTTATATTATTGGATTTGCTTTAATTCAATTAGCACTCGCACTCGTTCACACCAGCAACCAGAGCATTATTTTCCGTTTACGTCCAGATGCTAAATCACGTATTAATGCTATTTATATGACCACTTATTTTATTGGCGGCGCAGCTGGTTCAGCATTAGGAATTTTTGCTTGGAATCATGGTGGATGGACCATGACCTGCCTTGCAGGTGTGGGGCTCGTTGTATTTTGTATTTTATTTAGTGTGATTGATGCTTTCTTACAAAAAAAGCAAATGGCACACTCATAACCTAACTTGTTAAAAATCATCTTTCTATATTCAGCACAAGGGCGGTTATAAATTATGCGGTTAAATGCCACTGTCGATTCAGGGCTAAACCCCGTATAATGCTGCCCTTTCATTAATTTAGCGACTTTTGGGTCTATTGGCTATGCAATCACTTCAATCGTTACAACCTCGTATTTCTGTCGCACCTATGATGGACTGGACTACAAAGGACTACCGATTCTTTGCACGCTTATTTAACCCAAATATTGTGCTTTATACAGAAATGGTGACTACGGGTGCGATTCTATTTGGCGATGCAAAACGTCATTTAAACTATAGTGCTCAAGAACACCCGATCGTATTGCAACTTGGCGGATCAAACCCACAAGAGCTTGCAACCTGCACAAAAATGGCCGAAGACTGGGGTTACGATGAAGTCAACCTCAACGTAGGCTGCCCAAGTGACCGCGTACAGAACAATAAAATCGGTGCATGTTTAATGGCAGAGCCAGACTTAGTGGCTGAATGCATTCACAATATGCAAAAGGCAGTGGATATTCCAGTAACGGTAAAGCATCGTATCGGTATTGATGACATGCAGTCTTACGAAGAAATGCTACATTTCGTAGATACTGTCGCGGCAACGGGTTGTACGTATTTCGTTGTACATGCCCGTATTGCTATTTTGAAAGGTTTGTCTCCAAAAGAAAATCGAGAAGTTCCTCCTTTACGCTACGAAGATGTATATCGTTTAAAGCAAGAACGTCCGCACCTAACCATTGAAATTAACGGTGGAATTAAAACATTTGCTGAAACTCAAGCTCATTTACAACATGTTGATGGTGTCATGATTGGCCGTGAAGCCTATCACAACCCTTACCTACTTGCTGAGCTTGGCCAACTTTGGAACTTAGAAGCACCAGACCGTTTCGATATTATGGAACAAATGCTGCCTTATATTGAGCAACGTATGGCTGAAGGTGCACCCCTTTCAATCATTACACGTCATATTTTAGGTTTATTTCAAAACTTACCAGGTGCTCGTAAATGGCGTCAGGCGCTAAGTGGCGGAAATGCAAAAACTTTAGCCGATGTTGAAACTGCAATTCAGAACATGCGAGCAGCCATGATTCGCACTGAAGAGTATGTAAAAGAGCAGCAGGTTTAAGTTGGCGACGACTTCTTAAATTGTAAGAAAATGTGGCATTTTAAATCAGAGACTTAGATTTTGAGTATATTCGCAAATGTTGGAACAAAATATTCAAATTTAAGCTCTGATTAGTTATTTATTTACAATGATATCAATAATTTAAATTTCACTATTTTTAACCACCTCTTTTGATAAGTATCTTTTCGCTCCAAGGCAGGCACCTCTGGAAAAAAGATACATTATTACATAACATAAACAAAACTTTTAAGATACGCCTATTAGTATCTCTGAACGCCACAGGTAGGTGGTGATTTTTTTTAATATGGATATAGGTAGCACGGTAGAGATTTCACGATGATTATTTATGACGGACAAGTAGCTGATAATTACATGTATCAGGATTCAAATCAGGCAGCCATTGTTGTATCGCACAGCGCACCCAGCCTACCTTATCCTTTCACCATGAAACCCAATAATCATCAAACTCAAACTTCAACCAACCCACCGATCGATGTAGAAAAGTTTGTAGAAAAATTAGAAAGCGTTACCTCTAGACGCAGCAAAGCTAGATGCGCACGTAGTATTCGTCTTGCACTGGAATCTGCTGGTGCTAATGTTGAAAACCACCCAATCGCAGCTTCAGATTGGGGCGATACTCTCAAAAAGATTGGCTATAAACAAATTGATCCAGCCTTCGACGAACCTCAAGAAGGTGACATTTACATCATTCACAGAACCCGCAACCACGTTTATGGGCACATCGCAGGATATACTGGAAGTGAATGGGTCTCTGACTTCAAACAAAATAGCTATGACGTCTATAAAGATGACAGCGTAACGTATACCTATTATCGACTAGGGCAGTCTACCTAAGAACTAGATGTTCAATTACTTTAATTGTTTCAAACAACTGATCAAACGAGTGTTTTAAACCCAGCTTGGCTTCTTTTTTGCTTTATTTTCATATTGTAATTATCAAAAATAATGATGGAACTTTATGAAAAGAATACTGCTGAGCTTTTACTTACTAACATCGTTTGGCATGACTTATGCCGCCTCTGATACAAACATTATAGAGGTTTTTAAAAAAGTACCCGAAAAACGGATTTACCAACCTCAATATTTATTAAAAGGGACGACTCCTCAAGCTCGAATCCATGTGATACGAAAACAATATTTAAATGGAATACTAGACTGTCCTTCTGTGATTTATCACGACAAGAAGAAAATTCTATCTTTGCACTCATTTGAAGAAGCAATATTTTATCTAGAGCCGGATCGTTACTATATTCGCTATGCGGTTAACAATAGTGGTTGTATCAATTTGGAATTCTACCAGCATAAACGTCCCAAAATGGACATTCTATCTCAGGAACGTCAGTTAGAAGGTGATACGGAATATACATTTTCTATTAGTGAACATATTGGGCCACAATAATTATTTCAGCTCACACTTCCAGCAGATGGTAGATCTGCTCAACATAAGGTTGAATCAGATCACTCTGGTTAGTTCTGTAAGCTAAAACCACTTCAGATAAAAGATTCCTATTTTCTAGAGGAATCAACTTTACATTTTGGGGTAATATTTGCTCAAACTCTTCGGGAACAATGCTAATACCCAAGTTTGCAGCAACTAACTGTAATTGGTTTAGCTTACGTGATTGGATCGTCGCTGCTTTAGGCCAGAAGCTAGCCCCTATACACAAGTTTGAAACTAAATAACTCAAACCTCCCCGCTTAGGATGTGGAGTCGAAACAAAATATTCATCTTTTAAATCTTTTATCTGGATACTTTGTGTTTCTTTAAATTTAGGATGATCAATATAAACAGCTGCAAATAATGGCTGTTCATATAGTTTCAAGGTTGTTATTTCTTCAAGGCTATGCAGAACTGGCGGTCTAATCAAACCAATATCAATTTCCCCATTCAGTAAAGCCAAAATCTGATGCTCAGATGACAAGGTATTTATCTCAAAATTGATTTGTTGCGTTAAGCTAATTTCTTTTAATATCTGAACCTTTTTATCATCCATAATAATACTGCTCGAGTGAGCAATTTTAATCTGGCGATTTTTTCCTTCTGCAATATTCTTAGAAACTCCAATGATCTCATTTAAATAATTCATATTATCTTTTATTTTTTTATAGAAGACTTCTCCTGCCGCCGTGAGTTTTACTTTCTTATCAGTACGATCAAATAACTGAAAATCAATTTCTTCTTCTAATAATTTAATTTGCCGACTTAAAGCAGACTGAGCTATGAATAGCTTTTCAGAAGCCGCAGTAAAGCTTCCTTCTTCAACGATTTTTATGAAATATTGGAATTGTTTTAATGTGAGCATAACCATCTCAAAATTAGATTATTAGGTCTATTTTCTATATTAGATTAGATAGATAGCCTTCGCTAGAATTTTATCAAGACCATTCAATTGATTGAATTATTCATGAAGTATTTAAAAGGGTTTGTCATTTTCACCGTTGTTGTTCTAATTTTATGGTGTTTTAAATTTTATGATCAGCAGTTACCCACACAACCCCAGCAAGACAACATAGAGCTGTATGATTAATAGTTTCTCTCAAAAATAAAAGGCATGCACTCACATAAGCACATGCCTTTTCAATATTTAAATTAGGCTTTCTTTAAATCAAGCTTTTTCAAAACTTCAGCCACAGCAATCATGGCAAAACTTGAAGTCACTACTACCGCTGACCCATAGCCACCACAACGTAATCCCGCCGATGGGCAAACATCTGCACTAGAAAATGGATTATCGATTGAGTAAATACAGGTAATACCAAATTTCTCTTTTGGCTTTTTACAGATGCCGCGAGCACGAAGTTGACTACGTAGCTTCGCTAACATCGGATCTTGCTCTGTTTTTGATAGATCGGCCACGCGAATTTTAAGTGGATCGAGCTTACCACCTGCTCCGCCTGAAACAATCAAAGGAATTTTATTAAAACGACAATGCAGCATTAAAGCCAGTTTTGCTTTAACGTCATCGATGCAGTCCAAAACAATGTCTGGTACAGGGTTTAAAAGCTCTGTGACATTTTCAGGCGTTAAGAAGTCATCAATAATATTAACTTTAATATGTGGGTTAATTTGGCGACAACGCTCCGCCATAATCTCAACTTTTTCACAACCCAGAGTTGATGTCATTGCAGGTAACTGACGATTCACATTTGATGCTGCAACCACATCCATATCTACTAGTGTAATCTCACCAATACCTGTACGCGCTAAAGCTTCTACCGCCCAACTACCGACCCCACCAATACCAATCACCATCACATGACTTTTTTCATAGTGCTGGAACGATGAATCACCATAAACTTTGGCTACACCTGCAAAACGGCGGTCATATTCATCTTGTTGGAGATCGGTCATTGCTACTCTTTGGGGATATAAAACACGGAGAGTATTTTACTGCTTTTCAGAAGAAAGTGTATTTTAGATCAAAGAAAACTTGAGACTGTAATATTTAAACTCACGACAAGTCTTATGATTATTAATCAAATTATACGGCTTAAGATTTAAACTATTGATTACTAGTGTGGCAGGCGGCATGGATGCCGCTCAGTTGGGCTGCGATATAAGGACATACCGTCAGCCCGACAAAGGATTTTTGTTACTTTTTATCCTTAAAAAGTAAGGATATGGCTATATACCCAACATTAGCTCATTCATATTCATTACAAGGCTGTACAAGCTTAGCCAATTTATGAAGCAATCAAATTTCGCAGTACATAATGCAAAATACCGCCCGCTTTAAAGTACTCAACCTCATTTAACGTATCAATTCGGCACAATACATTAAAATGGCTAGCGACCCCATTTGCTCCTTTTACATCAACTTCAAGTATTTGATGAGGTTGAACACCATCTGACAAGCCTCGAATTGATATCACCTCATGACCAGTTAAGTTGAGAGATTGTCGAGTTTGCCCATCAACAAACTGTAATGGCAACACGCCCATACCCACCAAGTTTGAACGATGAATACGTTCAAAACTTTCAGCAATGACTGCTTTTACACCTAACAAGTTCGTTCCTTTGGCAGCCCAGTCACGTGAAGAACCTGTGCCATACTCTTTACCAGCAATAATCACAAGCGGCGTATGTTCTTGTTGATAACGCATTGCTGCATCATAAATAGCAAGCTTTTCACCACTTGGCACATGAATGGTATTACCACCCTCTTCACCACCTAGCATCTCGTTTTTAATACGAATATTGGCAAAAGTACCTCGCATCATGACTTCATGATTACCGCGTCGAGAACCATAAGAGTTAAAGTCTTTTGGTTCAACACCTTGCTCTTGCAAATATCGGCCAGCCGGACTGTCTTTTTTGATATTACCTGCCGGTGAAATATGGTCAGTTGTTACCGAGTCACCAAGTACTGCCAAGATACGTGCCTGTTCAATATTCTTAATTGGTTTTGGAGGTTCGCCAATGCCCTCAAAGAATGGCGGGTGGCGGATATAAGTCGAATCATCAGCCCATTCATAGGTTTTACTTTTTGGAATCTGAATCGCTTGCCAGCTTTCATCACCATCAAAGACCGCAGCATATTCTTTATGGAACATGTCTGTATTTACTTTCTGTAAGACAGCATCAATTTCAGCCTGACTTGGCCAGATGTCTTTTAAGTAAACAGGTTGTCCATCTTTACCCTGCCCAATAGGTTGTGTAGTTAAATCAGTACGAATATTACCAACAAGACCATAAGCGACTACCAAAGGTGGCGAAGCAAGCCAGTTTGTCTTAACTAATGGGTGTACGCGTCCTTCAAAATTACGATTACCAGAAAGTACAGATGCAACATTTAAATCATGGCATTGGATTGCCTCTTCAACTGGTTCGGGTAGTGGACCTGAGTTACCAATACAGGTTGTACAACCATATCCAACCAAGTTATAGCCCAACTCATCTAAATACGGTGTAAGACCAGCAGCCAGTAAATAATCCGTCACCACCTTCGAGCCTGGTGCAAGTGAACTTTTCACCCATGGTTTACGCTGCAAGCCTTTTTCAATCGCTTTTTTTGCAAGCAAACCTGCGGCTAGCATTACACTTGGGTTAGAAGTATTGGTACAAGAGGTAATCGCTGAAATAACAACATCACCATGAGTTAATGGATACTCTTTTCCTTCAATCACACATGACGGACTTTCATGCTGGATATTTGCTTTTTTTGCCTCTACGGCTGTGCCACCACCGCCTTCATTTTCTAAACGCTCTTTAGCTTCTTTAGCCGGTTTTAGCGTTAACTCCATTAAAGCATTAAAGGTTTTCGGCACATCAGATAAAAGAACTTTGTCCTGTGGACGTTTTGGACCAGCTAGACTTGCCTGAACCGTGCTCATATCTAAACTTAAAGTATCTGTAAAAACAGGTTCATCACCAGGGTTACGCCATAAGCCTTGTGCTTTGCTGTACGCTTCAACCAGTTCAATACGATCACTTTGACGACCAGTTAATTTCAAATATCCCAATGTCACTTCATCAATCGGAAAGAAGCCACAAGTCGCACCATACTCTGGCGCCATGTTGGCAATGGTTGCACGGTCAGCAAGAGGTAGATCGGCTAAGCCATCTCCATAGAACTCTACAAATTTACCCACGACACCTTTTTGACGAAGCATTTGAGTAATAGTCAGCACCAAGTCTGTTGCAGTAATCCCTTCTAGTAATTTTCCTGTCAATTTAAAACCAATGACTTCAGGAATCAGCATAGAGATGGGTTGACCCAACATAGCTGCTTCCGCCTCAATCCCGCCAACACCCCAACCTAATACACCTAAACCATTGATCATGGTGGTATGGGAGTCTGTACCAACTAAGGTGTCAGGGAAAGCAAAGGTTTGTCCATTATCTTCACCTAGCCACACCGCTTGAGCCAAATATTCTAAATTGACCTGATGACAAATCCCCGTACCCGGCGGCACAACACTAAAGTTATTAAAAGCAGATTGCCCCCAACGCAAAAATTGATATCGCTCGCCATTACGCTGCATTTCAATCTGAACGTTTTCTTCAAAAGCCTGATCATCAGCAAAATGATCCACCATCACCGAGTGATCAATCACTAAGTCTACAGGTGATAACGGATTAATTTTTTCAGGATCGCCACCCGCTTGTGCCATTGCAGCACGCATTGCAGCCAAGTCAACTACAGCGGGAACACCGGTAAAATCTTGCATTAGAACCCGTGCAGGTCGATATTGAATTTCTTGATCGGAACTACGGTTTTTTAGCCACTCAGCTAAAGCATGAATGTGTTCCGTTTTAACACTATGCTGATCTTCAAACCGTAATAAGTTTTCCAACAGTACTTTTAATGATTTCGGCAGTCTGGCAATGTCACCTAGCTTTTTCTCGGCTTGGGTTAAGCTAAAAATCTGATAGTTGCTGGAACCTACTGTTAGCGTCTGTAAAGCATTAAAACTATTGATATTGCTATACTTAGCCATTGGGTTATCCTCCCATGTCTGGCAATGTTATTTTTCACGTTTTTACATGTTGTTTTCTTACTTTAAGCTTCTTTTCTAATCGCTGTGTTTTGTTTTAGTTACTATTTCTAATCTTTGATTTTTATTACGATAATTTCAAAGCAGATTGAGAGTTTTTCCACAGCAACTCAGCTAAATCTGACTCAGGCATGTTTAAATTTTCGGCCAAACTTTGTAAAACATAAGGCAAATTAACAGGGGTATTACGAGTACGCTGTTCAGTTGAGGTTTGACAACAAAGCGGTGTCATATCTGGGCAATCTGTTTCAATCACCAAGTGCTCGGCACCTATAGCATTTACCACAGTATGAAGCTTTTTCGCATTTGGGTTGGTAATTTGCCCCGTTACACCAATTTTAAAACCAAGCTTAATAAGACCCTTTGCCTCTTCTACCCCACCACTAAATGCATGAGCAATGCCTCCCAATTTAAATTTTTGAGCTTTTAATATAGCAAGCACATCACCATGCGCTTTTCGAATGTGGAGTAATACTGGTTTTTGGTATTGGGTTGCCAGCTCTAACTGATCTGCAAAATATTGTTTTTGCTTTGCATATACATCTGGCTGTTTATGTTCTTTTAAAAAAGTATCTAAGCCAATTTCACCCACTGCCACACAATTTTCTTGCTGCAAGATGTGTTCAAGATAAGTCAAATGTTCTGGTTGATGCTGCTCAATATAAAACGGATGTAAACCTGGTGCTAAATATGAAGCAGGCACATTTTCCCAGCTTTTTAACTGATGATGAGTTTGCACCAACTCATCAAAACGTGACTGCACAAACCCAATTAAGACTAATGCATCAACTCCAGCTTTTTTAGCATTAAATGCTAATTGTTGCCGATCTTCATCAAAATCGGCAACATCGAAATGGGTATGAGTATCAAACAAATGCATTAGCCAGCACTTTTTGCAACTGGTGCCGAAGCTGGTTTAGCTTTAGGCTGTGGCAAATATTCCTCTTTCAACACATCTTGCAATTGATCATAAGGAATGACTAATCGAGGGAGTCCAACCACATATGGTCCAATTTCATACTCACCGTATTGAAGGATTAAACCTTGCTCACCCAGCAAGAAGTTATTAGATAATTTAAATGGCCATGCTTGTTCATAGTCAGCAACATTATCAGCCAATTTAGAGTCCGTTACCCATGTCTTAAAGGCTTCATGAGCTAACTTCTCTAAACTTGCTTTTTGCTGAGGGCGTAATAAATCTTCAAGCTTAATTTGCTTTTGCTCTTTTAAATCAAAATTATAATAATGCTGTGCAGCAGAGCCATGAGCCCCTCCTAAATAACTACTACTATTAAGCACTACAGTTACAACTTTACCTTGAGCCTGCAAAATCTTAGGTTTAACTAGAAGATTAATCTGATGATTACTACTTAAAGCTTTTAACTCATTATCTAGATCAATAAATGAATTTGCATAGCGCTGCACCTGTGCATCAAAGCTATTTTTTTGCTCTGCACCCGCAACTGCTGAAGCTTCTGCTTTTTGTTCCGCTTGCGTGTCCTTAGCATCAGGTTCAGCAATTTCTAAAATTTGATTTAGTGTACTTAAGATTTGTTGATCTATAATTTTGTCAATAAAAGGAAAATTACTCTGTAAGCGCTCTACCGTAAATTCTGGACAAGTTTTACCATCACAATCAGGTAAAACCACCTTACTAGGAATTGTTTCACCCTTCAAAGTCAACTCTACTGGCTTTTGTTCTTGAACAGTTGATTTCTGCTGCTCTTGAGAATCCTTAGGATCAGCTTTAGGTTGGCATGCTGCCAGAAATATAGCAGAAGCAAGCAAAGTTAATCGCAGTGAAGCTTTAGAAGATAACATCATATTTTGCCTTTTATTCTAAGGAGATTACGCTATGCCTTTCTAAGAAATTAGCGCATATAAATAGAGGTTGCAAATTCTGCTACCATCTTAAAACATTTGTTCATAAACCTCGGGTTGTAATATTTTTTTGGTCTGTTCTTTAGATAAATAAATATCGAGCTGTGGAGCTTCTTTAGTAATCTGGTTTGCCTGATAATGTAAGCCAACCCCTTCACCATCAAAGAACCAATCTGCCTGCCCCCAATATAAAGTTTTTGGTGCTTCTTTCTTTATGTCAGCAGTCTGCTTTTTTAACCAGTCTTGATAGGCCACCTGCACCATTTGATGCACAGTAGTTTGTTGATCTTTTTTCAAAACATCTAACAAAGTTAAGCTCTTATGCAGTTTTCGGTCGGCCACAAAAAAGTAATAACGGTCTTTAATCGTGAGCTCTTCCTGCTTGGTATCAAGTCCTAATTGCAATAAAACATATTGGTTACGCTGCGATGCAATACGGGTATGAAGATGCAATTCATAAGCCCGATTCTTTGAATATTTATCTTGCCATTCATCAGACTTTTTAACATAGGCATTAATGGCTTGCTGCAAGCTTAAGTCTTTTTTCAAATCAATTTGGTCTTGAATCACTTTAGCCTGACTTTTCGCGATCCATTCATTTAGCCATGCATCTTGGGTCTTTATCGTTTGAATATCGACATCAATACAATTTTTCTTCTCACAAAATGGTAAAGCATAATCAGCTTTTACTTGCTGCAAGTTTAGAAATGGTAGTACTTCAGCTTTCTCTATATTTTGATTTTGGGTAGAAGCCGATTTCATTTGAGAAGATGATGAAGGTTGAAAGCTTTTCCAGACAAAAAGGCAAATAGCTAAAAGTAATATGATTACCGCAACTAAAAGTGCAATAACTGTCTTTCTATTCAAATTCATTTCATCATCCTTTCTTATTTTTCAAAACAAAACAGCTTCTGTTCGAAGCTGTCTGTCAAATCTTAAAGATTAGTGTTCACGCGTGTTACGGAACTGAATATCAGGCCAACGCTCTTGCATAATCTGCAAGTTGACACGACTTGGCGCAAGATAAGTTAAGTGACCGCCACCATCGATAGAAAGCTGATCATGTGCTTTTTTCTTAAATTCATTGAGAATCTTATCATCATCACAATGAATCCAACGAACCGTATTAACACTTACAGGCTCATACACGCAGTCAACTTTATATTCTTCTTTCAGACGGTAAGCAACCACATCAAACTGAAGCACACCAACTGCGCCCACAATCAAGTCATTGCTAATTTGTGGCATAAATACCTGAGTTGCGCCTTCTTCAGACAACTCTTTCAAACCTTTTTGCAATTGTTTTGACTTTAATGGATCTTTCAAACGCACACGACGGAACATCTCTGGTGCGAAGTGCGGAATACCTGTGAAATGTAGATTTTCACCACTTGTGAAAGTATCACCAATTTGAATTGTGCCGTGGTTATGCAAACCAATAATATCACCTGGCCACGCTTCTTCTAGATGTTCACGTTCACCCGCAAGGAATGTCAATGCATCACTAATACGAACATCTTTACCAATACGTACATGATTCATCTTCAAACCTTTTTCATATTTACCTGAGCAAATACGCATAAAGGCAATACGGTCACGGTGTTTCGGATCCATGTTGGCTTGAATTTTAAAGACGAAACCAGAAAAACCTTCTTCTTTAGCATCGACAACACGCTCTTGTGTTGGATGTGCTTTAGGTTCTGGTGCCCAATTCATAAATGCGTCTAACACGTGGTCAACACCAAAGTTACCTAATGCTGTACCAAATAGAACTGGAGTTTGTTTACCTTGTAAAAATAATTCGCGGTCCAAAGGCTCATTCGCCATTTGTACAAGCTCAAGTGACTCTTCAAAAGATGCCCAAGCCAGCTCACCTACTTTTTCACGGATATCTGCATGGTCATAACCTTCGCGTACTTCAATATCTGTAATAGTTGAGCCAAAGCCTGCTTTATAGACATACAATTTGTTTTCAAGAATGTTGTATACACCAGCAAAATCACGTCCCATCCCTAATGGCCATGTAATGGGTACACAGCGAATATTGAGGACATTCTCAATTTCATCCAGTAACTCAAGTGGTTCACGAATCTCACGATCCATCTTGTTTACAAATGAAATGATCGGAGTGTCACGCATACGACAAACTTCCATCAATTTGATGGTACGTTCTTCGACACCTTTTGCACCATCAATCACCATTAATGCAGAGTCAACTGCAGTTAGGGTACGATAAGTATCTTCAGAGAAGTCTTCATGCCCCGGTGTATCAAGTAAGTTAATGGTGTGACCTTTATAAGGAAACTGCATAACAGAAGTGGTAATCGAAATTCCACGCTCTTTTTCCATTTCCATCCAGTCAGATGTAGCTGCACGGTCAGATTTACGGCTTTTTACCATCCCTGCAACCTGAATTGCTTTACCCCATAACAGCAATTTCTCTGTCATGGTGGTTTTACCGGCATCGGGGTGGGAAATGATGGCAAATGTGCGGCGTTGAGCAACCTGTGCCGCTAACTCATCTTTAAAACTCATGAAATACACCTACTGCGGAGATTGCAGTGCCAAAGACCTAAAGTCGATCAAAATAAAAATTGGCGTAATTGTAGCAGATTTATAGAACTGTTTAATGATTGTTGGTAAGCCATGAGTTACTCATGAGCTTTTTTGAGTATGTAGTTTAACTTCTTAGAGATTTTACAATTAAAAAAGCCCACCTGTTTAAGATGGGGCTTGATTAAGACTTAATAGAATCTTTACGCCAATTTCTTTTCTTCAATGAATTGAACATCTGCAATTTGTGCATCCCAAAACTCATTCCATAAAGCACAGTAATCAATACATAGCTTGGTTAAGCTTTCATAATCATCTTTTGTAATTGCTTGTGCTAATGCAAACCACAAGTCATCTTCATGATCGTCATCAGCGGCCTCAGATGTTTCATCCGTAGATACACCATGTACATAGTAATAACCACCACCTTCAACATCGATATTTACGAATTTGGTTGCTTGACGTAATGGAGGACTGAAAAGAATGACTTCTTCTTCTGCAACAGCTAATAATGCCACGACATTAATATAACTATCATAAGAAGATTCTAAAAATGATCTAACCTGATCTGCAAATTTTGATGGTTTATAATTACGACGGTCAAGTTCCGTTAAACCATAATCATTAAGTAAATCTTCATATAAAGGATAATGAGCATATTCAGGATTACCCAGATAGTAATTATCTTTGTCTAAACCAGGGCGAAAACCAAACTCATCAAGTATATTTAAACTTAATAATACCCGTGGATACATCTTCGCCCCAGAGTGAAGTTTAGGTTCCAATTGTTTTGTTAAAAATTGAGCCTTTAATAGAGCATCAGTAAAAATTTGTACAATCGCATGACGATATTCTAAATGAATAAGAGTCAAACGTTGTTTATCAAGATATCCACCGTTTAACAGTTCAATAGCAGGATGGTTGCAAACTGGTAATTCTGCAATCGTTTTTCTTAACTGTTTAAGAAATTGTAAATTTTCATCCCATTGTTTTGCAGGAATACTATTTCTCATCCCCTGCAATGCTTTTTCTCTTGGATTATTAAAGTCTTCAAATTTTTTTAACATAATGATTCTCTGTAAAAAGTTTTTCTTATAGTTAAGTTATAGGCTCTCTCTTTATTACAATTTTGCATTCAATTGCTAAAATAAATTCCGCACACCCATACTTAACAAGTTGATACTATGTGTATTATCTCAACAAATCAACGGATTAATTAATAATATTTAAAAAAGTAAACTATTGCCAATTAAATATATAATATGTTGTTTTTTAAATTAACCAAGCTATTGAATAAATATAATTTTTTAAATACTATAAAATAAGTTTTATTTAAGCTTATACACTTTACAATAGCAAAGTTAATCAAAAAATATCCGCAACGGGGAACCCGATGACAAAAAGAGAAACTATTATAACAACTGCAACATCCCTCTTTAACCAAAAAAGCTATACTTCTATTGGTGTTGATCGCATTATTGCTGAGTCAAATGTTGCAAAAATGACTTTTTATAAATACTTTTCTTCTAAAGAAGCCTTAATTGAAGAATGTCTTTATAAAAGAAATTTAGAGATCCAATATTCAATATTGGAAAAAATTAAAAATACCACTAACCCACTGATTAAATTAAAAAAGATATTTAATTGGTATATCGACTGGATTAATACAGATGACTTTAATGGCTGCTTATTTAAAAAAGCGACAATCGAAGTTATGCAATTGTACCCTTCTATTAAGCATCAAATTAATGAGTATCGGGAGTGGATTTACTCATTAGTTTTCTCAGCTCTTTCGGAGTTAGAAGTAGAAAACACAAAAATCCTAACAGGGCTCTTTCTTAACATTGTAGATGGAATCATTATTGATGGCACTATAAATAAAGGAAAGATTAACCCAGAACAAACGTGGTCTTATATAAACAAAATTATTGAATTAGAAACAGTTCAAGAGTATGCAACTATTTAATTTATAAATTAATTAAGTTTTTATATTTCAATAAAGATAGAAGTTATTTTTTGTTCGGTGGAGTCTACTCTCTAACTCCACCCAAAATCTATTCACCCCCTAAAATTAATAGATTTATATTTTATAAAAATTAATATTTTTATTTAGTTCTATCTTCATTAATTCTAATTATTATATAAACTTCACAATATTTTATAACAACCCTTTTAACTTATTATATTTTATAAAATACAAACATCAATTTATTAGAATTACTTTATACTTACAGTATATATTTATAAATTATTATATGTAAAATACTCAACTAATTGAGAAACTAATACTATTCACTACTACAAATATATAGGTGTGTTTTAGAAGATAAATTTATTTTAATTAATTGTTCTTTAAAGATAAAATTAAAAGGAAATGTTAGGTTTAAAAATCGATATAGAAAAGATTAAGCGAAGTGAGCGCCTTGAGATTCAATCAGTTGATCGACGTGAACAGGCATTCCTAATAAATAACCCTGAAATTGCTGACAACCTAAACGGGTTAAAATCTCAACTTGCTGTTGAGTTTCCACCCCTTCCGCTGTTACGGTTAAACCTAACTTTTTAGCTAAATGTATTATACTTTCTAATATAACTTCTTCTTTTGAACCTGGTTTTAAGTCAACGATAAAACCACGATCAATTTTCAATTCATCTACAGGTAAATCTTTTAAATATAAAAAGCTTGAATGGCCTGTTCCAAAATCATCAATTGCGACTCGAATGCCCATATCACGTAGTCGCTCACAAGCTCGAATACTTAAATCAATATGTCGCATTGCAGTTGATTCAGTAATCTCAACAATTAAGTGATGAGGTTGAATTTGATATTTTTTCAATAATGCTTCGAGTGTACTAAATAATTTTTTATTTTCGAACTGTAGTGCAGATAGGTTTACTGCGACTGGATAAAATGGGGTGTTACTGCGTTCCCACTCTTGAATTTGCAGGCAAGCTTGCTCAAGTGCCCAATATCCCATTGGAATGATCAAACCCGTTTTTTCTGCACCTTCTATAAACATATGCGGTGTGAGTATTCCTAAAGCTGGATGATTCCAACGGATTAATGCTTCAACGCCACAGACTTCAAGATTCGTATTAAATTTTGGTTGGTAATATAGGATGAACTGCTTTTCTTCTACGGCCTTATAAAGATCATTGATCAGTTTTGACTGACTTCTCGTTTCTTGTTGATGGGTTGAATAACTAAAGATGGTGTAAGTATTTCGGCCTTGCTCTTTAGACATGAGCATCGCGGCATCAGCGTTCATGAGTAAGTCCTGAACATTTTGTCCGTGCTCAGGAAATAGTGCTACCCCTAAACTTGCAGAGATATTAATTTCTTTACCAGAAATCTGATAACTCTCTTGAATCAGCTGTAAAACTTTCTCAGCCAAAATAACTGCTTCATCTGCATTGGTATTTTCTGCAATAAGCAAAAACTCATCACCACCAATTCTAAGCAGTTTGCACTTCTCATTGAGTTGCCAATGTAAGCGGTTCGCCATCTGAATAAGTAATTGATCCCCCACATGATGTCCAAATGCATCATTCACCGATTTAAATCGATCTAAATCAATGTATAAGAAAGCAATTTTCTGGTCTTTGTATCGATGATCTGAAAGTAATACTTCAGCATAATCCACTAAATAAAGGCGGTTAGGTAATTTGGTTAAATTGTCTTGTATAGATAGGTTAGCTAATTCTTTATTTGCTTTTCGCAGCTCTAAATTCTGTTGAGTAAGGCGTTGCTCTAACATTGCAACAATAAAACTTGCTACGAGGACCAAACAGGTGACTAGAATAATTGTAAATAATAATAAGTCATGCTCAGCCTGATATTGGCTAATAAATTTATCAGTAATATTTGTCGCAATAAGCGCTGTGTAGTGCATCCCCATAATACTTAAGGTCATCATAACCGAAAATGCGATTTTTAAAGTTAAGCGATATCGTTCAGTGTCTTTTAATTTATAGGCTAATAAAAATGCTAGCCCTGAACCACTCATTGCAATTAATACAGAAAATAAAAGTAAAAACGAAGTGTAATCTTTTTTATAAACATTAATATTCCAGCCCAACATGCTAATGTAATAAGAAGCTGAAATTCCGATTCCCATAATAATCGAGCTCAAAATGAGTCTAAATAAAGGGAGCGTAAAACGCGAAGTCAACCACATCGCAATGCAAGATAACAATGCACTAATAGCATAAGATATTGCAATTAAAGGAATATTAGAGTGAGCTGCATCAAACAGATGATAAGCTTGTATACCAACAATATGGACGATGTTAATTGCTAAGGCGAGTAGCAATCCATTAATAAATAAAATTAAGGACTCAAATTTCTTATAGACTTGCTTGAATATTAGCTGCTCCATGGAAATTACAATATAACAAATGAAGCCAGCTGCAATAAAAGAGCCGACGATCAATGTGCTATCGTAATCAACATGACCCATATTGGACTTCCATGATTATTCAATACTTTTTTTTATTTTGTTCAACTCATTGCCCAAAATACAATTAAACATGTTAAAGAAATTTTAGTAAATTTGACTTATTCAGTCAGTTATAAACAATAACATTATCTATCTTTTGGTCAAGTATTTTTTACTTTATAAATCAATAAAGTAAATAAAAATTAAGCAGCCAATTATATGAAAAATATAGAATTTATTTAATCTAGTCAAGTTGACCTAATCGCAATTTTCATATTCAAATAAAATAGTATAAATAAAGAACCCTGCTTAAAGCAGGGTTCTTTTAAAACGTTAGATAAAGAAAATTAGTTCTTTTCTTTGTCTACGATTTTGTTTGCTTGAATCCAAGGCATCATCGCACGCAACTTATTACCAGTTACTTCAATACCATGTGCAGCATTTTGACGACGACGAGCAGTCATAGATGGGTAGTTTAACGCACCTTCTTGAATGAACATCTTAGCGTACTCACCAGATTGAATACGTTTCAATGCATTACGCATTGCTTCACGAGATTGTTCGTTGATTACTTCAACACCAGTTACATATTCGCCGTACTCAGCATTGTTAGATACTGAGTAGTTCATGTCAGCAATACCACCCTCGAACATTAAGTCAACGATCAATTTAAGTTCGTGTAAACATTCGAAGTAAGCCATTTCTGGTGCATAACCAGCTTCAACTAAAGTTTCGAAGCCCATTTTCACCAATTCAACCGCACCACCACAAAGAACCGCTTGCTCACCGAATAAGTCAGTTTCAGTTTCTTCACGGAATGAAGTTTCGATAATACCTGTACGGCCGCCACCTACGCCAGAAGCGTAAGAAAGAGCAACGTTACGTGCATTACCAGAAGCATCTTGGTGGATTGCGATTAGGTCAGGAACACCTGAACCACGTTGGAACTCTGAACGTACAGTGTGACCAGGTGCTTTTGGAGCAACCATGATTACGTCTAAATCTTTACGTGGAACAACTTGGTTGTAAAGAACAGAGAAACCATGAGCAAATGCAAGAGTCGCGCCTTCTTTGATGTTTGGCTCAATCACGTCACGGTAAAGTTGTGATTGGAATTCATCTGGAGTCAAAATCATTACGAGGTCAGCTTGCTTAACAGCAGCAGGAACTTCTGCAACTTTAAGACCTGCATTTTCAGCTTTCTTCCAAGAAGCTGAATCTGCACGTAAACCTACAGTTACGTCTACGCCTGAGTCTTTAAGGTTAAGTGCATGAGCATGACCTTGAGAACCGTAACCAATAATCGCTACTTTCTTGCCTTGGATGATTGATAAGTCACAGTCTTTATCGTAAAAAATTTGCATTTGTGTTCTCCGCTAAAATACTTTTTAAAAAATTAAATGGCTAATACTTTTTCGCCACGGGCGATACCAGATACACCTGAACGAACGACTTCTAGAATAGTGTTTTCTGCAAGCGCATCGATAAAACCATCTAATTTTTCAGTTGTCCCTGCTATTTGAATGGTATAGGTAGTTGGTGTCACGTCTACAATCTGCGCACGGAAAATATCCGCTGTTCGCTTAATTTCAGCACGTGAAGCACCTAACGCTTTTACTTTAATCAACATCAGTTCACGCTCAATGTGTGAACCTTCTGATAAATCAACTACTTTTACAACTTCAACAAGTTTATTGAGCTGCTTTGTAATCTGTTCAATCTTATGGTCATCACCATAAGTTGTTAATGTTAAACGTGACAAAGTTGGATCTTCGGTTGGCGCAACATTCAATGTTTCAATGTTATATCCACGTTGGCTAAATAAACCAACAAGGCGAGAAAGCGCACCAGCTTCGTTTTCAACGAGTACAGAAATAATATGTCTCATTATGTACGCTCCCCTTTACCTAACCACATATCCTTCATAGACTGACCTGCAATCAGCATTGGATAAACATGTTCCGTGCGATCAACCATGACATTAATGAATACACATTTATCATTAATCGCCATTGCTTCAGCAAGCTTCGACTCTAGTTCATCAGCATGATCAATCTGAATACCAACGTGACCATAAGCTTCCATTAACTTGCCAAAATCAGGCAATGATTCAACGTATGAGCTTGAGTGACGGCCTTCATAGTTCATATCTTGCCACTGCTTCACCATACCTAAAGCACGGTTATTCAAGCATAAGATCTTCACATTCATGCCGTATTGCTTACAAGTCGAAAGCTCTTGAATACACATTTGAATTGAAGCTTCACCAGTAATACAAACAACTTGTTGATCTGGGAAAGCGAGCTTCGCAGCCATTGCATAAGGTAAACCTACACCCATGGTGCCCAATCCGCCTGAGTTAATCCATTGACGTGGACGTTTGTATTTGTAATACAACGCACCAAACATTTGGTGTTGGCCCACATCTGAAGTAATGATGGCGTCACCGTTAGTGACTTTATATAAAGCTTCAACAACTTGCTGTGGCTTCATTGTTCCATCGGTCGGGGTTTCAAACTTTAAGCCATGAACTTTACGCCATTCATTAATTTGATCCCACCACGCAGTAATTGCTTCAGGGTTTGGCTTAGACACATTTAATTGTTTCAATTGCGTCAACATTTCCTGAAGTACAGGCTCAACTGCCCCTACAATTGGAATGTGCGCCATAATTGTTTTTGAAATGCTCGCCGGATCAATATCAATATGAATAACTTTAGCATTCACACAGAATTTTGCTGGGTTATTGGTCACTCGGTCATCAAAACGCGCACCAATTGCAAGAATGACGTCAGCATTATGCATCGCCATATTTGCTTCATAAGTACCGTGCATACCCAACATGCCCACAAACTGTGGATCATCGCCAGGGAAGCCACCAAGGCCCATAAGTGTGTTAGTTACTGGATAACCTAGTAAATGTGCGAGTTCAGTCAATAATGCCGATGCATTACCTTGAACAACACCACCACCAGTATAAATTACAGGGCGTTTTGCACTTAAAAGCTCATCAATCGCTTTACGAATTTGGCCAGAATGACCACGTGAAGGTGGCTGATAAGAACGCATCTTCACTTTTTCAGGATATTCGTACGCAAATTTTTCTGCAGGATTTGTCGCATCTTTAGGAATATCGACTACAACTGGACCAGGGCGACCACTTGCTGCGATATAAAATGCTTTTTTGATAATTGCAGGAATTTCGCTTGCATGACGAACTTGGAAGCTGTGTTTCACGATTGGACGTGAAATACCTACCATATCAGTTTCTTGGAAAGCGTCTTCACCAATAAGATGTGATGCAACCTGGCCAGACAAAATCACCATTGGGATTGAGTCCATATAAGCTGTTGCAATTGGAGTCACAGTATTAGTTGCGCCAGGTCCAGAAGTGACCAGTACTACGCCAGTCTTACCTGTGGCACGCGAGTAAGCATCTGCCATATGACCAGCAGCTTGTTCATGACGTACGAGGTAATGATTAATTTTGTCTTGTTGAAATAGCGCATCATAAATATGTAATACAGCGCCGCCTGGATAACCAAAAACATGTTCAACGCCTTCGTCCGCAAGAGCACGAACGAGCATTTCACCACCAGATAAAAGTTCCAACGTGATTCACCCTAAAATCTTTATCACTATTTATGGAAGGCACAAATAGTGTTTCATTCATTGAATTGTCTGCACTGTTATAGCACACATATTGTCTAGTTTTCGTTGCAATAGAAAAATTTCTGTTTTTCAGCCGTATAAGCTTTTTTAACATTAATAAAGCATGTCTGGATATACATACTTTAAGTAAAATCAATCTCTCGGCTAGAGAGAATGTCTATTACAAAACATGACGGTTATTCGAAGGGTGATCAAATAATCGCATATAAAACTAAAGGAAGCATTTTTGTTGTTTAATTCACTAAAGTCAAGATTAAAGAAACACTTTTCTATGATTATTTTTTAACTGGCTATTTTTTCATCTTATTTGATTTTTCCACTTTTCTTTTTTATGACTACCCCCGCTTTTTTCAGGTTTATTCTTGTTTAATTTTTAACGGAAAATAAATCCATCCCAAAACTGCATTTTTGTCGATTTTGCGCTATGCTGTGCAACAATCTTTAATATCAATTTTTGTTGTATAGCTTACGTCTATGACTATTTCTCACATTGACCCCGAATATCAAGCAAACACGATTGAACCGTCAGTTCAACAAGATTGGGAAAATCGTAAAGTCTTTAAAGTTGCCGACACTGTCGAAGGTAAACATCGTTACATCCTGTCAATGTTTCCTTACCCAAGCGGCAAGCTGCATATGGGGCATGTGCGTAACTATACAATTGGTGATGTGATTAGCCGTTTTTACCGTTTAAAAGGTGAAACTGTATTACAACCTATGGGTTGGGATGCATTCGGTTTACCTGCGGAAAACGCAGCAATTGCCCATAAAGTTGCTCCAGCAAAATGGACATTTGAAAACATTGCGTACATGCGTGACCAATTAAAAAAATTAGGTCTATCTGTAGACTGGGATCGCGAATTCGCAACTTGTACACCAGAGTATTATCACTGGGAACAATGGTTATTTGTTCAGCTTTATAAAAAAGGCCTGATCTACCGTAAACTTTCAACAGTAAACTGGGATCCAGTTGACCAAACTGTTTTAGCAAACGAGCAAGTTGAAAATGGTCGCGGATGGCGTTCTGGTGCATTAGTTGAAAAACGCGATATTCCAATGTACTACTTCCGTATTACTGACTATGCACAAGAATTATTAGACGACCTAGACACTCTACAAGACGGCTGGCCTCAACAAGTGTTGACCATGCAACGTAACTGGATTGGTCGCTCTACAGGCATGGAAATTACTTTTCCTTCAGCCAATACCGAAATCTATGCTGATGGCTTAACTGTTTATACAACACGTGCTGACACGCTTATGGGCGTGACATATGTTGCCGTTGCAGCAGAACACCCTCTTGCGCTTAAAGCTGCTGAAAACAACCCTGAATTGGCTGCATTTATTGAAGAGTGCCGCATGGGTTCAGTTGCAGAAGCAGACTTGGCAACAGCCGAGAAAAAAGGCATGGCGACAGGTTTGTTTGTAAAACATCCTGTAACTGGTGAAGAGCTTCCTGTCTGGATCGCAAACTACGTATTAATGTCTTACGGTTCTGGCGCAGTGATGGCTGTACCAGCGCATGACGAACGTGATTTTGAATTTGCGAACAAATTCAACTTGCCTATTAAGCAAGTAATTGAAGCCAAAGGTGCTGATGATGCAGATTACTCTGCAACTGAGTGGCAAGAATGGTATGGCTCAAAAGAAGGTAAACTTGTGAACTCTGGTGAGTTTGACGGTTTAGAATTCCAAGCTGCTTTCGATGCATTCCTTGCAAAATTAGAACCACAAGGTTTAGCAAATTCTAAAGTTCAATTCCGTTTACGTGACTGGGGTGTTTCTCGTCAACGTTACTGGGGTTGTCCAATTCCAATGATTAACTGTGATACTTGTGGTCAAGTCACAGTTCCAGAAGACCAGCTTCCAGTTGTATTACCAACTGACGTTGTTCCAGATGGTTCAGGTAACCCGCTTAATAAAATGCCTGAATTCTATGAAACTAAATGTCCTTGTTGTGGTGGCGATGCACGTCGTGAAACAGATACCTTGGATACTTTCGTTGAGTCATCTTGGTACTACGCACGCTACGCATCTCCAGACTTTACTGGCGGCATGGTTAAACCTGAAGCAGCTCAAAACTGGCTTCCTGTAAACCAATACATTGGTGGTGTTGAACACGCGATTCTTCACTTACTTTATGCACGTTTCTTCCACAAATTAATGCGTGATGAAGGTGTAGTACAAGGTAATGAGCCATTTACCAACTTGTTAACTCAAGGCATGGTGCTTGCTGATACATTCTATCGTGAAGCAGAAAATGGTAAGAAAACTTGGTTTAACCCTGCTGATATCGAATTAGAACGCGATGAAAAAGGTCGCATTCTTTCTGCAAAATATTCAGGTGATGGTCAAGAAGTTGTGATCGGCGGACAAGAAAAAATGTCTAAGTCGAAAAACAACGGTATCGACCCACAAGCGATTATTGATCAATACGGCGCAGACACAGCACGTGTATTTATGATGTTCGCTGCTCCACCAGATCAATCTTTAGAATGGTCTGATGCAGGTGTTGAAGGTGCAAACCGTTTCTTGAAACGTGTATGGCGCCTTGTAGCAAGCTTCCTTGAAAAGGGCAACCAAGCTTCTACGATTGATGCTGCTAACTTGTCTAAAGATGCTCAAGATTTACGTCGTAAAACTCACGAAACTATTCAAAAAGTAAGTGATGATATCGAACGTCGTCATGCATTCAATACTGCGATTGCTGCTTTGATGGAATTGTTAAATGCGAGCAACAAGTTTGAAGCAAAAGATGACAACGACGTTGCTGTAGAACGTGAAGCCATCACTACACTGTTAACTTTACTTGCTCCATTTGCACCACATTTAAGTCAAACGTTATTGGCTCAGTTTGGTACAGATGTAACAGAAGCAAGATTCCCTGAAGTCGATGCTTCTGCATTAACTCGTAATACACAAACGATTGTTGTACAGGTTAACGGTAAACTTCGCGGTAAACTTGAAGTTTCGGTTGATATCTCTAAAGAAGATCTATTAGCTCAAGCTAAAGCTCTTCCAGAAGTTCAACAATTCTTAACAGGACCAACAAAGAAAGAAATTGTGGTTCCAAATAAATTAGTTAACCTCGTGGTTTAATTAAAGTTATTAATGAGAGGATCAAGCATGCACTTTGCCAAACGTTTAGCCGCTGTTGTTTTGACCTTAGGCCTTAGTGCAGGCTTAGTCGGGTGTGGATTTCATTTAAAAGGAACCAACCCGACTGCAACTCCGCTTGTTTATAAAAAATTAAGCCTTGAGTTACCAGCTAAAACTGATGATTTAGAAACCCAGTTAAAAGTTTATTTAGCTGCAAATGGTGTTCAATTCAGCAATGATAATGATGCCTACGTACTCCGTGTTTTAGAGTACACACCACGTCGTCAGCTTTTAAATGGAAAACTAACGGAAGTATTATTACGCTTAACCGTAACCTTCCAGATTGAAGACCGTCAGGGTAATAAAATTACTGAACCACGTTCATTAACTGCATCTCGTAGTTATCAGTATGATCTTGCAACGGTTAACACTGAAAATCAGCAAGAATCTTATTTACAACGTATTGTGATTGATGACATTGCACAGCAAATTACTCGTCAGATTTCAGCAAACCGTTTACCAAAAGCTCAGCCTTAATCTTTATTTTTACCAGCAATGAAAATTGACTATTTACAAGCCTTAAAACGCATTCCGGAAGCACGGGGTGCGTGGATTTTACATGGCCAAGAACCTTTGCTGGAACAAAATTTATTAGATGCTTTTCGTAAAAGTTGGCAACAACAAGAAGTTGAAAGACAGCGCTATGATATTAGTAGCGTGAGCGACTGGAAGAATGTTTTTAACGCGCTTAACAGCTTATCTTTATTTTCTCAGCAGCTTGCCATTGAAGTGCATGGCAATATAAAGCCTGACGCAAATGGATTAAAACAGCTTAAAAGCTATATTCAGCATAATGAAAATAACCTGCTTTTAATTGTTCTACCTAAGCAAGATAGTAGTAGCTTAAAGTCTGCTTTTTTCCAAGTTGTGGAAGCAAATGGTGTTGTTGTTGCCCTTACAGCAAACTATCCGCAAGACCGTCAAAGAATTTTATCTGCTGAAGCAGAGAAACTTGAAATTCAACTCGATAATGACGCATGGCAGTGGCTCATGCAGCATCATGAGCATAATCTGCTCGCAGCTAAGAATAGCTTGATGCGTGTAAGAGATACTTTTCCAGACCAACAACTGATTCAAATTGAACAGCTGTATGCTTGTTTACAAGATCAGTCTCGTTACACCACTTACGATTTAAGTGACGCACTATTAGAAGGTAATCTCGCTCAATCTATTAAAATTTTTCAATATTTAATTGCTGCTGGCGAACCAGAAAGTCTGATTTTATGGACACTAAGCAAAGAAATGCGTTTACTGATGCAATTATTTGAACAGCCTCATAATGCATTACAACTTGGTATCTGGAAAACTAAAGTCAGTTTATATCAACAAGCTTTAAGAAGATTAAATCCTCAACAGTTTTTAGGATGGTCTACCCTTCTATTGCAAGTTGATGCAGCAATTAAAGGTATGTCGAATGAAAATGCCCAACATTTGATGCAGCAGGCCATTGCTGAATTATGTGGGAAAACGCTATTTATACAATAATTCGGCGGAATCATTTTTCTTCATTCTTGAAATATAATAAAAATTCACGTTTTATCCTCATTTCGCTTTTATACTAAATTAAATTTTAAACTTTTCGACCTCTCACCATGCCAAAAATAAAGCCAATCAAACTTGTTATTATTATCCTCTGTATAGCAGTTATTGCTGTATTAGCTTGGAAGTTTTTAAAGCCTAAAGAGCAGCAACCTCAATATATTACTGCTGAGGTAACACGTGGGGATATTGAAAATAATGTACTTGCGACAGGTACACTGGATGCAACCAAACTGATTAGTGTGGGTGCGCAAGTATCTGGTCAGGTTAAAAAGATGTATGTACAGTTGGGTGATCAGGTTAAACAAGGTCAACTCATTGCACAAATTGACTCAACCACCCAAGAAAATAGTTTAAAAACTTCAGATGCAAACATTAAAAATTTAGAAGCACAGCGCCTTCAACAAGTTGCTTCTTTAAATGAAAAGCAACTTGAATACCGTCGTCAGCAACAAATGTATGCGCAAGACGCAACGCCACGTGCAGATTTAGAATCGGCTGAGGCAAGCTATAAAACAGCTCAGGCACAAATTAAAGCATTAGATGCACAGATCGAATCTGCAAAAGTCACAAAATCTACGGCACAAACTAATATTGGTTACACACGTATTGTTGCTCCAACTGATGGTACGGTTGTCGCGATTGTGACTGAAGAAGGTCAAACCGTAAACGCAAACCAAAGCGCGCCAACAATTGTCAAAATTGCAAAATTACAAAACATGACGATTAAAGCGCAAGTCAGTGAAGCTGACATTATGAAAGTTGAAAAAGGACAACAGGTTTACTTTACAACTTTAGGTGATGAAACTAAGCGCTATGCAACATTACGTCAGATTGAACCAGCTCCAGACTCAATTTCTAGCGAATCAACAAGTACAACAAGCTCAACAACAAGCTCTGCTGTTTATTATAATGCCTTATTCGATGTGCCAAATACCGATGGTAAATTGCGTATTGATATGACCGCACAAGTTTATATTGTATTAAATTCAGCTAAAAATGCCCTGCTCGTTCCATCATCAGCACTGAGTTCTAAACAATTTTCAGGTCAAAGAAAATCAGGCCAATCATCAGATAAATCAAGTTCTTCACCTGAAGCAGCTAAAAAATCTCAAGGTAATGGTGCTCGTCTAGAACGCCTAAACTTGACTGCTGAACAAAAACAGTTAATTGAACAAGGTAAATTAACGTTAAGTGTTGTACGTGTATTACAAGCTGATGGCACAACTAAACCAACTCAAATTTTGGTTGGCATTAACAACCGTGTAAATGCACAAGTTCTTGCGGGCTTAAAACAAGGTGATCAAGTTGTCATTGCTGATAGTGCAGATACTTCTGCTGCATCAGCAAATAGTAGTAATAACCGTCGCCGTAGCGGCCCAATGGGAATGTAAGCATGACAAAACAAGCTTTGCTTGAAGTCAGCAATCTAGTCCGGGAATTCCCTGCTGGCGAAAGCACGATACAAATTTTAAAAGGCATTGATCTGACCATTTATGAAGGTGAACTGGTTGCCATTGTCGGCCAGTCTGGTTCTGGTAAATCGACCCTCATGAATATTTTGGGGTGTTTGGACCGACCTACGAGTGGTAGTTATAAGGTTAATGGACAAGAAACGGGTAAACTTGAGCCCGATCAGCTCGCTCGATTACGTCGTGAATATTTTGGTTTTATTTTCCAGCGCTACCATTTATTGGGTGATTTATCTGCCGAAGGTAACGTAGAAGTTCCAGCTGTTTATGCAGGTGTTACACCTTCTGAGCGTAAACAACGTGCAACCGCTCTACTGACTGAATTAGGGTTGGGCACAAAAACACTCAATAGACCAAGCCAACTTTCTGGTGGTCAGCAGCAACGTGTTTCTATTGCCCGTGCGCTGATGAATGGCGGTGACGTTATTCTGGCAGATGAACCGACGGGGGCACTCGACTCTCATAGTGGTGTTGAGGTGATGCGTATCTTGCGTGAACTCAATGCCGCAGGTCACACTATTATTTTAGTCACCCATGATATGCAAGTTGCAAAAAATGCGACTCGTATTATCGAGATTAGTGACGGAGAGATTATTAGTGACCGCCCTAATGTTCCTGATCAAGCAGCCGAACCAATCAAGACTGATCCTGATGCCGCTCCTGCTTTACAAGGTAAACAGAAGAAAGGCAAAAGTATTTCTGCATGGCGTTCTACTTTAGACCGTTTATCTGAAGCCTTCCAAATGGCTTTACTGTCTATGAATGCCCACCGCATGCGTACTTTTTTAACCATGCTTGGGATCATTATTGGTATTGCATCGGTTGTTACCGTTGTCGCATTAGGTAAAGGCTCTCAACAGCAAATTTTAAGTAATATTAGCAGTCTGGGAACAAATACAATTACCGTGTTTCAGGGCCGTGGTTTTGGTGACAACTCTAAAACTGCAAGTTTTAAAACCCTAGTGCCTGCCGATGCCGATGCGTTAATGACTCAACCGTATGTCAGTGCAGTCAGCCCAATCGTTAGTACATCCAAGACCATGCGTTATCAACAAAATGAAGCGAACGCGACCATTAATGGTGTGAGTAACGATTATTTCGATGTGAAAGGTTTGGTCTTTAAAGATGGACAAACTTTTGATCAACGTAGTGTTCGTGATCGCTCACAGGATGTAGTCATTGATACCAATACTCAAAAACAGTTCTTTAGTGACGGTACCAACCCTATCGGTCAAGTAGTGTTACTCGGTAGTGTACCAGCTCGTATTATTGGCATTGTAGAACCGCAAACAAGCGGTATGGGCTCAGATGACACGCTAAATGTCTATATGCCTTATACAACCGTGATGAGCCGTATGTTGGGGCAAACCCATGTTCGCAATATCGTGGTTCGTATTAATGACAAATATTCAACTGCTGCCGCAGAAAATGCGATTGTAAATCTATTAACCCAGCGCCATGGTGCACAAGATATTTTCACTATGAACAGTGACAGTATCCGCCAAACCATTGAGAAAACAACCAGCACAATGACGCTTCTGGTTTCAGCAATTGCCGTAATTTCACTGGTGGTTGGTGGTATCGGGGTAATGAATATTATGTTGGTTTCGGTGACTGAACGTACTCAGGAAATTGGTGTACGTATGGCCGTAGGTGCGCGTCAAAGTGATATTTTGCAGCAATTCCTGATTGAAGCAATTTTGGTGTGTTTAATTGGTGGTGTGCTTGGCGTCTTACTGTCGCTTGGCCTTGGGCAACTTATTAATAAATTTGCTGGCGGTAACTTTAGCGTGGCTTATTCAAGCACCTCAATTATTGCAGCCTTTGTCTGTTCAACACTGATTGGGGTCGTTTTTGGTTTCTTACCAGCCAAGAATGCCGCGAAACTTGACCCTGTCGCCGCACTATCTCGAGAATAAGGAAAATTGCATGTCTTTCTCTATGACTAAACTCAGCACAGCACTTCTTCTCACAGGTTCTCTTGTCGGATGTGCAGCTGTAGTAAAAACACCTTATGAAACACCTGCAGTACAAGTTCCGGGTAGTTTTCAGTATGACACAGCAAAAACAAAAACCATGTCTGCCGATCAATATTCTGACCGTTGGTGGACACTCTTTAACGACGCACAGCTCAATCAGCTTGTAAGCAATGTATTAGAGCGTAACAGTGATTTAACAGTTGCAGGTATTGCTTTAAAGCAAGCCCGTCTACAAGCTGATTTAACCGCTAATAAGCAAGGCTTGCGAACTAGCTCTAGTGTTTCTACAGGACATTCTTTCGATTTAAATTCGGGAGATGACAGTGCTAAAGGTCTATCAATGAGTGCGGGAGTAAGCTATGAGCTTGATTTGTTTGGCAAGCTTGCACGCCAAACCGAAGCAAGTAAATGGGAAGCTTTAGCGACAGAACAAGATTTACAAGCTACTGGGCAAAGTTTAATTGCAACTACTGCCAAACTTTATTGGCAACTGGGTTATTTAAATGAGCGTTATACGACCGCACAGCAAAGTCTAGCAACCTCTCAAAAGCTTTATGACTTGGTACAAATTCAATATAAAGCTGGTGCTGTTTCAGGTGTAGATCTGACTCAAGCAGAACAATCGGTGCAAAGCCAAAAAGCAAGCTTAAGCCAGATTGAACAGCAACTGGTTGAAACACGCACAGCCATTGCAGTGTTATTGCATGAACCATTGCAGCAATTAAACATTCAAGAGCCAAAGCGTTTACCACGCACTGCTCTACCTGCAATTGGTGCTGGTTTACCTGCCGACATTTTATCGCGCCGTCCTGATTTGCAAGCAAGTGAGCTCCGCTTAAGAAAAGCATTAGCAACTAAAGATGCTACTAAGGCGAGCTACTACCCGTCGATTAGCTTAACCAGCAGTCTAGGCTCAAGCAGCACATCGTTAACGGAGTTATTACGTAACCCTGCTCTCACGCTTGGTGCAAGTTTAAGCTTACCGTTTTTGCAATATAACGATATGAAGAAAGATATCGCGATTAGCAATCTGGATTATGAAAAAGCAATTATTCAGTATCGTCAAACGCTTTATCAGGCTTTTGCTGATGTCGAAAATGCTTTATCGAGTCGTACCGAACTCGACAAACAAGTAGCGTTACAAGAACGTAATGTTGAACTTGCAGAAAAAACTGAACGTTTAACCGAAGTCCGTTATCGCTATGGTGCTGTTGCATTAAAAACACTTCTTGATGCTCAGCAAACAACACGTACTGCACGTTTAAGCCTCGTTGAAACCAAGCAAAGCCAATACAACGCGTATGTCACTCTCATGCAAGCTTTAGGTGGTTCACCTGTAAAAGAACTGCCGCAATAACTTGTACCAATTAAAAAAGCCGTAGTCCTTCAACTACGGCTTTTTTATGGCTGAATAAATTTTAAAACTTATTCATCATCCATCATAGATTGGCTCATACCTACAGTATTGAAACCAGCATCTACATATAGAATTTCACCAGTAATACCTGAAGCCCAAGGTGAGCATAGGAATAATGCGGCGTTACCAACTTCTTCAATCGTTACGTTACGCTTTAACGGCGCAACTTTTTCATTGGCATCTAACATTTTACGGAAAGATTTAATACCAGAAGCAGCTAAAGTACGGATTGGGCCCGCAGAAATCGCGTTTACACGGATACCATCAACACCAAGGCTTGATGCCAAGTAACGAACACCAGCTTCTAAAGAAGCTTTTGCCATACCCATAACGTTATAGTTAGGCATAACGCGCTCAGAACCTTGGTAAGTCAAAGTCAATAAACACCCTTGGCGAGCTTGTAATAAAGGTTTTGCAGCACGAGCCATTGCAATAAAGCTGTATGCACTGATGTCATGAGCAACTTTAAAACCGTCACGGTCAGTCACGTCAGTGAAGTCACCATCAAGCGTGTGTGCAGGTGCAAAGCCAATTGAGTGTACAACACCGTCTACACCATCCCAATGTTTTGCAAGTTCTGCAAATGCATTATCAATTTCAGCATCAACAGCAACATCACATGGAAACACAAGCTTAGAACCGAATTGCTCAGCAAATTCATCCACACGTTTTTTTAATTTTTCGTTTGGATAAGTAAACGCAAGCTCTGCACCTTCACGGTGTAATGCTTGTGCAATACCAAAAGCAATTGATAATTTACTAGCAACGCCTGCAATCAAAAAGCGCTTACCTGCTAAAAGTCCTTGTGTCATGCCGATCTCACTCAAAACAATTTCAAGCATAATGCCAATATTCGGCAGTTTTCGAAATTGCATAATGCATCTTTTTTCAAAAATCGCACGAAAAAAAAGCGCCCCTATGCAGGAGCGACTTTTTATAATCTAAATCTTAGTCGTCAGACAATAAGCCCAGTAAGCGTAAGAAAGAAATATACATCCACACTAAAGTTGCAAGTAATGCGATACCACACAACCACTCCATGAATTTTGGTGCACGATATGCTGCATTAGTTTCGATTAAATCAAAATCTAAAATCAGGTTAAGCGAAGCAATGACAGCGACAAATGCAGCAAAACCTATACCTAACCAGTTACTTTCAAAAATATAAGGAACGCTTGAACCAAAAGCTAAACGCATGACCATCTGCACAATAAATACAATAAAGATTGCCAAAGATGCAGAGATTACAACTGACTTAAACTTTTCAGTTGCGCGGATAATTTGGAATTTATATAAACCAAACATCACCAAAGTCGTAACGAAAGTTGCTAATAAAGCCTGAAGTGGAACACCTGGGTATTTCAACTGGAAAGTAAACGAAATACCACCTAAAAAAGCCCCTTCAAATAAGGCATACGGAATTGCCAATGTTGGCGCGGTCGTTGGTTTAAAGGTTGTAATTAAAGCTAAAACCAAGCCACCAATTGCACCCACAATTGAAGCCGCGTAAGCAATACCAACATTTGCAGTAAAGGCTGCATAGAAAAATAAAGCGACACCCACAGCAGCTGCAATGACAGTCAACATAACAGATTTTTGAATCGCACCTTGCACAGTCATCGGTTGACTATAGTCACTGACCGTTTCAACACGCGTCAGTATCGGGTTATTACTTTGCATAAATGCTCTCTTTTTATAATAAAAATTTAAAACATCATTTTAAGCAAAATGAATATGAAAGCCAAATCAGGCGATCGGCATTATTGTAACAATGTCCTTTATGCAATAAAAAAGGAGGCATGAGCCTCCCTTTTATATCACGTCTACAACGTAATCAATCTTTACCATCAGTATTCATAATAAAGAAATATTCACGGTAATATTTCAACTCTGAAATTGAGTCACGAATATCATCCATTGCCAAATGTGATGCATTCTTTTTCAGGCCACTCATAATTTCAGGGCGCCAGCGTTTTGAAAGCTCTTTTACCGTAGATACATCAAGATTACGATAGTGGAAATACTGCTCAAGTTCAGGCATAAGACGGTGTAAGAAACGGCGATCCTGACAAATTGAGTTACCGCACATTGGTGAAACTTTTGGATTCACCCATTTTTTTAGGAATTCTAAAGTCTGTAACTCAGCATCACGGGCTGTTAATTTACTGCGACGAACTCGTTCAATCAGACCAGACTGCCCATGTTGACGAGTGTTCCATTCATCCATTGCATTTAAAATACGATCAGGTTGATGAATAGCCAAAACTGGACCTTCGGCAAGTACATTTAAATGATCATCTGTAATAATTGTTGCGATTTCAATAATTTGGTCATTATCGGTATCTAATCCGGTCATTTCCAGATCAATCCAAATTAATCGTGTATTTAAAGTACTGCTCATGAATGTACGTTCTAAAATGCCGTAAAAACATCAATAGTAGCAAATTTCTTGCTTCCGCGCTGTAATTCTATAGCTGCTTCATGCTATTTTTGCGGTCTTCAAACAATGGTTTTTTTGGGATATGAATGGCTTTAATTCGTAAGCGTCGTTTAACTGAACAACAGCAACGTCGTATTGAAAAACAGCATAAAACTCGCCAAGAAGAGATCGATACTTCACAGGATCTAGATGGACTCGTTGTACAACACTATGGCCGTCAACTTGAAGTACAAGCCCTCTCTGTACCTGAGCATCACCCAGAAAAACCACAAGTTGCCGAAGGAGAACCAGAACCATTCTGGAAGCCGATCGAGCTCAATAGTGTTTGGCGTTGCCATACTCGAACTAATCTTGAGTTACTTGTAACTGGTGATCGTGTTAAATGGCAGGCAGACCCAAATACGGGTTTAGGCATTATTACAGCCATTCACCCACGTACATCTTTACTTACCCGCCCTGACCGCTATCACAAAGTTAAACCAGTGGCCGCGAATATCAGTTTGATTGTGATTGTATTTTCACCGCTTCCTGAACCAGCTCCAACGTTAATCGATCGATATCTAGTTGCTTGTGCAGATGCAAACATTCCTGCTCTTTTGGTCCTCAATAAGTCTGATTTACTCACTGAAAATGACCCAATTCTTACCCTATTAGAAGAATATAAAACCTTGGGTTATGAGGTAATGATTTGTCAGTCTAAGAAGGGAGATATCTCGGCTTTATCTGAGCGTTTAGATGGTGAAACCGTAGCATTTGTAGGGCAATCAGGCGTAGGAAAAAGCTCTTTAATTAATGTGCTCATTCCAGATGCAGAGCAAAAAACCAATGTTATTTCTGAAAACTCTGCACTTGGACAACATACGACAACCTCTACGCGCTTAATCAACTTCGGTAAAAATGGTGCCTTAATTGATTCTCCGGGAATTCGTGAGTTTGGGCTTTGGCATCTCGATTTAGAAAAAATTCGTATGGGCTTTCCAGACATTGCAGCACATCTAGGATCTTGCCAATTCCGTAATTGCACACATACTCATGAAAAGAATTGTGGGCTTAAACAGGCCGTTGAAGCGGGTGAAATTTTGCCACGACGTTTAGATAGCTTTTTGCGTTTAATCGATGAGATTCAAGAAGCGCAGCAAAAAAACTGATTTTCTGCCCTATTTGCCCTTGAAGTGGTGATTTTGATCACCATCTATATACGCTATACTCTAGGTCAATTTTGTTTTTTAATTTTTTTAGGTGACTTGTGGAACGCTGGTTAGAGTTTATGGGGAATCACCCCATTTTGTTTGGTACGCTCGGAGTCTTGATCGTGTTGTTCTTCATTTTTGAAGGTCAACGTAACGGTCGTAAAATTTCTCCACAGTCGCTTGGTATTTTAGTGAAAGCGAAAAATGCTCTTTTGATTGACTTACGCGATAGCAAAGATTTCCGCGAAGGTCACATTAGTGGCAGTCGCAATATTCCGTATAGCCAAATCGCAAGTCATGCTGACGAATTAAAAGCAAGTGACCGTCCATTGGTATTTATTTGCAACTTGGGGCAAGTTGCTGGAAGTGCTTTGCAAAAAGTTGCTCACCACGATAGTTATCGTCTTGATGGTGGTATCAGTAACTGGAAAGCACAAGGCTTACCTCTTATTAAAAGCAAACCAAAAGCTTAAGGAGAATTATCATGGCTGCAAACGTCATTGTTTACTCAACTTCTGTATGCCCGTATTGCGTTCGTGCTAAACAGTTACTTGAGCGTAAAGGTGTTGCTTATAAAGAAGTAAATCTTTCTGTTGAAGCACCCGAAGTACGTGTTGAATTAATGCAACGCACAAATCATCGTACTGTCCCACAAATTTTCATTAACGATCAGTTTATTGGTGGTTTTGACCAACTTTATGCTTTAGAGCGTGAAGGTAAACTCGACGAATTATTGGCTTAACATCGCATCCATATTAAGGAAAAAACAATGAGCGAAGAACAACAAGTTCAACCACAATTAGCTTTAGAGCGTATTTATACAAAAGATATTTCTTTTGAGGTTCCTGGGGCGCAGGTTTTTACTAAACAATGGCAACCTGAACTTAATATCAATCTTTCTTCTGCTGCAGAAAAGATTGACCCAACTCACTTTGAAGTTTCTCTAAAAGTTGTGGTACAAGCCGATAACGACAACGAAACAGCGTTCATTGTAGATGTAACTCAATCAGGTATTTTCTTGATCGACAACATTGAAGAAGAGCGTTTACCTTATATTTTAGGCGCATACTGCCCAAATATTTTGTTCCCGTTCTTACGTGAAGCTGTAAATGATTTAGTAACTAAAGGTAGCTTCCCACAGTTACTTCTTACTCCAATCAACTTTGATGCAGAGTTTGAAGCGAATATGCAACGTGCTCAAGCTGCTGCTGTTGAAGGTCAAGCTTAATTTTTTAGCTTCTCCTTTTAATAAAAAACCGCGTATTACGCGGTTTTTTTATGTGTGTTATTTAGATTATTAAAGATCAAGTGAGTGAAGCTGAATAGATGGAAACTGAAAACCACGGCAAGATAACTCTGAACGCCATGCTACAGTTAATATCATATTGCCAACAATAAAATTCTGATAAGCAAATGTCCCATTAAGTGGGTGAGAACAGACTCCACCATGATCGGTAGGATGTGCCTGAGTATTTAACGTATTTAAATCTAAACGTATGCCTAATCCTGAAGCTTTTAAAACGGCTTCTTTAATGGTCCAGACTTTGAACCAATATTCTCTATCTTGTTCTAAGCTTAGCCACATTGCATATTCATCAGGATGAAATGCATGTTTTGCTAAAGCGTCTAAGCGTACATTTCGATCCAGTTCCTCAACATCTATGCCAATATCTTTAACATGTTCGCTCATGGCTAAAGCGTAGTATTGTTGGCTATGTGAGTGATTAAAATGCAAAGTGTGATTCAATAAATAAGGTTTTCCATGTTCATGCTTGGCAAACTCCAATTCCATTGAATTGAGTTGTAGTTTCTCTGCAATCAGTCGATTTCTGACACTCTGTATTTGTTGTTTTTTATAATGATTAAATGAACGGAAGTCTGGAAAATCTTGTTTAGACTTTAAAAGAAGCTGAGATAATGCCTGCGTATAGACTTCAATTTTCCGCTTAGACATTATCTCAACCTTACTAGAAATTATTAAAATTTAACGACATCGCCTTTTAAAGCAACACCCGCCATCATGGTGCCTTTATAGCAATCGTAAGTTGTCGTACTCGTTGTTTCATTGGCTTTAAAATAGCTCACAATATTGGTAACGGCGTTTGCCCCTTGTGCTTTAGCATTGTTTTGCATTTGGATCAGTGCTGAACGCAAAACCCAGTCACAAGACGTTGCTGCCGACTTACCAAAACCATTGGTCTTTTTATTCGTCACCGCATCTTTTTGAATAATTTTACCGCCAGACTTTGTACCCTTTAAATAAAACTTTACTGAACCATCTAAAGTCCCATCTGCAACTGCACGGTCTACAGCTTCTTTAAAATTCAACTGATGTACTTCATCTCCAGCCTGAACAGTGGCAGTAAAACCCGCACTTAGCATTGCTACAAATAAAAGTTTTTTATTTAACATTGTTGTGTTCCTTATTGTTTAACACGTTTAAAAATAAGCGAAGTATTAATTCCGCCAAAAGCAAAGTTATTGCTCATAATTATGTCAGCATCCAAATTTCTCGGCTGCTGAACGATATAATCCAGTTCACCACATAGCGGGTCGATTTCATCTAGATTTAAAGTTGAAATAAAACGGCCACGATTCATCATTTCGATGCTTAGCCAAGCTTCAATAGCTCCACACGCCCCCAGCGTATGTCCAAAATAACTCTTTAAAGAGCTGATTGGTTTATAGCCTAAAACTTTTGCAGTGGCTTGGCTCTCCGCCACATCCCCCTGATCAGTTGAGGTACCATGCGCATTCACATAAGCAATGTCTTTAGCCTCTACAGATGCATCTTTAAGTGCTAACTCCATACAGCGTCCCATCATTTCTGATTCAGGACGAGTTACATGTTGACCATCGGTATTACTACCATAGCCAATCACTTCTGCATAAATATGAGCACCTCGTGCTTTGGCATGTTCATATTCTTCGAGAATCAAACAGCCTGCGCCTTCACCAATCACCAATCCATCTCGTTTAGCATCAAATGGACGTGGTGTTTTTTCAGGTTGATCATTCATGCCACTGGTCGCGAACAATACATCAAAAACTGCCGCACCTGCCGCACTGAGTTCCTCGGCACCACCCGCAATCATGACCTGTTGTTTGCCATATTTGATTGCTTCATACGCTTGCCCAATTGCCATAGAACCAGAGGTACATGCGCTTGAGGTAGGTAAAGTTAATCCTTTTAGGCCAAAATATACGGTCATGTTCACCGCACTGGTGTGGGCCATCATGCGAATATAAGTGGTGGCATTAATCTTACTCATGCTCTGGTGAAGCAACATACTTGCAAACTCACCCACGGCATCTACGCTACCCGCAGAAGACCCAAAGGCAACACCCGCTTCGCCACTAGACAAAATTTCATGTCCAAGCAAACCAGCATTTTGTAATGCAGTTTCGGCACAAACCACAGACATGAGCGCTACACGCCCCATCCCACGGGTAACCTTACGGTTAAAATGTTTTGGAATATGAAATGTTTCAACAGGGCCAGCAAGCTTGGACCGAAGGTCAACATATTGCTCCCACTCCGGCATGTATCGAATACCGCTTTTAGCAGCTTCAAATCGCGCAAAGATGTCATCGGCAGTTTCACCTAAAGAAGTAATTCCTGCCATTCCTGTCACAACAACACGTTTCATCAGATGAGCCCTCCATTCACAGAGATCACCTGTCGAGTTACATACGAGGCTTCATCTGAGCACAAGAATTTCACTACGCTCGCCACTTCATCGGCCTGTCCCATGCGCTGCAGCGGAATCATTTTAAGCGCATGTTCTTTGACTTCATCTGTCACCATTTCAGTCTCGATCAAACCTGGTGCAACACAGTTCACAGTAATTTTTCGCTTCGCCAATTCGAGTGCTAAGGCTTTGGTCGCACCAATCAGACCTGCTTTTGCAGCGCTGTAATTGACCTGTCCACGATTACCCATAATTCCAGATACAGAAGATAAAGTGACAATACGGCCACCTTTACGCAAATGAATCATTGGCATGATGAGTGGTTTTAAAACATTATAGAAACCATCTAAAGAGGTCGAAATCACTTCATCCCAATCTTGATCTGTTAACGCAGGAAAAGCAGCATCATGAGTAAGTCCTGCATTTAATACGACACCATAAAAAGCACCATGCTGCTCTACGTCTTGCTCTAGAATTTGTTGAACCGTCTGGCGCTCATTTACATCAAACATTAAATAATGGCTATTTTGTCCTAAGGCTTGAATCTCTTGTACGACTTGCTCAGCCTCTGCCTGACGAGAACGTGCATGTACAGTTACATCAAAACCAGTCTTTGCCAGCTGTAATGCAATCGCTTTCCCAATTCCTCGACTTGAACCCGTTACTAAAATTCGTCTTGTCACAATGTATTCCTAATTCTTTGTGGTTATTCAAATGGTGTTTCTGTAGGTTCAAATACACTTAATGTTGCTTGGATGCAGTGCTCAGCATATTGAATTTCACAGGAAAATTGCCCAAGTCCTTCATGAAAATATTGTTGCTCTATTTGGATGATCAATCGTGAACCTAAGGCGAAATAAGGGATGGGTAAATTTAATTTACGTGTTCCCAATAAAAAACCGACTTTTGGTGCTTGTTTTGACTGTTGGCCTTGCCAGCCTGAGTAAGCACTAATGGTTTGTGCCATAATTTCAATGCTTGCCCATGTCGGCAAACCTTCTGCTTCACAAAACATCAGCTCTGGCGTAATCGTGAGCTCTGCTTGCGCCCGCCCTTCTGCAACCTCGGTTAAATGGTCGATAAATACCATCGGTTGCTCATGAGGAATATATTGAATTGCATCTAGTTTCACTAGGGCTTAACTCCAAAAACAAGACTAATATTACTTCCCCCAAAAGCGAAAGAATTACTCATGACATAGCGAATGGATTGTTTTGGTTCAGCTTCTTGCACATAGTTTTGGTCAGCCAAATCTGGATCAACCTCAACATTTTGATGTAAAGGCAACCAGCTTTGATCCTTTAGAACCTGTTCACAAATGAAAGCTTCTATGGCACCCGCTGCACCGAGACAATGTCCAGTTTTATGTTTTGTACTACTTAAAGCAACTTGGTAATCACCAAAAACTTGTCTTACAGCCTTAATTTCCATTGCGTCATTTTGTGGAGTTGCTGTCCCATGCAAGTTGATATAACCCACCTCTTGAGCGGAAATATGTGCAATATCTAATGCACGTTGCATAGCTAAAGCGGCACCTTTACCTTCAGGGTGCGGGGCTGAAATGTGCCATGCATCCATGGACTCACCCGCCCCCATTAACATGACAGGTGCTTGTTCTTTACTTAGTACAAAAAACGCAGCAGCTTCACCAATATTAATACCATCACGGCTTACACCGCAGGGTTGGCAAATATGTGCAGATAAACTCTCTAGACTATTAAATCCATTTAGGGTCAACTTACACAAGGTATCGACGCCACCAACCAGCACAACATCTGCTAAGTCTGCGTGAAGTAATCTCTGTCCTGCGGCTAATGCTTTAGCGCTTGAAGAACAAGCTGTTGAAATCGTATATGCAGGCCCTTCCCATCCTAAGTACTGCTGCAATGCTTTCGCTAAACAGCTCATTTCTTGAGGATAGTGAGATATTGATAGATCGATTTGCCCTTGAAAATACTGCTTAAGTAATAATTCATTATCTGCAATACCAGAAGTAGAGGTGCCTACCACAATGGCTAAACGTTTATTTTCAAAGGAAGCACTATAAGCTTTTAACTCTGTTTCAATTTTAGATAATGCGGTTAAGGCAAAACGTAGATTACGTGAATCTACAGACCGCAAAGCATCAGGTACGCTCGAACATAATGGATGCGTATATTGTCCCACCCAAACATCACGATCAGCGATTAAATCATCTCGCAAAGTTAAGGTTTGCTGCGGCTCTTGTAATGCCTGTTTAATTTGATTAAGTTCGCAACCTAATGCAGATAAACCAACACTAAATTGTATGCCTACTGCCATTGGAGCTGCATTTTCTGAAGGTAAATGTTTCATGGCGTAGGACTTTCTTCTGTCTGTAAAGTGTTCTCAATCGAACTCAGCATCATGGCATAAGGAACTTGTTCATTAATCAATTCAATGCTTCCTTGCTCCTGTTTAAGCTGCAACACAGGTTGCTTTTCAATATAAACAACCTGCTTGTCTGCTTGTTGTTTCATCTCTACAGCTTGCTGCCCTAAATGCGAAAACTGAGGGTATGTCGCAAACAAAAGGTCACGCACTACAAACTCAAAAGGCAATAAACGCATTTGATCAATACGTTGTTCAACATGAACCCGATGCCCATCAAACTGTAACTTAAATAATTGCTGGCCTGTCAGGCTCAAAGCAACCATATCTAGTACAGCACCCTTTTGCTGTTGATATAACAAGAAGCTAAAACTTTGCTGCTTCCACTGGACCTCAACCTGATCTTGTCTTTGATAAGTCTGAGCCTGCCATAGTGGACTTTGCAATCCTTTGGCATGTGGCATAACCTGACAACCATTTAAAAATATCAAGCTACTGAGTAATATCGTTGCCCATTTGCGTTGCATAGTTATCCCTCAAGTACCTGTTCTTGCGCCAAGCCTTCACGACAATATTCTGCCAAAGTGCTGAGTCTACGTTTAGCATTTTTATGGATTGGATTTTTTTCATCCCACGCATAACCAGCCAATAATGAAGAAATCATACGGCGAATGCCTTCATTCTGATTTTGCGAGAACACCACATCCTGAAACTCGCCTTCGTACCATGACTCAACATAGGCACGAAATACCTGAATGCCGCGGCGTAATGGTTTTTCATATTCTTCTAACCAGTCGACTTGCTGACCTTGCAAAACTCGTTCAACTAAAGGAACAGCCAAACTTGAAGATTTAAGAGCAATCGTTACACCTGATGAAAAGACAGGATCAAGAAACTCACCCGCATTACCTAATAGCGCATAGTTGCGGTCTGCCAAGTGTTTTACATTCGCTGAGTAGCCCACCAAAGTACGCACTGGTGTATCAAACTTTGCACAGCGCAAGACATGTGACAAGCTTGGTTCATCGGCTAAAATGCGTTTGAACATTGCTTCCGGTTCATTATCTTCAGCATTTTCGACCGTGTATTTGTCAAAAAAGTCTTGTTCTGCAACAACACCGAAAGAAGCCCGTCCATCTGCAAATGGAATCAGCCAATACCATGCACGATGATCTTTTTCATGGACAGTAATTAAAATTTTATTACGGTCAAACTCTGGGTCATCTGTAATTCCGTCTTCAATATGGGTAAACAGTGCACGTCGTACCGGAAAATTTGATGGGCTCTCTAAATCTAATAATTTTGGCAGAATCCGCCCAAAGCCACTCGCATCTAACAAAAATTTAGCTTGAATCTGATAACGCTGTTGTTCTTGATTAATTACTGTAAGTACAGGCTGTTCAGATGCAACATCAACATCTAAAACTTCATGTCCAAAGCGTATATCAGCACCATAAGCTTGAGCCTGTTTTGCTAGTAAGTTGTCAAAATCTGCACGGCGAACTTGCCAAGTTGTGCCCGGACCATCGGTAAATTTTTCTGTAAAGTCATAAAAGCTACGTTGCTTGCCACGTAAAAAAGCCGCGCCATTTTTAAATTGAAAAGCGTATTGTTCAACATGTTCACGGACTGTTTCTAATAAACCAGCCTCTTCTAAAAACGCCATAGACTGTGGTAACAATGACTCACCAATCGAAAAACGAGGGAAATGCTGTTTTTCAATGACCGTAACGGTGTAGCCCTTTTGTCGAAGAAGTGCAGCAGCAGAACTACCTGATGGCCCAGCCCCAATAATCACGACATCAATTTTTTCTATAGTGCTCATAGCACAACTTCCTTTTTAATTTATTCAAATTATGAATGGTCTTGTAAATTTACAATATGTTTTTCATCTGCAGGGGTTAACAAAGTCGCATAGATAAACGAGAAAATAACCCCGAATAAAACCGTTAAACCAAAACAATGAATTGCATAAGTATGGCTAAATGAAAGTAATCCAAAGCCAAGTAAGGTCGACATCATACATAAAAATAATGCCATTCCAACTACTTGAGGGTGATCATGTCCATGTCGGTAGAAAATTGCATAGTCGACACCAATCCCAATAATCAGGAAAGTCGCCATAATACTAAACAGGTTAATCTCGACACCTAACCATGCCTGAACAGCAAAAGTGCTCAGTAATGCCAAGCTGACTGGCAGGACCAAAGGCACAATCGAACTTAATCCATAAATAAGCGCCAAACTAATTGCTAGACCAATTAAGGCATAAATCAGAAGATGTTGAGCCTGCACTCGATGTTCAGCAAACATTTGCGACATTTCGGTAATCGGTTGTTGGAAATGTATATGCTCATTCTGAAGCTGCTTTAACACTTCAGGCTGTTTTGCCCCTGTCACCATGACTAATCGCTCATTGGCTTGAGGTTGTAAAAAAGCTAAAGGGTGATCTTTAAATACTGAAAAATCTAATAACGGTTGTGCCGCTAGTTGCTGTTGCCACTGTAAAACATCAGTGACATTTAGGCCCATACTTTGTGCATATTGCTGCAAAGTCGCTTTTGGAATATTTCTTAATAGTTGTAGATTATTTTGCTGCTCTGCCAATGGTGGAATCCATTGACCTAAAGCTTGAAATGCACTGATTTTTCCGTTTTTTTGCAACTGTTGTAATTGCCCTATCAGTTGCTGCTCTTGTTGCTGCATTTCATTTGCAGATGCTGCACGCACCACAAAATAATCACTACTTTGCTGCTGGCCAAATTGCTTACGAACAGCTTGGTCCTGCTGTTTTAAGCTCGCGTCCATACCTTGTAAGTTACGAATATCATCGTTACTTTTAAGATAGAAAAGACTCGAAGTACCTACTGCTAAAATGACTGCAATCAAGCCATAACGAACTTTGGCACGCTGTTGAAACCATAAGCGTGCTTGTCCAATCCACGATAAAGCTTTTATTGCTGGCTGAGCATTGAGCGCAGGTAATCTTGGTAATAGCAGTACACTACTGATCCACGCCGCAGTTAATCCTACAATTGAAAAGACCGCAATCTGCTTAAACCCAGGAAACGGAGTAAAACTCAAAAATATATATGCAACTAATGTGGTCATTAAACCCATAAACAAACTTGGTAATAGCGGTTTTAAAATTTGAAAACCATCAAGCTTTCTGTGCTGCGATTGCATCGCCATAAAATAAAATGAAAAATCAACACAGACACCAATCAGACTTGCACCAAAGACTAACGTCATCAGGTGAATTTCACCAAACACCCAATGTGTGACTGCAAACGCCACAAAGCTTCCAGTCGAAACTGCAATAAACTCGGTCGCCAAAGGTCGCAATGAACGAAAGCCGAACCAAACCAGAAAAATTAAGCCCAGTGTCGAGCCAACACCAATGGTTGAGATTTCCTGTTTAGCCGATTGCGTACCAAAATTTGAAAATAAAATAGTTCCAGTCCAATGAGATTTTAATCCCATTGCCGCTAGTTTTTGCTTAGTTTGTTCAATCCAAGTAGAGGTCTGTTCTTGGTAATCAATATTGTATGGACTTTGCGTCAACTGTAATACGAAAAGCCGAAAGATGCCTTGCTCATGATGAATCGTGGCAAAGCCCTGCTCCATTTCAATATCTTGTTGTGACGGAGTTGCCAACTGCATGGCATAACGAGGGAACAATAATAGCGGGTCTTGCTTAAGTGATTCAGCAGTGACAGGCATGCCTGGACTCATCATCTGCATCAGACTTTGTTCAGTCAGCGCAGCATAGTCCTTTTTTTGCAATAAGGCTTGATCTTGAGTACTCAACAATCCTGCACGATGTTGATACAACTGTTTTGCAAATTGATCAAAATCAAGTTGTGGCTTCAACGGTTGCCACAACTGACTTTGCTTGGCCTGCGCTGTTAAGAAATGAGTCGCTTGTTGTATCTCAGCTTCATCTTTAGCATCTACTACCACAAATACTTTATTGTTGAGTTGCTCATTCATGTACTGCTGAGTACGTGCAAGTTCTGGGTCTTGCTGAACCTTAGGCAATAACGCAAAAATATTAGTTTGAATATGAATATCTTTATTCAGCCACGTCACGCCAAGCCCCACCGCAATCAGTAGCAGAGCAATTAACCAAAGCGCGGTAAACTTATTTTGCCAGTTGGAAAAGCGCATGCTCAGCAGCCGTTAGATTCGTCGGTTGAGAAGTCTGGTGACTAAAGCGAATAGTCGTTAAATTATTCGCTTTCTCGGTAATTACGATTTGGTTAACGTACTGTTGCCCTTGAGCATCAACACGCACAAATAACTTTTTAAACAAGTTACTTTTCGGAGTTAAGCTCATGCTCCAACCCGCTGGACTATAATTCGCACTTACTACATTAAAATTCTTTGCTAAGGCCTGTTCATTACCAGACATGAGCTGTAAGAATAAAGTCGCGACCGAACTATATGGCGATTGATCAACTTGTATTTGGCTAAATGTACGCTGAGTTTTCTGTACCAATTTGGTTGGGGTAACGATCAAATCTGCTTGCACAGGTCGTTTGATTTGCCACGCTACACCATAAGATTTTGAGAACAATAAAGAGCCGTTCGATACAAAAGTTTTATTTAACGATGGCAATTTTTTTTGTTGTTCGAAATCAGCACGAACCGTAGGAGACTGTGACAATTGCTGAAAAATTTGAGTGATCTGTGCTGGTGCTGCATAGACTGCACTTAAACTACCCATCCAGATTGCAGCACCTAAACCTAAAGTTTTGATGAATTTAGACATCACGCATTCCTCTTCGGTTGAAACTCAGACCATGCATTCAAGCGATCAAACAAAACTTGAGGCGACTGAAAACACATTTCACGCGCTTCAATATTCACCGCAACCTGCGTGGTATAACCTTTAGTTAAACGTTTCCCAGACTCAGCATCAAAAATCAAGTAATCGATTTTCAAACGATTTTCCCATTCTTTTAAAATGGCCCGAACCCGAATCTTTTGTTCAAACTCAATACCGTATGCATAGCGAACATGGCTTTCAATCACAGGCCATGCATAGCCAGATTCTTTCATCTGCATATAGTTGTAATGAAATTGATCGAGCAATTTGCAGCGCGCAATCTCAAAATATTTTAAATAGTGTCCATGCCAAACCACATTCATGGTATCGACATCATGAAATGGAATTTCAATGATTACATCTGCATGCATTGGCTCACCTTATCCCATGAATTCAGGTTGATTAAACAATTCAAGTTGGTCTAAACGATCAACAATCTGTTGTAATTCGGTTTGTAATGGTCGGTCTTCTTCGACAAATGCAAAGCTTTGTAAGGTCCATTGCATAAACGTTTGCAATGTTGGACTTAACTGTGTGGTGAGGCCTTTCAGATGAATTGCCTGCACACTTGCACAGCACAGCGCTGCAATGACTTGCTGTGTTAAGGTAATTACGCGACTCGCATCACGTGCAGCAATGGTTCCCATACTGACTTTGTCTTGGTTATGACATTCGGTTGAACGTGAAAAAATTGAAGCTGCCAAAGTGTTTTTCAAGGCTTCAGCTGTCCACGCCGACACCCCAATTTGTACGGCTTTAAAACCATGATTCAGTGGCAAACGTTCAGCCGTTGCACCTGTTAAATTACGCGGTAAACCATGATTCATTTTATGGTCGACTAGCTGTGCAATCTGTCTGTCCATCAAGTCAGCAATATTAGCGATCATAATTTTCAAGCTATCCATTGCTTGTGCAATGTGCCCACCGTAAAAATGACCGCCATGCAACACACGCATACCGACTGGATCAATCAGTGGATTGTCATTACTTGAATTCAGCTCATTTTCAATGAACTGACGTAACCATACTTTTGAGTCTTCAAACACACCAATAATATGCGGTGCACAACGAAGCGAATAACGGTCTTGCAAACGTGGGCTTTGATGTGCTGTTTGTACTTCACTGTTCAGCCAGTCACGTAATTGCTTAGCAATCTGTTGCTGTCCCGGATGGGGCTTCTGTGCAAACAGCACTTCATCAAAATGACTAGGATTACCCTCCAAAGCCAATACATTTAGAGCAGTAATTAAAGTACTAGCAAGTGCTATCTGTTCTGCTTTTTTATAGTTCAAACAAGCAATTGCCGTCATCACCGCAGTACCGTTCATGAGCGCCAAACCTTCTTTTGGTCTGAGCGTTAAAGGCTGCAAGCCTTTTTCAGCATACACCTGAGCAGCTGGAACAATATTCCCATCAACATACACATCACGCTCACCGACTAAAGTTCCCGCAATGTAAGACAAAGGCGTTAAGTCCCCGCTTGCCCCGACTGAACCTTCAGAGGGAATGACTGGAATTACATTTTCGTTCAGCAACCAAACCAAACGTTCAAGTAGTGCTATCGACACACCAGAATAACCGCGAGCTAACGAACATAAACGCGTCGCCACCACTGCACGTGCAGTGATGACATCTAAATTTTCACCTAAACCACAACCATGAAAACGTGAAAGATGCAGCGGTAATTCATTAACCTGATGCAATGGAACTTCAACCAAACATGAGTCACCATAACCCGTAGTCACACCGTAGATCACGCCTTCTTCTTCAAGGAGTTGATCGAGAAAATCAGCGCCTTTCTGAATTAGTTCACGCCACTCAGACGTTTCAGGTAAAGCAACCTGACATTCGCTTCTTGCTACAGAAACAACATCTTCAATATTCAGTGGCTGTTCACCTACGGTTAACACACGCATGTTATTTCGTCCAAAAATTATAAAAATTAAACCATTGATAAGGGGCACGTAGACAATGCAGTTCTAGTACGGCAACGTATGTTTTAGTGATGGTTTGCATACTTTCAATACGGTTAGCACGAGGTAAATTTATCTGCTCGGCAATTGAATGAATATGCACTTGAAACTGCTGCTGCACCCGATAGCAAAACACGGCAATAACAGGCACTTTGAGTAAATTTGCTAAAATCCATGCACCCTGCGGGAAAGCTGCTGACTCTCCTAAAAAATCAACATGCTGTACACGATCTGACTGCACAGGCACTCGATCTGCCGCCACAATGACCCACTCACCTTGCTGCATTTTGTCTTGCAATAGCATGGCAGTTTCAATACCCAGCTCATCAACTGATAAAAGACAAACATCTGCCTTATCATTTATTTTTTTCAAAAACTCATTAAATTTTGTCGCGTGCTTTTGGTAAACCAGCACATTAATTTTCTGCGGATGCTCTGACTTAATGGCTCGAAGCAATTCAATATTGCCAAAGTGAGAGACAATAATCAGAGCACCTTTTTGATAATGCTGAGAGAAGTTTTCATGTCCAAAAACTTGCAGTTCCTGCTCGGGAATATTACCTAGCCAGCCCTCAATCTTATCTAAAATACATTCACCAAATTGCATGAAATGTGCATAGCTATTTGTCCAATTTGGTTGGTGGCTAAAGGGAGACTGCGGTCCAGCAAAATGATGCAGTTTTTGTAAATAAAGTAAGGAGGCCTGCCTTGCTGTGACAGCAAATAACCAGTACCACATGATGACGAAGTACATCACAAACTTGCATAACCAACGTCCACCAAAACGGTAAAACCATAACATCAGCATGAGGGGCAGCATTCCTCCTCGCTCTTTAATGTCGTTCCATTTTGGTGAAGCTGAATCTGTCATAATCAACCTTGCAGCTTTTGTTTTAATAGCTTCGGTAAGCGAATCAGCATCCCCATAAACAAGGTTGCATGCGCTTTGCTTAGCCCTAAGTTATCTCGCCAAGCATGAAAATGAGAAATTCCCTGCTCTGGATAAACCACAGGTGTTGGTACATTAATAAAAGGGGTATTTTCCCATTTTAAACGTACTAAAATTTCACTATCAAAACCCATACGTGGCTGGAACTTAGCACTATTTAAAACCTTTACCGTGCTCTTAAGCGGATATACGCGAAACCCACACATGCTATCTTTAATTTCAAAAGATAAGCTATTTAACCACACCCAAAAATGAGTAATGTAACGGCCATATAAGCGTTTTTTAGGAATAGAGGCATCAAAGTATGGCTGACCAATCACCATTGCATCGGGATGCTGGTGAGACTGCTCAATAAATTTTGGAATGTCATCCCAACAGTGTTGACCATCCGAATCGAGTTGTAATACATGGCTTAAACCAAGCTCATAGGCTGCACGTAAACCAGTCATTACGGCTTGTCCCTTACCCTTATTCACCTCATGTTCAATTAAGTGAATTTGGGAATATTGCTCTGCCAATGCTTTTAAAATTTGGCTACAAGCATCATCACTTCCATCATTGACCAACACAATCGGTAGATGAAAACTGTCCAGATAAGAAATTAAATCTGCTAAATAATGTGGATGATTATAAACGGGAACAACAAAGCCGTAATTGGACTGCATTTTTAATCCTCTACTTCTGTTTGCAAGGCAAATACTAATCGCCCTGAAGCCAGAATCTGTTCTGAATCGCGTAGTTCAAAACTCACTTTATGCTCTTTTCGAGCAAGCTTGAGTTGTACCACAGCATACGGACGAATCAGGTTTTGAAATTTTAACTGCTCATATCCCTGACACCAGCTCAAATCAGACCAAATTGATTTAGCAAAATGTTGTAAAAAACCTATTTGCCCAACCCCAGGATAAATCGGTTGTGTTGGGAAATGCCCTTTAAAACAAGCTAACTCAGGTGGAAATTCCAACTCCCAAATGTAGTCATCTGAATTTTGAGACTGTGACAGCACCACGGGTTGCAACATAGGCTTAAATAGAGTTTTCAAATAGTTTTTATTGAGTTTGGACTGAGTATTTTGTGGTAACTGACTGAGGAAACGCCACTGACGTGGAATTGCGATCATTTCCAAGCTGTCTTTCAACTGTTGTTTTAAATGGCTGACAAAAGCAGACTTACCCTGTTGCTGTAATTGTTCATGAGCTTGTTCTGTTAGAACAACAATACAACCCAACATTTGGCGTTGCTCATGTTCAAATACCAATACATGGCATTGCTTTACGACATCTAAGGCTTGAATGCTTTGCTCGATCGCATCTAGACTTAAACGCTTTTCTTCAAGTTTTACAATCCGATCTGTACGCCCCATCAGCTTAAAGGTCTGACATGTGGCATCTGTCCATACAGCACCATCACCTGTGGTAATCCAGTCATTCTCATAGGCATGATTACTCTTGACCATAAGCTGTTGGTCTTCAATCCGAATAGCCACATTACTAAATGCAGTCCAAGCATCTTCATCTTTAGCACGATGGGCAATACCACCAGTTTCCGAACTTCCCAAAACCTCAATAATCGGACGATTTAATAAAGGGCGAACACCACTTTCTAGCTTGCCCCCAGAACTAAACACCATCTGGCAGTGTTGTAAAACAACATCGGTTGTCCAGCGTTTTAATAAAGCAGGACTTGAGATCAAATAATTGCTTAACCCCATTGTTTCTAATTGTTTTTGGGCTTGTACCACATCTTCAGGGAATGCCATTTGAGGATTATAAAAACTTCGACCTGTAGAAAGTGGTAGTAATAATTTAAACAGTAATCCATAAATATGTTGATGACTAACTGTTGCAATCGCAGTTGCATGTTCATCAAAGCTAAAACTCTGACTCAACCCTTGGACTTCGTTAAGTAATTGTCTAAGTGTTCTTGGAATTTTTTTAGGTTCCCCAGTTGAACCCGACGTATAAAAATAGAGTTGAGCCTGCTCTAAAAAAGTATCATCTAAGGTTAAAGATAAAGGAACAACTTCTCCAATTTCTTGACGCTTTAAAAAATAAATCTGTTGTGCTGCAAAATCCTGTTCTAATTCACGCACTCGATTGGGTGGCAAAAGTATTTGTTTTTTCGCTAACAAAGCAGCAAAGAATAAAACCAGAAATTCATAACTATCTGCTTCCCATAAAGCCCAAGTTAGATTTTCCATTTGAGCAATTGCAGCAGCTTGTAACGCCACATCCTGCCAAAATTGATTAAAACTGGTCGAGTTTAGAGTACCGTCTATACAAAGTGGCTGAGCTGAATCGATGAATTTCTGAAAATGGCAATACATAGTTTTTAATTAATGATTTGAAGAATGTAAACGCTGATGTCGCTTACGCAAAATAAATTCACCAAGGAACAAAATGCCCATCAGCACATAAGAAATAAAGCCATTATAAATGACCCAAACCTGAGTTGAGGTAAAAAGCACAGTGCTTAAAGCAATCAGTGCATTACAAAAAAAGAAAACACACCAAACTTTGGTGACCTGTCTGGTCCACTGTACGCCAGAAGCAGGTAAATCAGGTTCAACGAGTCGGGCAAAGCGCTCAATCATAGACGGCGGCTTAATGAGTGTCAGCGAAAAAATAATTAATGCGCCTAAACTCATACCCACTGGATATAACTTTAGCCAAGCATGGTCATGTAACAATAAACTTAGACTACCGCAAACGATAGCAAAACCCGTTAATGGCCATAATAACGAGTTGCCTTTGCTAAAAAGTCTGATCACACCCAACCCGATGAGTAAAGCACTCACCCAGACAAATTGGCCGTGACTCAAACTCCAGCCCACAATAAAGGGATACAGCACAAAAAGTGCCGTCATTATCCCTTTAAGAATAAACTTCATTCAGCAGTCATGTTCTGAATAACCGTCACCACATCAAGTACGGTTCTCACATTTTTAAAGTCTTCAGGCTTTACTTGCTTGCCTGTTAACTCTTTAATTTTTACAACTAAATCGACCGCATCAATACTGTCCACATCAAGGTCTGAATAAAGGTTCGAATCGAGTTGAACAGTCTCTGGTTCAATCTCAAACAAATCTTCCATCCATTCGCGGAGTTTAGCTAGTACTTGCTCTTGAGATAACATCATCACGCTCCTTATGACTTCTGTTGTGCTTCAACTAAAGCAACCAAGCTCTGGATTGACTTAAAATGCTGTTTGGTTTCATCCGACTCTGCATTTAAATGAATGTTGTAACGCTTTTTCAAAGCCAGTCCCAACTCAAGTGCATCAATCGAGTCTAATCCTAAACCTTCTCCAAATAATGGAGCTTCTGTATCAATATCGGCAATAGTAATATCTTCTAGTGCTAGAACATCAATAATCATTTGCTTTAGTTCATCAGCAAGATTGCTCATTTCAAGATAACTCTTCATCAAAAATATTATAAAAACTACGACTTAACTGACGAACTTGTTTAGGTCCTACTGTTAAATCATCTAACAGATCTGATACTTGCACAGCATCTAATACCTTGACCTCGATATGAAATGGTTGAGATGGTACGTGGTACCATTTTTCATTCTTGGTTAAAGTTGATGGTGTACAAGTAATAATTACTGGGCGAATTGGTACATTTGCACGAATGGCAATATTGGCTGCGCCTCGCTGAAACTCGTTTAAGGTCATCCCTTTTTCAGTGCGCGTTCCTTCCGGAAAAATTAAAAGAGAAGCCGCATTATTTTCTTTTAGACGCTTTACACAGTCTTCAACAAACTGCTGAGAACCTGCATTTAAAATATAGCCTGCGCTTTGTACGGGACCTTTGGTAAATGGGTTCGACCAAAGAGACTGCTTCACGACACAATTAGCCTGCTGCATCATACCAATTAGTACTACAACATCAATCAAAGTCGGATGATTGGCAATCACCAGCTCTTGGCGACTATTTTGTAGTTTTTCTAGCCCCTCTACCGAATAAGTCATGATGCCGAGTTTGACCATCATGTCGGTAAAGCCTTTAAAACTATATTTAATCACATTTTGCGCACGTTGCTGCCGCTTTTGCGGATCAGAAGTGGTTGCATTGAGTACGGGTGCAATCACTGAGGCAATGGCCATACCACCCAGCCCAAAACTGGCAAAACTAAAGCCAGTAGCAGCCACACGCCAGCAATAATTACTTTTTTGCTTGAGATTTTTAAGATTTAGCATTTGTTCCACCCAAATGCAGATGTTAACTGGTCAGCATCCTGCCAAAAATGAGCAAAAGCAGGAGCATCTGCTTCATCTATATGCGTCCACGCAGTAATTTGTAAATTAGGTTGCTCTAAAGTAACAACAGCAGCCATCGCATAGGCAGAAAAATCGACTGCCTCAGCATAAATATTAGGTAATGGCTCATCATAAGCGACGACTAAGACCCGCTTAATCTCAGGCATTGACTTTAAAAGTGCATAAGCCTCAATCAAACCTTCAGTCCATGAACAGCTTAAGCTTGTAGAGGGAGTATCATCCTGACATAAAATCGAGTAGAGGCCCGAAATTGCATTATGAACAGACGTTGAAAATTGTGTTGGCGATGGAGTTTGATCATTTAAAACGTCTTGCAAGATATTTAACGTTTTTGCCTCATCACCATATTTTGATACCCAAACAATATAATCGGCCTTACTATCTTCTAATGCACCGATCGCACTATTTAAAGCAAGTTTGGCCAATGGTGATAAACGTCTACGCTGCATAGCTGGGATGCAGTCGAGAGCCGCATAGGAAGGCTGAGCATGTGTAAATATAAGCTGAGCAAGATGTAATGTTACCATGCTAAAAAATGAACCCTAAGCCGCATTATTCTGTCGAAATATAAATTATTTTATAAAGATGCTGATTATAGCATTCGTTATAAAATTTACAAAAAATTACGTTTATCACTCACACTTTTTCATAACTCTTCGGAGTAGTTCATTTATTTGCAAAAAAAACCCAAAGAAAACTTTGGGTTTTTGAATAAGAAAAAACTTAACGGTTAAATTTTTTCTCTGCTTTCTTAAATTTCTGAATATAACGACGGCGACGTGCAGCAGTACGTTCATCAACCTGACTTTTACGACCTTCAAACGGGTTTTCAGAAGTTTTAAAGTCAATACGAACTGGCGTACCTTCAAGTTTATATACTTTACGGAATACGTTTTCCAAGTAACGACGATAATCAGCAGGTGTCTTATCAACCTTATTACCGTGGATCACAATAGTTGGTGGGTTCTGTCCACCCATATGCGCATAACGCATTTTAATACGACGACCGCTAATCATTGGCGGTTGATGAGCTTCTGTCGCATCACTCAAAATTTGAGTCAATTTAGCTGGTGATACTTTTAAGTTCGCAGACTCATAAGCACGGTGGATAGAAGGATATAAATCACCCACCCCAGTTCCATGTAAAGCAGAAATTAAATGGATTTTTGCCCATGGAATAAAGTCAAAACGACGTTCAACATCAAGCTTACACTGCTTGCGGTCGTATTCAGACATGTTATCCCATTTGTTGATGGCAATAACCATGGCACGACCAGCTTCAAGCGCATAGCCAATTAAATGCAAGTCTTGCTCAACAATACCTTCACGCGCATCGACTACAACTACGACAACATGTGCATCTTTCATGGCTTGCAAAGTTTTAACAATTGAGAACTTCTCAATCATTTCATCAACCTTACCTTTACGACGCACACCTGCTGTATCAATTAAAGTGTATTTACGACCTTCACGCTCAAAAGGAATGTAAATCGAGTCACGAGTTGTACCTGGTTGGTCAAATGCCACCACACGGTCTTCACCAAGCAAACGGTTGACCAGTGTTGACTTACCAACGTTAGGACGACCAATAATTGCTAAACGTAAGCCAGTATCTTTGTCATGTTCTTCAGGATTTTCATCTTCTGGAACTTCCGCAAGTACATCTTCCAGCATTTGCTGTACGCCACGACCATGGCTAGCGGCAACTTGTAATGGTTCACCCATACCAAGTTTGTAGAACTCAACCAAAGCTGCTTCAGCATGAACACCATCTACCTTGTTCGCAACAAGATAAATTTTCTTGCCTAAAGTACGTAGTTCACGAGCAATTTGCTCATCAGAAGCTAACAATCCCGCACGAGCGTCAACCACAAAAATAATAATATCTGCTTCATTGATCGCTGTTTTTGACTGCTCGGCCATGTAGTTATCGATACCGCCTTCACTCTCACCGATACCGCCAGTATCAACAACAATGAAAGACTTATTTTGATAAGTCGCATCACCATATTTACGGTCACGAGTCAGACCCGCGAAGTCGGCTACAAGTGCATCACGACTCTTGGTAATCTGGTTAAATAACGTTGATTTTCCGACATTCGGACGACCAATGAGCGCAATAACGGGTTTCATACAATAACCTTAATTCAAGACCAGCCATATCTCATGGCATGAGCATTAGAAACAATACAGGAGATATATTTTAAGGTCAGATATGACCATAATAAAAGACGGGGCTTTGAACTGATTTAATTCAAACACCCCGATATTTTTTTAACAGCGTAATTTGTTAAGCGGCTATTTTAGCACAAGCAAACGAAATTAACGATTCTGCCAAATACTTAAATCGCCTTTTCTGGTCGAAACGTAAAGTTGGTTCTCAATAACACGTAATGTATTGACCTCCCCACTTGTTTTTGAACGACCAATCAACTTACCTGTTGCAGGATCAACAAGATGTAATACGCCATCTAAATCACCCACAATAAGATCCGATCCCAACACAACAGGGTTACTTAAATGACGGTTTAATAAACTATCATTTTGCCAAACTTGTTCGCCTGTCGTTAAATCATAAGCAGTTAACTTACCATCAGTTGATGAAACAAATACTTTATTGTCATAAACTTCTGGACGCTTCGTGCTGCTTGAGTCTTCACTCCAAACTACACGTTGCGAAGCTAGATCAGTTACAGTCACTTGCCCTTGGAAACTAGTCGTTACCATAAACTGTCCAGCAACAGTAGGATCACCATCGATATCAATCAAACGTTGAATATCAGAACGGCCTTCACTTACTGCAACACGGCGTTGGAAACGTGGAATACCACTAATCGTATCAATTGCATAAACATACGCATTCGCAGATGCGATTAATACGGTACGCGGGTCAAGACTCACCGGTGAGGCCTGACCACGTAAACTAAATTGGACATTTGGTAATTTATAAGCCCAAACTTGTTGGCCTGAAGCAGCATCATGCGCAAATACAGTACCATCATTAGCAATGGTAATAACGCGTCCAGACTGAACTAAAGAAGGACTTAATAGTGCACCAGATAACTGCGCAGTCCACTTTTGTTCACCTGTTGCCTGATCTAAAGCAAAAAGTTGACCTTTACTATTACCAACAACAACAATTCCTTCAGCAGCTTCAACACCAGAGCTCAAGCCTAATTTGCTGACTTTTTTCTCCCAAAGACGCTGCTTACCACGATATGCAGCGACTTCACCTTTTGGGTCAAGCGTAAAGACCACGCCCTCACTTGCGTCAAGCTGCAAACGTAACGGATCTGCCTTATCAGTAGAAGAAACACTGCGCGAAAACACGGGTACTAGAGTCTTTTTCGACTCAGTCAATTTCGGTAGTGGATTTGGTTTTGCTTCTTTTACTTTGTTGCTAGAACATCCCACCAGTACAGCTGATGCGATTGCAATTGCCAAAGGCAGTTTGAATTTCTGATTCATTAAGACTCTTCCACCTGTGTTTCCAAAATTGGGCGCTCAATCTGTGGATCTTCAACTAAAACGCCAACACTTTCGAGTTTAATTTGTAAAATTTGTCGTTCTTGTTTACGTTCCAGTAACGAATCCCATGCTGCCTGATACGCTTTTTTAGCAGAATCAATATCTTTCTTGGCAACAAAGATATCACCACGTAACTCTTCTACTGTTGCTTTAAATGCAGGATCGACGTTACCAGACAAGGTTTTTAGTGCTTCATCATATTTGTTTTGCGCCAATTGTGCATCTGCTAAACGCAATTTTACAACCTGAATCAAACCTTCATCTTTTACTTTTGAATTTTCGACTTTCTTCAATGCTTTTTCAGCAGCAGCATAGTCTTGTTTTTCATAGGCTAATTTTGCTAATACAAACTGAGTCTGTATCGCCTGAACAGAATCGATATCATCTTTTACGATTTTATCTGCCGATGCAGTGACCGAAGTTAAAGCATTAGGATTATCAGCACTTGCATTTGCCTCATCCATTAACTGCTGTACTTTTGCAGTTTCTGTCTGGCTGCTCGCAAGATTTCTTTTTTGCCAATATTCCCACCCAAAAAAGGCAATCAATGCAATGAGAATCCCGCTAATCATGGCAGAACCATATTTTTTGGCGAACGACTTTAAGCTGTCGAATTGTTCTTCATCACTTACACTCATGTGATTGTCCTTTTCCAGATGTTTCAGTTTATTTTGTAAATTTTTCGATTAAGAATGGTACAAGCTCAGCCAGCGCAACTTGTGACTGCTCAGCTGTTGCTAACTCTTTGATAGCAAGCTGCTGTGCTTCCCATTCACGCTCACCTAAAATCATGGCGTAAACAGCCCCAGCCTGATCAGCTTTTTTCATCTGACTCTTCATACTGCCTTGTGAACCTGTTTTGATTCGAATACTGCTATTTGCAGCTTCTAACTGGTCACGTAATTGCTCCGCTAAAATCAAAGCTTTAGTTTGATAAGCAGGTTCTGCAACCAAGAAGACTTCACAATCACGTATAACTTGAGCCTGTTCAACCTGCTCAAGTAGAAGCAATAAACGCTCCATACCCATCGCAAAACCAACAGCAGGTACAGATTGATCGGCCTTACCTTTTAGCTGACCAACTAAACCGTCGTAGCGACCGCCAGCACATACAGTACCTTGCGAACCAAGTGCAGTTGTTGTCCATTCAAAAACGGTTTTGTTGTAATAGTCTAGACCACGCACCAATTTTTGATTAATGACAAATTGGATGCCAGCAGCAGTCAAATAATCTTGTAACTGCTTAAAATGATCCAAGCTTTCTTCTTTCAAGAAGTCATGTAATTTCGGTGCATTTTCTAAAATTTTCTGAGTAGATTCAATTTTAGAATCCAAAATACGTAATGGATTCGTTGTTAAACGACGCTGTGAGTCTTCATCCAACGCATCTTTATGCTCGTTTAAAAACGCAACTAAAGCATTACGATACTCTGTACGCTCATCAGTTTCGCCCAAAGTATTTAACTCAAGCTGAACCTTATCAGCAACGCCCATACGTTTCCATAAACGAGCGGTCAACATAATCAATTCAGCATCGATATCAGGAGTCGCAACACCGAAAGTTTCCACGCCAAACTGGTGGAACTGGCGGTAACGTCCTTTTTGTGGCTTCTCATAACGGAACATAGGTCCCATATACCACACACGTGGCGTAGCACCGCGCAACAAATTATGTTCAACCAATGCACGAACACAACCTGCTGTACCTTCCGGGCGTAAGGTTAATGACTCTGGTGGATTGCCTTTGTCAAAAAAGGTATACATTTCTTTTTCAACAATATCGGTAGCATCACCAATAGCACGTTTAAACAAACCCGTTTGTTCAACGATCGGCAAACGAATTTGTTGATATCCATAAGCATCCATTAAAGATGCTAAATGTTGCTCGAGACGTCTCCACGCTACTGTTTGCGTTGGCAAGATGTCATTAAAACCTTTGATTGCGACGATTGAACTCATGATGAACTACGAATAATTTCTTTAGATTTAGCTTCTTCAAGCTCTTGGACACGTTGACGAACCATAGTTTCGATTTCATCAACCAATTGATCGGTATCGATTAAATGGCTTTTTTCACCATTACGATAAACCAATGAGCGAGGCGCTGCCCCGACAACCCCGATATCAGCTTCTTTTGCTTCACCCGGGCCATTTACCTTACAACCAATCACTGACACATCCATTGGAGTACGAATATCTTCTAGACGCTCTTCCAATGCTTGCATTACCTGAATAACATTAAATTCTTGGCGAGAGCAACTTGGGCAAGCAATAAAGTTAATGCCGTTAGAGCGTAGACCAAGCGATTTTAAGATATCAAAACCAATCTTGATTTCATCTTCCGGTTCGGCAGCAAGCGAAATACGCATCGTATCGCCAATACCTTCCATCAATAATCCGCCAAGGGCAATCGCTGATTTCACAGTACCCGTACGGTAAATACCTGCTTCGGTAACGCCAAGGTGTAATGGATTATCAATTTGCTGAGAAAGCAAGCGGTAAGCATCCATGGTTAAAAACACATTTGAGGCTTTTACGCTAACTTTAAACTCATGAAAATCAAGGCGGTCTAAAATATCAATATGACGTAGTGCTGACTCAAGCAACGCCTCACCTGTAGGCTCGCCATATTTCTTTTGTAAATCTTTTTCTAAAGAACCCGCATTGACCCCAATACGCATAGAAATGCCATGATGACGTGCCGCAGCAACAACTTCACGCACTTTCTGATCTGAGCCGATATTACCTGGGTTAATACGTAAACAGTCTGCACCATAGTCTGCAACTGCCAGAGCAATTCTATGGTCAAAGTGAATATCAGCCACCAATGGAACTGAAACACGTTTACGGATCGCACCAAATGCCTCAGCAGCCTCCATAGATGGGACCGAAACACGCATAATATCAGCACCTGCATCAACGCAACGCTCGATTTGAGCAACGGTTGCATCGACATCGCAAGTTTCGGTATTTGTCATACTTTGCACACTAATAGGTGCATCGCCACCGACATACACCGAACCAACACGGATTTTACGTGTTGGTCGACGTTTAATTGGGTTCTCTATCATTGTATCGCTCAACTCATGGTATTAGCGGGATAAACGGAATTCTGCTTTACCGTTTACCGTATATGGAGACAATGAAATCTGTTCTTGGTTTAGACTTAATGACACAGCCGTTGCATCATCAAGACGAATCTGAAATGGAGACTCACCATTTAAACTTAAAGTTGATGACTGACGACCTGTCGCCAAAACTTTACCTGTTGCATCAACAATATGAACAGAAGTTGGTCGGTTAAAGTTTAACACCAATTGATCACCCACTGTTGAGGTGGTAGCTCCTTGCATAGGTAAAACTTCAACATTCGATTGATTTACTCTAGATAAATCAGCATCTTCTTTCTTTGAAGTCCATTTTTGGACACCCATAACAAGCAATGACACAACAGCGAGAATTACAACAGCAAGAAGTGCGCGCTTTAACCATTTCTTATTACGATCACTATTAGAACCCGGGAGTTTACCCATGATTTTAATTGGTGAATTATTTAAGGCATGATTTGGTAACAGCCCAGTATCATTTGCATAAATCTCATCGAAACGCTGAATAATTGCGGTCGCGTCCGTATTTAAATATTTTGCATATGAACGGTAATAACCCTTAATGAAAGTCGCTTCCGGCAATGATTTATAGTCATCTTGCTCTAAAGCGGTCAAGGTCTTAACCGGCATATTTAAATCTGAAGAAACTTGCCCTAACTCTTTATTCTGAGCAACTCGAATTTGACGTAAATACTCACCAGGACGTTGAATATTTCCTAAAGCAGAAGTCGGTAAGCTTGAGCCAGTTGGCTGCTGTGAATTAGGATTTATTTCCATACGGCCTCAGTACTATACTGTAATTGCAAATAACGTTGATATTCTGGACTTTCCGGGAACAAGGCACGTAACTGGTTTACTAACACTTGCATTCCCATTTTATCCGCATTGGCTCGAGCCACTCTTACACCAATCCAAAGTGCTCTTGCACCCTGATTTTTCTGCCCCACTGTACGAACATATTGCTCATACATTTGTGTAGCAGCCGGAATCTGCTGCTGCAAATAAAAAATTTCCGCTAACTCTAACATTGAAATATAAGAGTCGCGGTTAGCAAGGAGTGCTTGTTTGAATGTTTTTTCAGCATTCGCAACATCACCCAATTTTAAATAAATACGCCCCAGATTTTCTAATGCCTGATAGCGTTGGTCATAACCTAATGTTGCGCCAGCAATACGAAATTGCTCAACAGCCTCATTATAACGCTCCATTTGATATAAATAAGTACCATAATTATTATGTGCTTGAGCATTATCCGGTTCAGATGAAATTGCTCGTTTAAAATAATGTTCTGCTTTTTCTAAATTGGGTTTGCTACCTTCTTGCTGTAGCAAAATACCCATCATCATATTTGCAGTAGCATCGCGACTATCTACACTTAAAGCTTGATCAAGAGCTCGCTTTGCTGAGTCCAAGTCACCCGAACGGATATGTTCAGCAGCAAGTTGTGTACGCACCTTTACCGCTTTCTCTGGGTCTTTTTTTTGCGTATGCGTTGTCTGGCAACCACTTGCCAGAAATGCAACTGCAATCCCCATACATAAGACCGTTTTCAACTTTGGAATACTCAAAGCCTGCCCTCAATTTATCCTTGTGTACGCAAAATCTCTTGACGCTGTGTTACTTTTTTCTGCCACTGTTCAGCACGGCGGGTTCTATCAGCCACCTGACCCACTAGCTGTCCACATGCAGCATCAATATCATCACCACGTGTTTGACGAATCGTACACACAAATCCCGCATCAGACAAAGTTTTTTGGAACGAGATAATACGATTTCGGCTTGAGCGACCATATGGCGCATGCGGGAATGGGTTAAATGGGATCAAGTTAATTTTACTTGGTAAATTTTTTAATAACTTAATCATTTGCTGTGCATGTTCAGGCTGATCATTTACGCCCTCTAACATCACATATTCGATGGTCACATGTTTACGCGTACTTTCATTACCATCTTTGGCAATATAGCGCTGACATGCTGCAATTAACTGAGCCAATGGATATTTTTTATTAATTGGCACAAGCTCATTACGTAATTCATCGTTTGGCGCATGTAAAGAAATGGCTAAAGCGACATCAATGTCTTTTGCAAGCTGGTCAATTTTCGGTACAACACCCGATGTCGATAAAGTCACACGACGTTTTGACATGCCATAAGCAAAGTCATCAAGCATAATCTGCATTGAGCTTAATACAGCATCATAGTTGAGCAATGGCTCACCCATGCCCATCATCACGACATTGGTCACTGAACGCTCACGCTCAGCAACTGGCACTTCTTCCATATAAGAATAGTTTGCCATCCAGAGTTGCCCAATAATTTCATCTGGCGTTAAATCACGTTGGAAACCTTGTTTGCCTGTTGAACAAAATGAGCAATCTAATGCACAGCCCACTTGAGAGGAAATACAAAGTGTTTTACGTAATCCAGTTTTATCTTCGGCAGGAATTAATACAGTTTCAACCAAAGAACCTGCACCCTCACCTACGCGAAACACCCACTTACGTGTACCATCTTTTGAATAATGACGATGAACCACTTCAGGTGCTTTAATTTCACAAATCTGCTCAAGCTTCGCACGTAGTTTGCCTGAAATATTGGTCATTTCAGCAAAGTCAGTAACAAAGTATTGATGTATCCATTTCATGACCTGTCCGGCACGAAACTTCTTCTCACCAATATCTTCAAAGAATTTTTCTAACTCAGGACGAGACATGCCGAGTAAATTCACTTTATTTTCGGCAGCAGGGATTACCGGCGTGGACGAAGATTGCTGCTGTCCATCAAGATTTTCAGATGAAACGACCACTGCAGAGCTCATGTGTATTTACCTAAACCATGTCAAAAAAACTGAAGATATTGTTCAAGAATCAAACAATATTCTCTTAAGAGAATAAAAAAACCAGATAAGTAGTATACCACTTATCTGGTTTGAATGCTTTCGATTAACGAGTGCGTGGGCAGATCTCGTTGTCAGCAAAGAAGTAAGCAATTTCACGCTCTGCAGAAGCAACTGAGTCAGAACCGTGAGCAGCGTTTTCGTCGATGCTTACAGCGAAGTCAGCACGAATCGTACCAGGAGCCGCTTCTTTAGGGTTTGTAGCACCTAAGATTTCACGGTGTGCAAGAACTGCATTTTCGCCTTCAAGAACAGATACTACAACTGGACCAGAAGTCATGAATGCAACTAAGTCACCAAAGAAACCGCGTTCTTTATGCTCAGCATAGAAACCTTCAGCATCAGCTTGAGAAAGGTGTTTCATTTTAGTCGCAACAATTTTTAAACCCGCTTTTTCAAAACGAGCAAAAATTTCACCGATGTGGTTTTTAGACACTGCATCAGGTTTTACGATAGACAAAGTACGTTCAATAGCCATGAGTGGCTCCTTTATTTTAAGATTTAAACTTTAAAAAATTTGCCGCATTATACCGATGTCATAGGCAATAATCAGCTTTGAATGTGTAAAAGTTGCGATTTTTTCTACTGTTTTTAGCGAACTTCGTCTATCCAGGCCATCTGAATGCCTTCTAGCAATCCTTCTGTCGATTTATTTGGGTCATCACTGAAGTCTGGCAATGCGCACACCCATGCATGCAAATCGGTAAAACGGATCCATTGCGGATCAACTTCTGGATGTGCTTCTGACAATTCAATGGCAATATCAATCGTATCTGTCCAACGTAAGCCCATAGCGGCTCCTATCTGTTTAATCTGCTAAATCAAGAACTGTGTACTTTAGCAAATCCACAAACCTAATCGATAGCTTAAGCTGATAAAAATTACCGATGCTTATAAAGCGATGTTCAATAATGGCGCCACAAAAATAATCGTAGCCGCGACCGCTGCACCAATTAGCGCACCAACAATCACATCACTTGGGTAATGAAGACCCAGTACCATACGAGACAAAGCGACAAGCACCATAAATGGGAACATGGCAGCAAGCAAAACTGGCTGGATGTAACCCAATACAATTGTCACCATAACCGCATGCAGCGTGTGACCTGATGGAAAACTAAAGTGATCAAGCGGTCTTTCACCAAGTACAATTACCTGATGCACCTGATAAGGACGTGGCCGCGTTGTTTTATGTTTTAAAAATTTATAGATTGCTGTGCCAACAGAACCACCTAGCAACAAGTAGATGATTTGCAAGCTATAGGTAATGCCTTGCATACCCCACACGATTGCCAGCATTAGATACCAAAATGGACCATCACCAACACGACTGATAATTTTGAAAAAAAGGGCAACACGTTGTGAGTGAGAGAAATTGTTCAGATATAAACAGCCTCTCAAATCTAAATCGAGTATTTTTATTTTTGCATTCTTAAATTTCATGGTCATTCTCCTATCTTAGGATACTTAGGTGAAGTCCAACGAGGGCTCCTTCACTACCTGATAAAATGCCTGCTCCAATTGCTGAACCGGAAGTTGCCAACCGCTTTGCTGTACTTTATGACAGGCTTGTACGCCCATTTCTCTAAGTTGTTGTACTGAAGGAAGCTGATAAATTTGTTGTATAAAGTGGTTTTTTTGTCCAAGTGGGCTTAACCATCCATTCACACCATGTGTTAAGTATTGATGTGCACATGCATAATCATACGCTATAACTGGTAAACCGCTTGCCATTGCCTCTAAAACTACGTTACCAAACGTTTCAACTTGACTCGCAAATACGAATACATCTGCACTCGCATAGGCAGCCGCCAAATCTTGACCTCTCAGACTTCCGGTAAAGATAACACCCTTCGCTTCAGGTAGTGACTTTAAACGAGCAAAATCTGGGCCATCTCCTACAATTACTAATTTAGTTTTATGTGGCTGAATGGTTTGCAGGTTCGCATAACTTTCAATGAGAACTTGCACTTCTTTTTCGGGAGACAAGCGCCCCACATAAAGCATAACGCGAGTATTCTCATCAGCATCCCATTGTTTTCGCAAATTTTCAGAGCGATGCTTCGGTGAAAATCTGGTTGTATCTACGCCACGCCCAACAACAACCAGTGGACAAGTAATACCAAAACCGCGTAATGCTTCTTGAGTATCTTTACTCGGCACACAAGTTACTTGAGTGTTATTGTGAAACCAGCACAGGTATTTTTGAATCGGTTTGACTAAAAAAGCCAAATCGAAGAAACGACTAAAGTCTTGAAATGGCGAATGAAAGCCGCTCGAAACAGGAATAGCTTTTGCCTTAGCAGCCTGCATGGCGGTTAAACCTAACGGCCCTTCAGTCACGATGTGCACAACATCTGGCACAAACTTTTCAAAAGCTTTCGATACTTTTAAATATTGTGGCCAACCAAATTGTAAAGTTGGATATTTTGGAATCGCCTGCGACATCACCAGACATTCTTGCTCTGGCATAAAGTCATGACATTTCGCTTTTTGCTCGGGGCGAATCAGTAAAATCTTATGCCCCTGTTTTTGTAAACCTTGACATAACTGTAATAATGATAGTGCCACACCATTGATTTCGGGTGGCCAAGTTTCCGTTACAATCGCAATTTTTAAACGTGGACGCACCAAATCATGCAATGAATGTGCATTAGATAGCTGCTGCTTTTGTTTAAAAAAGAATTGGAAGCTTTCAGGAAGTTGCTGTTGTTTTAATAGTGCTGTCGCATATGAACTTTGCATAGCGCCATCCATCAATGTATTTATTTTCATGCTTAAAGATTAAGCAGTTTTTTTGACATTTTGATGATAAATGCATGACAGTTTACTGACATGAAAAATAAAAAAAGCACACTGATGACAGCATGCTTTTTCTTAAATTCTAGTAACTCTTAGCGATTTTGCAATTTTGCATAATCCATGAGTACATTAGCAGCTTCAGTCACAAAAGTTTCTTCTTCTGGTAACGCTGGACGTTGCGATGCTTTCATTTTAGCGCGAGATTCAGCTAGAGCATCTAATGAAGCTTGATAGCTTTCCCAGTTTGCAAAAGGCTTTTGACCCGTTGCAGCACGGCGTTCATTTTCTGCATCTAAAGTTTGTTTCTCTAAGCCAAGTAATTCAGCACGGCGCTTATCAATATCAAGTACTACTTGTTTTTGATCACTCGTCACCTTAGCAATCGCAGTACGTTTATTTAGATATTTAAACTGAGCGTCATTGCCAACACGTTGTTCAGAGAATTGGGACAACTTTGTCACATAAGGCTGAACAGAACCTTCACGTTTAAATGGTGCAGTAGGAATTGTGTCCCACTTCAACGCATTCTTCGATTTACGCTCACCAAACTCTTCGTTATAGATATCGACGAGTTTAATGTCTGGCACTACACCTTTATTTTGTGTGCTACCACCAGTAATACGATAGAACTTACGCTGAGTTAAAGTCGCTTGACCATATGCAAGAGTATCAAGTTGTACCTGAGCTGTACCCTTACCAGTGGTTGTACTACCAATAATAATACCGCGCTCATAATCTTGAATTGCAGCAGAGTAAATCTCACTTGCCGATGCAGATGCCAAGTTCACCAATACCGCGAGTGGGCCTGTATAGATTTGCTGGCCGCCATCGTTATCTTCAAACACGCTTACGTTGCCATTGCCATCACGAATTTGTACTACCGGGCCAGACTTAATCACCTGCCCCAACATACGTGCAACTTCTTCTAATGAGCCACCTGGGTCATTACGTAAGTCAATAATAATACCTTCTACTTTCTTCGCTTTTAGTGCTTCGAAAGCATTTGCAGTATCTTCAGAAACTGAACGGTATTGTTGACCCGCACGACGTGAACGATAGTCAAAATAGAATGATGGAATTTCAATTACGCCCAACACATGCTTTTTGCCATCACGTGTCACTTCAACTGTGCGCGAACGAACACCAGCATCTTCTTCTTGAATAACATCACGTACTAAAGTCACATTACGTGCCTGACTCATTGATGCACCAGCACCAAGAAGTTTTAATGTGACTTTTGTTCCGCGTTTACCACGAATAAGCCCAACAATTTCAGAACTTGTCCAACCGATTACATCAACCATTTTCTCGCCTTCTTGGGCGACACCAATGATTCGATCTCCTGATTTCACTTGGCCAGACTTACTTGCAGGACCACCCTCTACAATGGTTTCAATCTTGGTGTAATCTTCGTTGCCACGTTCTGGACGAATCGACACACCAATACCTTCAAGTTGCAAGGTAGTTTGGCGATTCAGTTCGATCGCATCAATTGGCGGGTAATAGTTACTATGTGGATCATAGGTCGCCAACATTGCATTTAATGTTTTGTCCAAGACGTCATCGCTTTTCACACGACTAATTCTTTCAAGCTGACGCGTATAACGTTTAGTTAACGTTTGAGCTGGCGTTAAATCTTCTGGGCCAGTTAAGTCCTGACCATCAGCAAGTGAAGGATTTTCTTTAAGCGCTTTTTGTTTCGCCTGCTCTTCTTCACGGCTAATCGTTAAATTAATTAACTGAGAAACCAGCATTTTACGCCAGTGATTTTGTTGCTCAGCAGTCGTTTTAAAATACGGCGCTTTTTCACGATCAACTTCAATATAACTATTAGGCTGCTTTAAATTTTGCTGTTGTTTTAACTCAGCTAACATGAACTCATAAAATTGTTTTAAGCGTTCACGATATTGCTGATGAATTGCAAACGGTCCAGTTAAATTCCCCGCTTTTAATGAAGCACCAAAATTTGAACCATATAGTTTTTTATAATTTTGAACTTCAGAATCTAGAAATAATGAGTGATCTGGATCAAGGCTATCTAAATACATATCCAGAATACGATTTGATGTGGTCGCATCCAGACGCATATTTAAATAATGTTGACGATCAACTAAAGTTGCCAGTTGGCGAGCCACCAAAGCCTGTTCTTGCGTTGGCTGGATTGATTGAGAAACCGCAGCAGTATTGGTTGCCGCTCTCGCTTCATTCATCGTATGAGAGAAGAATAAACCGCCAGTCGCGATCGCTACTGCACAAGCTATAGTTTGAAGTTTCATAAATTTTTAATACTTCCTTGGGTGTTCCTATCTTACACGCTCTGTTTTCGATATGAACTAAGCAGATTCAAAATCTTAACCAACTAAATTGTTTATACCGTGTAGTTTTATCATATTCTGTACTGACAAAATGTAGCAAAACATTGCAAAATTCGCTTATTGTTTTTCAATCAAAATTCAAATGGAACCAATATGATTGGCGCATTGATGCTGGACATCGCCGGCACAGAACTTACTCAAGAAGATATTGAACTATTACGCGCTCCGCAAGTCGGTGGCATGATTTTATTTGCACGAAATATTGAATCTCCACAACAAGTACGTGCTTTAACCGACCATATGCGTCAAATTCGCCCAGATATTTTGATTGCTGTTGACCAAGAAGGTGGCCGAGTTCAGCGCCTAAGATCAGGTTTTACCTTATTACCAGCCATGGGTCGTTTTGGGGAGTTATATTTAACTCAACCTCAAAAAGCACTTGAGCTGGCTGAACAGTGCGGTTGGTTAATGGCAACAGAAGTCTTGGCTGTTGGTATCGATTTTAGTTTTGCACCAGTTCTAGATCTGAATGCAATTAGTGACGTGATTGGCGACCGTGGCTTCTCTAAAAATATTGAAGATATTGCCCCACTTGCAGGCGCATTTATGCAAGGCATGAAAAAAGCAGGAATGGCAAATACGGGCAAACATTTCCCAGGCCACGGTTCTGTGAAAGCAGACTCTCATGTTGCTGCTGCAATCGACAGCCGTAGCTATGACGAAATTTACAACCACGATATGCAAAGCTTCATTAAGCTTATGCCTCAGCTAGATGCGCTCATGCCAGCACATGTGATTTATGATCAAGTTGATCCAAATCCAGCAGGTTTTTCACCTTTCTGGATTCAAGAAGTTCTACGCAAGCGTTTGAATTTTAATGGTGTACTTTTCTCTGATGACTTAAGCATGCAGGCTGCATGTGTCGCAGGTGGCGCAGATGCTCGTATTCAGGCTGCTCTAGCGGCTGGGTGTGACATGGGGCTGGTATGTAATGACCGTAGTGCAGCCTGTACAGCGCTCGAAGGTATTACAAACTTAGCACTGCCAAATCAACAGCGTTTAGAACGCATGCGTGGCCAAATTCCACAAATTCAGATTGGTGAAACTTTATCGCTTGGAAATGAGTGGCAAGCTGTCAAAACAGCCATTGAAGAGTTTAAAAATTCGATCTAAATTGAGTTAAACCTATATTTGACTGATGATCTTGATCATCAGTCAAACCACACAAAAACAATAAATCGAGTTCAGGACGAATGACACAACAACTTTCAAAACACCGCCATATCTCTTTTACAGCCCACTATACAGGCTATATCTGGTATCAAATGGGGATCTCTCATGAAGCACTTGCCACAACCAAAGGCAAATCACTAGCTTATTTGGTTCATCCAATAGAATCATGGGCAGAGAAATATGTGGGCGGTAGTATGCGCACTACGCTCAAACAACGCCACACCATGCTTGACCATCATTTAGAACAACTCATTCAAGAAAGTCCTGATTTACAAGTTCTAGAAATAGCATGTGGCCTGTCTCCACGTGGCTGGTGGTTTAGACAGCATTACCCTTCGATTACCTATCGGGAGCTTGATTTGCCCGATATGGCACAAACCAAACAAAATGCGTTACAGCAAATTGAAAAAAATGCACCTGAAATCTTATCAGTTGATTTATTTACAGAAGCTTTTGCACAAGCATTTGAAGTATTTGACCCTAATCGCCCATTGGTTGTAATTAGTGAAGGTTTAATTAATTATTTTGATAAAGATTTACTAAAACAGCTGATTCAATCGACTGGCCACTATGGGGCTACTTTTAAAAAGTTTCACTATTTAACAGACTTATATCCTGAACCCATTAAAAACAAACTCGCTAGTATTATTTGGAATAGTAGTAAGTTACTTAAACTCATGTCTCGCAGTTCATTTAGTTTTCATTTCAAAAGTCCACAAGAAGTTAAAGACTTTTTTAAAGATACAGAGTTTGAGCAGATTACTATTGAACAGCCACAAATATTCTTTGGGCAAGTTTCTCAAGATAACCATGAAGAGCATTTAGGCGACTTAGTTTGGATTATTCACGCTCAAATAAAATAATAAATATAAAAAATGGAAGCTCGACATAAACGAGCTTCCATCTATAACTATATTATTAAGCTGCTTGTTTTTGACGAGCAATAAAACGGCTTAACCGATCAGCAAGCTCAAAACTACCATGTTTAAATAAAGCACGTATTCCTTGTTCAGTAGCTTCAAAGATTAAACACTCAATTGCAAAACGACCTTCTTCATCTTCTAAATGAAGTGCCAAATCACGTGGATGATCATTCACAAAATCAAGCTGCGAAACATCATCCATTTTTAAATACATCCCAAAGAAAGTCACGTCAACAATCATCACTGGCACTTCTGTTTTACATTCACGGTGGCTCAGTTGAGTGTTCGGTTGCAAAACTGGAACTCGCTCTTCACCACGGCGCTCCATGTTTTGCATTTGTTCACGTGTCATAGGAATAATCCCATCCAGATTTTGGATAGATTCACCCTTCAAGAATGAAGTGAACAAACTCATGGTTTCTTTACGACGCTGGAGCTGCGGTACATGATCAGCGTTTGCAATAAGTGCAAATTCCATATCAGGACATTGCAAAGCAAAATTGGCATTTTCATGAGGCAGAGTAAAACTGTCGTATTGCCCTGCTGCAACTAGCGTTTTACACTCTGGAATAGGTACATCTGTTAACCGCAAAAGGCGGTTACAGTTAATTTCATAACGTTCCCGCTCAGTCCCCGTAAACTCGGCCATTTGTCTAAAAAATAACTTTTTAGCGGTTGGTGACATACGAGTTTTATCTAATTTTGCATGATTAACTAAATACAAAATAACAGCTTGCCCAAACTCTTCCATGCGGTTTTCTTGCATGAGTTTGAGAGACTCTTCCAAAATCATTCGCCAACTTTTACGAGTCTTTTGCATAACTCCCATCAAGATCATACGATCCATCAGGTCAGGGCGCTGATAGGCAAAACAAGAGGCAATCACGGAACCTAAAGACATTCCCATTACAGAAACTTTTTGTATTCCAACGATATCTAACCAACGTCCTAACATTTCAGATAAATCAGGAAGTTCTAAAGTACCCGCAGATACTCCTGTATCGCGATTGGTAATTTGCTGATTTGCACCCATCGAAGGTAAATCAATTAAAATAACCGGACCACTTTCAAACAATTGTTCAACACAATATTTATAAGAATTAAAATTCTGGAAAGCACCACCAACAATCACAATCGGCGTTTTGTGAATCGTTTTAGGATCGGCAATTGCCATATATTCAATTTTCCAACCGTCAATCCATGTTGTACGAGCAGGTTGTTTAAAACTATCTCTATGGTAGATATCGAAAAAGCCAAAACCGGCATAAGCTTGGTTGATCTCCGAATCCATTTGAATAATGGAATTCATATCCTTGCTTCCTCCTTGCTGTAATTTTTTTATGCTGCAAGAGTTCCTTCTTGAACACGTAATCTTTTATGCACAAAACTTTAAAATTTGTATTAGTTTGTATTGCACAATAACATTCTAAACAATTGTCTGAAATATACGCAATCGCTGAAATGACCGCTCATCTTGTTTAAGTCGCTAATAGTTTGCAAAATATTTAAATGTTTTTTTATGGCGGTCACATTTTTCAAAAAAAGCCATTCATTGTTCCGCATTTGACTGCTACTATCTTACTCATTGGTAAATGATTAAAAAATGCTATGCAAGATTCAATTGAACAATATATGCAAAAAGTTGGGCAACAAGCACGCGAGGCCTCACGCGTCTTAACAAGTGCTTCTACCTCACTAAAAAATCATGCACTCTCTGCTATTTATACTGCTTTGGAAAATAATCAAGCAGCAATCTTGGCGGCGAATCAAATCGACATGGATAAAGGTCGTAGCAACCAGCTCGACAGCGCCTTACTTGATCGTCTTGAGCTTACGCCCGCACGCTTTAAAGGGATGTTGCAAGGTTTAAAAGATGTGATCGCGCTTGTCGATCCAATTGGGGAAATTACGGATCTTGCATATCGCCCCACAGGCATTCAAATTGGAAAAATGCGTGTACCTTTAGGCGTAGTGGGTATGATTTACGAATCACGTCCAAATGTAACACTTGAAGCTGCATCTTTAGCGATTAAATCAGGCAATGCTATTATTTTACGTGGTGGTTCAGAAGCACTCGAGTCAAATAAAGCAATCGCAGAAGCAATTAAGCATGGTTTAAAAGTTGCTGGTTTACCTGAGCATTCAGTACAAGTCATTGAAACTTCTGACCGTGCAGCTGTTGGTCATCTCATCACCATGGCTGAATATGTAGATGTAATCGTTCCACGTGGCGGTAAAAGCTTAATTGAGCGCGTAACCAACGAAGCGCGTATTCCGGTGATTAAACATCTTGATGGTAACTGCCATGTATTTGTTGAAGCACAAGCAGACTTGCAAAAAGCTTTACCAATTACATTAAATGCAAAAACACATCGTTACGGTGTTTGTAATGCGATGGAAACATTGCTTGTTGATGAAAAAATTGCAGACGTTTTCTTACCACGCATTGCCGAACTGTATGCTGAAAAACAAGTTGAATTACGTGGCTGCCCAGAAACACGCCGTATTTTGGGTGCCTCTGTAAAACCTGCAACAGAAGAAGATTGGTATACCGAATATTTAGGGCCAATTCTTGCTGTTAAAGTGGTTAGCGGCATTGATGAAGCAATTGACCATATCAACAAATATGGTTCACATCACACTGATGCCATTGTGACTGAAAATTATACTTTGGCTCGTCAGTTCTTAGCTCGTGTAGATTCAAGTTCAGTCGTGATTAATGCTTCAACTCGTTTTGCTGATGGTTTCGAATATGGTTTAGGCGCAGAAATTGGTATCTCTACAGATAAAATCCATGCCCGCGGCCCAGTTGGCTTAGAAGGCTTAACTTCTCAAAAATGGATTGTGTTAGGTGACGGACAAATTCGCCAATAATTAAATCTATGAGTTCAAATAAAAACGCCTGATCAATTTCAGGCGTTTTTTATTATTCAAGTTATGAGTCACTATAAAAAAACCAGCCCGTAGGCTGGTTTTTTTATTCAAATATTTATTAGAAAATAAAGTCAGTATTCACGAATTTAGAGTAATGTTCAGACACCATAGAGGCCAACATGCCTTTGCTGTCATCTGTCTGTTTAGCAGCAATCATGGAACGGATAGAGAATGCTCGAAGCGCATCATGCACAGACAGTGTGCCTTCCGCAGAATCTTTACGACCACCGAACGGGAATACATCAGGGCCACGCTGACATTGACAATTGATGTTTACACGGCAAACCTGATGGACCAACGGATCAACTAAATGACCAATTTGCTCAGGGTCACTACCAAAAATACTCACCTGCTGCCCATGATCAGAAGTAGTGACATATTCCAGCACAGTTTCAATATCATCATAAACAGAGACTGGTATCACTGGACCGAACTGTTCTTCACGATACAGCCTCATACCTTCAGTCACTGGATAAACTACGGCTGGATAGAACATCGTTTTGCAGAATTCACCCCCTTCCGGATTAACTACTTGAGCCCCTTTAGCCACGGCATCTTCAATGACGTCAGTCATGTAGGCCGTACGGTGCATACCTGGTAATGGGGTGATAAATACACCTTTTTCCCACGGCATACCCACTTTAAGTTTGGCCAGCTCAGCCGTTAAGCGGTTAACAAATTCATCGGCTATCGAGCGGTGTACCATCAGCATTTTGAGCGCAGTACAACGCTGACCATTAAATGACAATGCACCCAACAGACACTCTTTCACTGTTAGATCCAAGTCGGCATCCGGCAGAATAATAGCTGCATTCTTCGCATCCAACCCCAAAATCGCACGCAGACGGTGAGATTTAGGATGTTGTTTCTTCAAGTGATCAGCCACTTTACTAGAACCAATGAGTGCCAGTACATTAATTTGCCCAGATGCCAGCAAATGCGGCACTACTAGAGAACCTGGTGCATAAATCGTATTGATCACGCCTTTCGGAAATGAGTCACGGAACGCTTCTAGTAACGGTTCAAACAATAAGGTCCCAAATTGAGGTGGTTTAAAAATAATGGTATTACCCATTAGCATGGCTGGAATCAGAGTTGCAAAGGTTTCGTTCAGTGGGTAGTTGTATGGTCCCATACACAACACTACGCCTAATGGAGTACGACGGATTTGTCCAATCGTACCTTCAGCAATTACAAAGCGGGAGTTGGCATTATCCAAATCTTTCAGGGCATCAATCGTTTGACGCATGTAGGTAATCGTACGGTCAAATTCTTTCTCTGAATCCGCCAAGCTTTTGCCAATTTCCCACATGATCAGCTTAATAATTAGATCTCGCTGTTCCACCATGCGCTGAATAAATTTTTGCATACAGGCAATGCGCTCACCAACCTTCATCATGGGCCATTCGCCACGACCATTGTTGTAAGCCCTTACCGCTGCCTCTAGTGCTTCATCGCTTTCTTTTTCGCCCATGACCGGATAACTACCAAGTTCAACTTGCTCTAGGCTACCGTCAGGCTGCTGAATCCAGATTGGAGATAATGTTTTCTTGGTTGCACCCGCCCATAGCTTCAACTCACCATCCACGAGTGAGACACGCTGATGAATTTGAGATGGTAGACGCACACTTTCAGGAATACCGTCCACTACTGGGAATTTAAGCTGTAGATTATTTAACTGATTCATTCTTCTTAATACCTTATTATTCGTATGTCTTTTATATATTCCCGAATTCACCCCTGTAATCAGGTTTTATTCGGGTCAATATCACTATTATTATCCGTACTCACCTTGCTTGAACCGTAAACCACAAGGTGAATATCTTAAAGCGTTGATAATCTTTCTAGATGAATTTACCCCCGACACACACTATCAGTCACCCCTAGCTTCTGGATGACTTGTTCAATAATCTGTTCTGGTGTGAGAGCAATATCAATAGCAATTGCTTCATTCACATCAGGTTCCTCTAATGTGTCTAGCTGTGTTTGTAGCAACGCTGGGTCAAAAAAATGACCTGATCTTTCTGCAAGTCGTTGCTGTAATAACTCATAAGAACCTTTTAAGTAGATAAACTTAACATTTTGGTCCTGCCCTCTTAAAATATCGCGATACATGCGTTTTAAAGATGAACATGTAAATACAGCTGTTTCACCGTCTCTTTGTTTGGTTTCAATGACCTGACGAATTGCTTGTAACCATGGCAAGCGGTCTTCATCAGTTAAGGGAATGCCTTGACTCATCTTACTTTTATTTGCAGCTGAATGAAGCGTATCACCATCAAGGAACTCACAAGCCAAACGCTCTGATAACAATTCACCGATTAGGGTTTTACCTGTTCCACAGACACCCATTGCAATCACAATCATGGATTACTCACCTTTAATTATAAAATAGTGCTAAGCAGTAGCGTGAAAGATAAACCCAACACTGAAATGATCGTTTCCAATACAGACCAAGTCTTGAGCGTCTGCCCTACTGTCATACCGAAATATTCTTTGATTAACCAGAATCCTGCGTCATTTACATGTGAGAAAACTAATGAACCTGAACCTGTGGCAAGTACTAAAAGTTCTGGCCTAACAGCGACACCCGCCGTAGCTGCAATTGGAGCGACAATACTACACGCTGTAGCCATAGCCACTGTTGCCGATCCTGTTGCCAAACGAATCAGTGCTGCAACAAACCAGCCTAACAATAACGGCGACAGGTTTGCCTTCAACGCTGTAGAAACAATCTCATTAGAAATGCCAGTGTCACGCAAAATGCCGCCAAAACCACCACCAGCACCTACAATCAACATAATCCCAGCAATAGAAGCTAAACACCCACCGCAGAATTTTTCAATTTGTTCACGGTTAAAGCCCTGCATCGTACCAAAGGTAATAAAGCTGACCAGTACGGCAATGAGTAATGCAATATCAGAAGTACCAATGAAACGTAGTAAATCATTTGCGAAAGTTTGTGGTGCAAAGAATAGATCAGCCCAGCTACCAACCAACATTAATACTACAGGCAGCATAATTGTGAATAAGGTAATCCCAAAGCTTGGTAGCTCACGAGTTCTATTGGTATCTGCTTCAATAAACTGCTTCGCTAACGGATTATTTTCGGGCAATTTAACGTATTTATTAATCCAAAGTGCATACAATGGTCCAGCAACAATAGCTGTTGGCACACCAACGATTAGACTATAAGCAATTGTTTTACCAATATCAGCATGGTAAGCCTGTACTGCCAACAGTGCCGCTGGATGTGGTGGAATTAAGCCATGCACAACTGACAAACCTGCAACCATTGGCAAGCCAACAACCAGTAAAGATTTGCCTGTCCGTTTAGCAATGTTGAACGCAATTGGAATGAGTAGAACGAAACCTACTTCGAAAAATACGGGAAGACCAACAATAAGGGCAATAAACATCATGGCCCAGTGAATATTTTTCTCACCAAACCACTTAATTAGGGTAATCGCTATTCGCTCTGCGCCACCAGACTCGGCCATCATTTTACCGAGCATCGTTCCTAGTGCGATTACAATCGCGAGGTGACCTAAGGTTTTACCTGTACCGGCTTCATATGACTTAACAATATCACCCATTGGCATACCAACAGCCAAGGCTAAACCGAGTGAAACAATAATGAGAACTAAAAATGGATAAATTCTAAACTTCGCGATCATGACCACTAAAGCAATAATCGCGATTACAGTGTAGATCAGTAACATGCCACCCTGAACCGTCTCCATGGGACACTTCTCCTTGGAATAATTATTTAGGCACACTGCCTAAACAAGGGTCTTTAACCACAGTAATTCCTACTGTTAAGACATTAAATTTTTATATTTAGGTGTGACCAGCAAAAACTGGTCACATCAATACAGCCTTTAAAGCACATAAAATGCACTTCATTTTTTATAAATATCGACTACATCTACAGCGCTCTCAACTGACTCGCAATTTGTGCCAAGCGAGTAATTTCAGCCCAGTCTTGGGCAGCTACAGTAGCTTTAGGTGTTAACCATGAACCACCTACACAAACCACGTTAGGTTGCTTTAAGAAATCTGGCGCTGACTCTGCCGTAATTCCACCAGTCGGACAAAAGCGCAAGTTTGGAAATGGACCATAAAATGCTTTTAGCATCTCAACGCCACCTGCCTGTTGAGCTGGAAAGAACTTCACAATGTCATAACCCAATTCAATCGCTTGAATCAGGTCGCTTGGTGTCATCACACCCGGCAATAGAGGTAAACCAGCATCTTGCGCAGCCAAATGTAGGTCTTTAGTCAAACCAGGAGATACCCCAAATTGAGCACCTGCTTTTTTAGCTTGCGCACAGTGTTCTGGCTTAGTAATCGTACCTACACCCACCACAATGTCATCAGCTAATTGGCTAGCACGCTCAATAGCAGCAAGACCAGCAGCGGTACGCAATGTAATCTCAAGAACTTTCACGCCACCTGCATGTAAAGCACGTGATACATCCTCACCTTGCTCAGCAGAATCAAATGCCAATACAGGGATAACTGGGCCTAATTTGACGATATCTTCAATTTTAATCATTATTTTTCAGTTCCTTTGATTCAAATCTGCTCTGGTGAATTTTCACCAACCAATGCACCAAATACAGATGCTCCATGTTCAGCTGGTGCAGCAGCAGCACGGAAAACACCAAATAATTCACGGCCAAAGCCAACTTCGTTTTCTGCCTGATGTTCTGGCTGTGCAACAGGACGCGACTGCCATACATCGTCATCTATTTCAACATCGAGTACGCCAGCTTCGGCATCAATGATTAACATATCGCCTGTTTGAACTTTAGCAATCGGCCCATTTAGTAAGGCTTCTGGAGATAAATGAATCACCGCAGGAACTTTGCCTGAAGCACCAGACATACGCCCATCCGTGACTAAAGCAACGTGGAAACCTTGATCTTGTAAAACACCCAACACAGGCGTCAAACGATGCAATTCAGGCATACCGTTAGCACGCGCACCTTGGAAACGAACAACTGCAATAAAGTCTCGGTGTAACTCACCACGATCAAACGCAGCTTGCACCGCTTCTTGCGAATCAAACACAATTGCTGGAGCTTTAACTTTGCGATGTTCTGGCGCAACAGCAGAAATCTTGATCACACCACGGCCAAGGCGACCCTGCATTAAACGCAAGCCACCATCTGGTTGAAACGGCGCATCAATGCTACGTAAAACTTTGTCATCAAGGCTTTGAACCACAGCGTCAACCCAAGTGAGCTTACCGTCAATCAATTTCGGTTCTTTGGTGTAGTGCTGTAAACCTTTACCAGCCACAGTCGTTACGTCGTTATGCAACAAGCCAGCTTCAAGTAAGTTACGAATGAGGAAAGCAACCCCACCCGCAGCTTGGAAATGGTTTACATCAGCTTTACCATTTGGATAGATTTTTGCGAGTAATGGAACAACAGCAGACAACTCATCGAAGTCATCCCAGTCAATCAAGATGCCGGCGGCACGAGCAATCGCAATCAAATGCAAAGTATGGTTGGTTGAACCACCGGTAGCGAGTAAAGCCACAATACCGTTTATAATTGCTTTTTCATCGACAACATGACCAATCGGCGTGTAGTTTCCACGCTCAACTGTTAAATCAAGTACACGAATCGCCGCTTCTGCGGTGAGTGCATCACGTAATGGTGTATGAGGATGAACAAATGCGGCACTTGGCAAATGCAAGCCCATTACTTCCATCAGCATCTGATTACTGTTGGCTGTACCATAAAAAGTACAAGTCCCTTGTCCGTGATAAGCAGCTGACTCAGCTTCTAACAAAGCATCTCGGCCAACCTGACCCGTTGCAAATTGCTGACGAATTTTGGCTTTCTCATCGTTAGATAAACCACTGGTCATTGGGCCAGCTGGCACAAAAATAGTAGGTAAATAGCCAAACTGCAAAGCACCAATGAGCAAGCCCGGCACAATCTTGTCGCAAACACCAAGACATAAAGCTGCGTCAAACATGTTATGAGACAATGCAATCGCTGTACTCATCGCAATGGTTTCACGAGAGAACAAAGATAGTTCCATGCCAGCATTACCTTGGGTAATACCGTCACACATCGCAGGTACACCACCTGCAAACTGCGCTACTCCCCCATTTTCGCGAGCGGCATTTTTAATTAAATCTGGAAATGTTTTATATGGTGCGTGAGCCGACAGCATTTCGTTATATGAAGATACGATGCCAATATTTGGTTCACGGCCTACTTTAATAATTAATTTTTCATTATCGTCCATACTGGCAAAACCATGAGCCAGATTGGCACATGAAAGTGCTCCACGAGCAGGAAATTTGCCTTGTGCATGTTCAATACGTTGTAAATATGCAGAACGAGTTTTTTGACTACGTGCGATTACACGCTCGGTCACTTTTGCCAATACTGGATTCGGCAAGTCCATGCTGGACGCTCCTGTACAACCGGATAAGCCGGAACATAAAAATAGACCAAATGATATATTTCATCATCATTTGATAAGGGGAAGGGACAATATTATTAAGGCAAAAACCGACATGCAAGCCCTAGTCAATTTTACGGTAATACCCGAGCATGGGTATTAAATACAAATTATGTTTAAGTTTTAAACAAGAAGATGGTTTTATTTTTGACTATATTTACTGGTATATTAGCCTCTAATAACTACGAGAAAATTCTCATAATATCAAAGCAATAAAATATTCTTATAAATGTATTGATATCGGCTTTTTTATACTAATTTTTATATTAAAAATGTTTATGATTTATATATTTTAACCTATATATAAACGATTAAAATTTAATTTCATTTACGTATATTATTTGTAATACTCCCCTCTAGTTTGATTAAAATAACAGCATGTCTTTTTTCTTAAAAAATTTATACCAAATATTTGAAAAATACATTAAATAGAAATTTACCTTTCATAAATATATACAAAAAACTCGTTTCAACACGCATAAAAAAACAAGGAATACAGTGGTTAAGCTTTATACTGGACAAATGTTAGTTACAAATAATTTGATGGTCGATAGTGCTTAAGTCTAATGGGCTAAAGTCTATCTTGGACAGAAAAACAACACATGTTAAAACATGACAACCCGTTCAATCTGTATCGAAAAATAATACATGTTGAACAGGAAGTTAGGAAAACTATTTTAAATCAGGACTTGGGTATTTCAACGTGGCTACATCAGTATTAGTTATCAATTGCGGCTCTTCATCTATTAAATACGCACTGGTTTCAGAGCGTCGTGAAGATCGTATTTACGGTTTAGCAGAAAACTTGGGGGCAGCTGATGCTCGTATTAAGGGAATTACAGTAGGTGGTGAACCACTTGAACTTTCAATCCCTTATGCTGACCATGCCAAAGCTTTAGAAACTTTACTTGCACGTCTTGCCAACTACAAACCGCAAGCAATCGGACATCGTGTTGTACACGGTGGTAGTTTAACCAAAGCAGAATTACTCACTCCTGAAATTATTGAACGTATTCGTGCTGCGACACCTTTAGCCCCACTTCATAACCCAGCACATTTAATTGGTATTGACGCAACCGTACGTCTATTTCCTGAATTACCTCAAGTTGCCGTATTCGACACTGCATTCCATCAAACCATGCCACCGCATGCATACCGTTATGCAATTCCTAAGTTTTTATATACTGATCACAACGTTCGTCGTTATGGCTTCCATGGTACAAGCCATGCTTATGTGTCTGACAAAGCGAGTGAGCTAGCAGGTAACCTTAAAAAAGGTGGATGGTTAACAGCGCATCTAGGAAACGGCAGTTCAACTTGCGCAGTGTGGAATGGACAAAGTGTTGATACCTCTATGGGTCTTACTCCACTTGAAGGTGTAGTGATGGGAACGCGTAGTGGTGACGTTGATCCAAGCTTACATAGCTTCCTTGCGAAAAACCTCGGTTGGGACTTAGCAAAAATTGATAAAGTTTTAAATAACGAAAGTGGCTTACTAGGCTTATCTCAACTGTCTAACGACATGCGTACAGTGATTGAAGCAGCTGAAAATGGCAATGAAGATGCTAGTCTTGCAATTGAAGTGTTTAGCTATCGCCTAGCAAAATCACTTGCTGCATTAAGCTGTGGTTTACCAACATTGGACGGCTTAATCTTCACAGGTGGTATTGGCGAGAACTCAGCCTATATTCGTGAAAAAACCTTAGCGTATTTACCTCATTTTGGTTTGCAGCTTGATAAAGATCAAAACAACAACCTAAAACGTGGCACTGAAGGACGAATCGACAATGGAACAGGACCTCAAATTTGGGTCATTCCTACAGACGAGGAAGGCCGTATTGCCAAAGAAACTCGTCAAGTTGTTGAAGCGGCAGAAAATACAGCATCTGTAGCAAGCCTTGTTTAATTAGAGCTTAGCGAAAACTCGATATTCGTTTATTTATAGGTTTATATGAATACAATTTTATTGATTCCTACAGGTGAAGGGGTTGGCTTAACCTCTGCTTGTTTAGGCATGATTTACGCACTTGATTGCAACGGCATTAAAGCGGGCTTTTTAAAACCATTTTCTCAAGAAGACCAAGAGCATCTTGACCGAACCACTTCATTATTTGGTCATTTATTCCAAAGTAAAACTGTTCAATCTATTTCGCATGAAAAATTAACTCAGCTTATTGCCGCTGGGGAAGTAGATGAATTACTTGAAGAAGCGGTTAGCCTTCATCGTAGTGTTGCAGCAGACCATGATGTCATTATTGTGGAAGGCTTATTACCAAACGGACAAGACCACTTTGCCAGTGAGCTCAACGCAAGTCTTGCACAAGCGCTTGATGCAGAAGTTGTATTAGTTAGTACAGCAGATATTCAAAACCCGAAAAAAGCCGCAGAAAAAGTAGATGCTCATTTACGCCAGTTTGGTGGAGCAACATCAAATCGTACTGCTGGTGTACTGTTTATGCGTACCCGTGGATTAACCGAAGAAACAGCTCAAATTCCTGTTGCGTTTGATCCATCGTTACGACCAACTGAAGAAATCGCGAAATTTACGACCGAACTGCAAAAATATAATCGTTATTTTGGTTCTAGCGATTTGCCAATCATTGGTTTAGTTCCATTTAGCAACACGTTAAGCGTACCAAGAACCCTCGATATTGCAAATGTCATTGATGGGCAATGGGTACATCAAGGTGAAGCTAAAACACGTCGTATTTTGCATTCGAGTTTAATTGCTTCAAGCATTGAATATGAACTGAATAAGTTTATTGCAGGCGAGTTGATTATTAGCGCATCTGAGCGTACCGACGTTTTACTCGCAAGTAGTTTAGCAACCAGCAATGGTATTCCTCTGGCTGGTTTGGTACTTACGGAAAGAGAAGCGCCAGCACCAGAGCTTTTAGAGTTTTGTCAAAGTGCAATTAAACAAGGGTTACCGATTTTACATACCCGTTTAAACACACTTGAAACTGCACAGCGTTTATCTAATTTTGGCAATGAGATTCCAACTGACGATACCGAACGTGCTGAGCAAGTGACCCGATTTGTTTCAAGTCATATTGATGTTGAATGGCTTAAGCAGCACAGCAATAATGCCGCCACCCCTCGCCTGTCGCCATCGGCTTTCCGTCATGAACTGGTGCAAAAATCAATTGCAGCAAAAAAACGAATTGTACTACCTGAAGGTGATGAACCGCGCACCATTCAAGCTGCAGCAATTTGTCAGGCACGTGGTATTGCTGACTGTATTTTGCTGGCTAAACCAGATGTAGTACAGGATGTTGCAAAAGCACGTGGTATTGAATTACCTGCCGAATTAGCAATTGTCGACCCCGATAGTATTCGTGACCAATACGTTGCACCAATGGTTGAGCTACGTAAAGGCAAACTCAACGAGCTGCAAGCGAAAGAACAGCTTCAAGATACCGTAGTGCTTGGCACCATGATGTTAGCCTTAGATCAAGTCGACGGTTTAGTTTCTGGTGCGGTACACACCACTGCAAATACGGTTCGCCCAGCATTTCAGCTCATCAAAACAGCCCCTGATTATTCACTGGTTTCATCAATATTCTTTATGCTTTTACCAGATGAAGTTTATGTATATGGCGACTGTGCGATTAACCCAGACCCGACAGCAGAACAACTTGCTGAAATTGCAATTCAGTCTGCTGACTCAGCGAAAGCATTTGGAATTGACCCACGTATTGCCATGATCAGTTACTCAACTGGTACTTCTGGGACAGGTGCAGATGTTGAAAAAGTACAGCAAGCAACTCAAATTGCTCAACAACGTCGTCCAGATTTACTCATTGATGGTCCACTTCAATACGATGCAGCTTCAGTTGAAAGTGTGGGTCGTCAAAAGGCACCAGACTCACGCGTTGCTGGCCGTGCAAATGTATTTATTTTCCCAGATTTAAATACGGGCAATACCACTTACAAAGCAGTACAGCGTGCTGCAAATGTTGTGAGCGTTGGACCAATGCTGCAAGGCCTAAACAAGCCTGTTAATGACTTGTCTCGTGGAGCATTGGTAGATGACATCGTCTTTACCATTGCGTTAACGGCAATTCAGGCAGAGCAGCAAGCCGCTGCCAAATAATTAATAAATTCACCTTTACTACCTCTCGCCATTTGATATCCGCTCAAATGGCTTTTTTTATTTTAGTCATTCAAAAATAATTAATTTTCCGATCTGTCTATTTTAAATCACATCAATATCTTCTTATGCGACTTTCGGTCAAAAGATCAACCAATCTCCCACAACGCTGTCTTTTTGTCATATAATTTAGCCCGCTAGCTAACAGCCCGCTCAAGAGATTTTCTGGTATGACAACGATTATCAAACAAGATGACTTGATTACATCGATCAAGGACGCCCTACAGTTTATTTCGTACTATCACCCGCAAGACTTTATCCAAGCGATGAGCCGTGCTTATGATCGCGAAGAAAACAAAGCCGCAAAGGATGCAATTGCACAGATTCTAATTAACTCTCGCATGTGTGCGGAAGGTCATCGTCCAATTTGCCAAGATACTGGTATTGTTAACGTTTTCCTTGAAGTGGGCTTAGATGTTAAATTTGATTTAACAATGAGCTTAGACGATGCGGTAAACGAAGGTGTTCGCCAAGGTTACCTTGAAAACAGCAACGTTCTTCGTGCATCTGTACTTGCTGACCCAGCATTTGGTCGCAAAAATACAAAAGATAATACCCCTGCTGTAATTCACTACAAACTCGTTCCGGGTAATAAAGTAGATATTACTGTTGCTGCTAAAGGTGGCGGTTCAGAAAACAAATCTAAACTTGCAATGCTTAACCCATCTGACTCGATTGTTGACTGGGTTCTTAAAACTGTTCCAACAATGGGTGCAGGCTGGTGTCCTCCAGGTATGCTCGGTATTGGTATTGGTGGTACTGCTGAAAAAGCCATGATGCTTGCTAAAGAAGCACTCATGGAAGAAATCAACATGGACGAATTACTTCGCCGTGGACCAGAGAACAAAATCGAAGAACTTCGTATCGAAATCTTTGAAAAAGTAAACGCACTTGGTATTGGTGCTCAAGGTCTTGGTGGTTTAACGACTGTTCTTGATATTAAAATCAAAGACTACCCATGTCACGCTGCTGGTAAACCAGTAGGTATGATTCCTAACTGTGCTGCTACTCGTCATGCTCACTTCCAGCTTGATGGTACAGGTGTAGCTCATATTCAAGCACCAAAACTTGAAGACTACCCTTCAGTAACTTGGGACTCTTCACAATCTAAGCGCGTAAACCTTGATACCATTACTCAAGCAGAAATGGATTCTTGGAAACCGGGTGATACATTACTTCTTAGCGGAACAATGTACACAGGTCGCGATGCTGCGCACAAACGTATGGTTGAAATGATCGACAACGGTGAAGAATTACCGGTTGATCTTAAAGGTAAATTTATTTACTACGTTGGCCCAGTTGATCCAGTAGGTGATGAAGTCGTTGGTCCTGCTGGTCCTACAACTGCAACACGTATGGACAAATTCACACGTAAAGTACTCGAACATACTGGTCTATTCGGTATGATTGGTAAAGCTGATCGTGGCCCTACAGCAATTGAAGCAATCAAAGACAACAAAGCAACTTACTTAATGGCAGTTGGTGGTGCGGCTTACCTCGTATCTAAAGCTGTTCGCGAAGCTGAAGTTGTTGCATTTGCAGACTTAGGTATGGAAGCAATCTACAAATTCGTAGTTGAAGATATGCCTGTTTCTGTTGCAGTTGATGTAAACGGTACTTCAATTCACGCAGTAGCTCCAAAAATCTGGCAAGCGAAAATTGGAAAAATTCCAGTAGTCGATGCAGCAGCTGGCTAATCAAGAAAAGCACCGAATTCGGTGCTTTTTTTTGCATTCTTTTTTTATTTTAAAATCTGAAAAGAATTGTAACAATTACTTCTTCAATCTGTGCTATTAATAAATGCACTCTCTCGCCATATATTGAATATAGGTCATTTCATGACTATTCGCCCTATTCTTAAAAATCTTTCGATCAGTCTCTGCTTAAGCTGTATTACCACAAGCTTATTTGCTTCTCCTGCTAAATTAAGTTCAGTCAAAGAACTCATGCAAATGAGCCAAATTGATTACCTACTTAAAGAATCAATTAATGAATTAACGCCTTACTATGATCAACAGGCGGAACAGATCGTTAGTAATATCACGGGTACCAAAACTTTAGGTCCAAAAGAAAAAGAGGCCGCGAAGAAGTTAGGTTCTCTTCTAAAAGATTCGAGCAATCAGCTCATTAGCAACCCAAAAACCGCTCAAGCCTTACAGGATATTTACCTAAAGACTTATACTGAAGAGGAAGTTCAAGCTAATCTTAAGTTTTTAAAAACTCCTGAAGGCCAATCAATTACACGTAAAAATGTGCAAATTATGGGGCAAATTTCAGAATACATGATGGAGTTGGGGCAACAGACCTTTAATGACCCTAAAGCAAGGGATCATATGCAAGAAGAGATGCTTAAAATTCTTGCCCCACTCATGAAAGATAAAGAAAAGTCTTAACTTTTCTTTATCTTTTGTAGACTATTACCAAGTTAAAGGATTCCATAATTTAAATGGCTTAATCAGATGTACATCTGATTTTTCATCATATTTGGCTGGCTTTAATTCCTGTGGTTTATGTCGAATCTTTCCTGAAGCATCTTCAGCCACAAAGTTGTAGCTAGAAGATTTAAGCTCAGTAAATGCTATCTCTCTACGTCCAATATTGTCTTGCATTAACATAAATGGGCCAGTGTGTTCGCTACGGTCCATTTTGTTCTCTTCATCATATTTCAAATAATAAGACGTTCCCGCCTCAACAGTGATATCAATATATTTTGGTTCTTGAAAATGAATACCAAGTAGAGGCCGGCTAGCAGAAAGACGATAAGTGCCTGCCGGCAATTCAATCCAGTAATAATGATTATGTAATAGACTCGGAATGCGCTTGCCATTCACAAAGAGATTTATCGCCGCAATTTCCTGACGATTCCATTTCGTGTCTGGTCGGTAAAGATAAACAACAGCAGCTTGTTGATTTTGTGGTTTGACTGGAACAAAAGTCTGACCCAATTTTTGATTAACCCAACCACCTACAGCAAAACCACCCACATGATATTGATCAAATAAACCAGGTTCTTTTTCAACATCAACTTTAGGTAAGGTTGCAGTCAATTCACCCGTATTTTTTTCTAAATGAGATGAACTTTGACAGCCCACAAACAGTCCGGCACAGCACAAAGATACGATTAAATAACGCATGGCATCCCTCAAAGCGTTTTGTTTTTGATTTATTTTTTACAACGCAAAACTATGCGTATTTTGTATTTTTAAGATTAACACCGCGCACATAAATTGAAAACAAAAAAAGCATGAATCACTCTCGTGATTCATGCTTTTTAGATGAATGAAATCTATGCAGACTTCGAATCAATAACCTTTAAATCTGCCTTAGCAACACTTTCATGTGTTGTAGCTTCTTTAGGTTGACGCTCTGCTTTATAAACAGGTTCTGCTTCACCATTAATGACTGCTTCATTAATAATGACTGTCCCAACGTCAGTACGACTTGGTAAATCGTACATGGTTTCAAGCAGCACGTTCTCCATAATAGAACGTAAACCACGTGCACCAGTATTGCGTTCAAGTGCTTTCTTCGCAATAGCACGCAATGCAGAATCTTCAAAGATCAGATCAACATTTTCCATAGTGAAAAGATATTGATACTGGCGAGTTAATGCATTTTTTGGCTCAGTCAAAATTTGCATCAATGCTTCTTCATCCAACTCTTCAAGTGTCGCAATCACTGGTAAACGACCAATGAATTCTGGAATTAAACCAAATTTCACTAAGTCGGTTGGCTCAACCTGACGGAACAATTCAGCAAGTTTTTTGGTTTCATCTTTGTTTTTAACATCAGCTGTAAAACCAATACCGCCTTTCTCTTGACGCTGCTGTACAATTTTTTCCAAACCAGAAAATGCACCACCACAAATAAACAAGATATTCGAAGTGTCAATTTGGATAAACTCTTGTTGCGGATGCTTACGTCCACCTTGCGGAGGAATAGAAGCCACTGTACCTTCAATCATTTTTAACAATGCTTGCTGTACGCCTTCACCAGAAACATCACGCGTAATTGACGGGTTTTCAGATTTACGAGTAATCTTGTCAATTTCGTCAATATAGATAATGCCCTTCTGAGCTTTCTCTACATCGTAGTCCGCTTTTTGCAAAAGTTTTTGTACAATATTTTCAACATCTTCGCCGACATAACCAGCTTCGGTTAATGTCGTTGCATCTGCCATTGCAAATGGAACGTCTAAAAGGCGAGCCAATGTTTGCGCAAGTAAAGTTTTACCCGAACCTGTAGGTCCAATTAATAGAATATTACTTTTAGCAATTTCTACTTCTTTAGACACATGGCCATTATGACCAACTTTTAGGCGTTTATAATGATTATAAACCGCAACGGATAATGTCTTTTTGGCAAGATCTTGACCAATTACATATTGATCAAGCGCAGCACGTATTTCATGTGGTTTTGGCAATGCCTTACTCGCCCAGTCCCCTGCTTCAACCTGTTGGCTGGTTTGTACAAGGTCTAAGCAGACATCCACACACTCATTACAAATATATGCGTCCTCACCTGCAATCAGTTTCCCGACTTCAGACTGCGTTTTACCGCAAAATGAACAATGTTTTTGTCCTTGAGGATGTTCGGACATATTCACTCCACAAATAGAATCTTAAATATTAGGGCAAGATGCACTGCATAAATAACTAAATGGAGATCTTTTTCAACATCTCAAGTTATTTATATAAGAAGGTCCTTATGGACGCTTACTTAACACCTGATCAACCAGACCATATTCTTTAGCAGCTTGGGCTGTCATAAAGTTATCGCGGTCAGTATCACGAGCAACGGTTTCATAGTCTTGACCACTGTGCTCTGCCATTAAGCGGTTCAAGCGCTCTTTAATAAAGAGAATTTCACGCGCATGGATTTCAATATCCGATGCTTGACCACGGAAACCACCCAATGGTTGATGAATCATGACACGGGCATTTTCTAAACAATAGCGTTTGCCTTTGGCACCCGCATTTAATAAGAATGCACCCATTGAAGCAGCTTGACCCATACAATATGTCACGACATCAGGTTTAATAAACTGCATCGTGTCATAAATAGCCATGCCCGCTGTCACAGATCCACCTGGAGAGTTGATATAAAGGTGAATATCTTTATCAGGATTTTCAGCTTCTAAAAACAACATTTGGGCAACAATCAGATTTGCCATGTTATCTTCAACTTCACCTGTCAAAAAAATGACGCGCTCACGTAAAAGTCGTGAATAAATATCAAAAGAACGTTCGCCGCGAGAAGATTGTTCAACCACAACAGGAACTAAAGCATTTTCAATTGTTGGAACATACATACGTTATTTATTCCTAAATTTTTTGTGACTTAACCTATGGCAACAATATGCGGGATAATTTCTCAAATTGCAAAAGGTTCGCACTGAAATATTATATTATTTATACCTAAGTACTTAATGCCGCACTCTAGTTGACCACATAAAGAAAAACAAAAAAGGCGCCTCAGGCGCCTTTTTCTGACTTCTTAAAAGATTAGCCCATACGGCGAGCTTGTTGTTCTTTCAATAAGTCATCATAAGATACAGCTTTGTCAGTCACTTTAGCACCAGCTAAGATGTGATCAACAACTTGATCTTCTAATACAACTGCTTCGATTTGAGCAAGTTGTTGAGCATCATTTTTGAAGTATTCGATCACTTCAGTTGGATCTTCGTAAGAAGAAGCCATGTCGTCAATGTAAGCATCAACGCGAGCTTGGTCAACTTCAAGTTTAGCATCAGCTAAAACTTTGCTTACCAATACGCCAAGCTTAACAGAACGCTCTGCTTGTTCTTTGAACAATTCGTCAGGAAGCATGCTCTTGTCAAAAGATTGCGCGCCTGCACCACCAAATTGTTGAGTGAACTGTTGAACCATTTGTTGACGTTGACGGTCAATTTCTTGAGCAACCATTGCAGTTGGAACTTCAACTTCATTCGCAGCAACAAGTGCATCAAAAGCAGCTTGTTTAACTTGGTTACGTAAACCATTGCGAACTTCACGTTCCATATTCTTACGAACGTCAGCTTTTAACTTCTCAACACCTTCTTCTTCAGTTACACCGAAGATTTTTAAGAATTCAGCATCAATTTCTGGAAGTTTAGATTTTTCAACTTGCTTCACAGTGATTTTGAACTGAGCTGCTTTACCAGCCAAGTTTTCAGCTTGGTAATCTTCTGGGAAAGTAACGTCAATTACTTTCTCTTCACCAGCTTTCATGCCAATGATGCCATCTTCGAAGCCAGGGATCATACGACCTGAACCTAACACAAGTTTAAAGTCTTCAGCAGAACCGCCTTCAAACTTCTCACCATCGATAGTGCCTTCAAAGTCAAAAGTCACTTGCATGTCTTTTTTCGCCATACCCTTGGTTACAGCCCAAGTTTGACGTTGTTTTTGCAAGTTTTCGATCATAGCGTCAACGTCAGCGTCTTTGATTTCAGCTGATTTACGTTCAACTTCTAAGCCGTCAAATGCTTTTACTTCAACTTCTGGATAAACTTCTACAGTTGCTTCAAAAACTAAAGCGTCTTCTTTATGTTCAACTTTCTCAATGTTCGGCATACCTACCGCATTGATTTTTTCTTGTTGAATTGCTTCAAAAACGCTATCACGAATGATGTCATTTACAACTTCTTGATAAATGCTTGCACCGTATTCGCGACGAACAACGTTTTCAGGTACTTTACCTGGACGGAAGCCGTTGATCTTCACAGTTTTGGCAGTGCGCTTCAAACGAGCTTCAAATTGCTCGTTAATACGGCTCGTCGGTACAGACACATTTAAACGACGGGCAACGCCCGAAACCGCTTCAGTCGTTACTTGCATGGCTTCCTCGATAAAAATTAGTTAGTAGGAACAGTTTTTAAAAAAGTGCTGTATTATATGACAACTTTCAAGATATACAAAATTAACCGATCACTTCATGTAAGTGAAGGACATTATTCTAGTAAATTTCACAGTAATTTTATGATTCTTTAAATATTTTTCATAAGTACTTAAGTAAAACTAATTTTTTAGTTATTCTTTATAAATCTAAAATTACAATTAAACTTTGAATTTAATCGATTTAACAAACAATTACCAATAATCAGTAGATTAGCTACATAAAAGTATAATTTACCATTCAGTTATTCATTTTTTCTTCATAATTCAATTGGCAAATCCAATTAACACAAACTGTACATATAAATAAGAATTATTATTATTCGCATAACCTTTTAGTTTTAGAGTCCTGAAGTTATGTCTTTGATTAGAACACGTAAAAAAATTGTTTCTTCTGCAATAGCTTCATCGCTATCAATGATTGCAACAACAGCCATGGCGCAAGAAGCAGTTTCACAATTACCAACAATTCATACTAAAGCGACTCAAGAAGAATCTTTAAAAGTAGATCAGTCTGCAAACTCTAAATTCGTAGCTCCTCTAAAAGACACACCAAAATCAGTCTCTATTCTTTCTCAAAAATTAATTAAAGATACAAACTCTAATACCCTACTCGAAGCGTTACGCTATGAACCTGGTATTACATTAGGTGCTGGTGAAGGCGGCACACCGTTTACAGATATGCCTTACATTCGTGGTTATAGCGGTCAATCTTCTATTTATGTCGATGGCGTTCGTAATACGACTTCCCAAAACCGCGACATGTTTGCCATTGAACAAGTTGAAGTTATTAAAGGCTCTTCTTCTGCCCTTGGTGGTGGCGGTAGCGTGGGTGGAAGCATTAACTTAATCCCTAAAGTAGCTCATGAAGGTGACGTTTACCAAGGTAGTGTTCAAGGTGGTACTGACAACTATCGTCATATCCAACTTGATGCCAACAAAGACTTTGGTAACGGAGTTGCTGGTCGTGTTGTTATTATGGGTCACGAAAATGAAAAAGCTGGTCAAAGTAACGGTGCAGAATATGCCCGTGCCGGTATTGCCTCAAGTCTGGCATTTGGTTTAGACACAGCAACTCGTGGAACATTGAGCTACTACTATTTACGTAGTAACGATGAACCTGATGCAGGTATTCCGTTTAACAATGCAAACCCAACCAAACCTCCTGTTGGAGTTATTGTAACTCCTGGTGACGGCAAGCCTGTTGATGTAAAAGCTGGAACCTACTATGGCTGGAAAGCGCGTGATTTCGACAAACGCGAAAACCACATTGGTACGTTTAAGCTAGAACATGATTTTAATGAAAATCTTACCTTGTCTAATATAGCAACCTACAACAAATCTAAATCTGATTATGTTTATACGAATGCTGATGACTCTAAGGGTAATATTTACAGAGGCACAATCGCTCGCCGTGCGTTAAGCCGTATCTTAGATAGCGATGCTTATAGCGATCAGCTTTCTTTAAGAGGTAAATTCAACACAGGTAGCCTAAAGCATTCTTTTAATGTTGGTACCGAGTGGAGCTTCCAAGAAACTGACCAAGGTGTACATACTTTTACTAATGCTGCTGGCGAAACCACATCGACCATTTTAGACAGCAATATTCAAAACTGTACTTCAGCTGCTGCTGTGGCAAATGGCTGGTGTACGAGTTTAAATAATCCTGGAAATGGTGCCTTCACAGATAAGCGTGGATCTATCACTGCACAATCGACCACTCGTAGTCATAATGTAGGCGTGTATGCTTTAGATAGTATCGAATTTAATCCACAATGGTTACTTAACTTAGGTGTTCGTTGGGATAAATTTGAAACTGAGAAAAAATATAATAAGGACGTAAGTGGACGTACTCCTCATAAAGCTGGTGATAAATTAGAAAGCGATACAGATTACTTCTCTTACCAAGCTGGTTTAGTTTTTAAACCAACAGAAGATGGTAGTATTTATTTAAGCTATGCTACGTCAGCAAATCCAGTAGGCGTGCTTGCTGAAGGTGACACAGGTTCAGATTCTATTAGCGACTCAGGTGCTGCAAGTGCGAGTGCAAATGATCTAAAACCAGAAGAAGCTCGTACTTTCGAGTTAGGAACTAAATGGGATCTGTTTAATAACCGTGCTAATTTAACAGCAGCAGTTTTCCGTACTGAAAAGCAAAATACACGTATCCAAATTGATCCGAACACGACAGCCAATGCTGGTAAAAGTAAAGTTGATGGATTTGAAATTAGTTTGAACGGGAAAATTACCGACAAATGGGATGTTTCTACAGGCTATAGCTATTTAGATAGCGAAATCACAGAAGCTGCATATAATGCGGTTGCTCAAGAAGGTAAACCATTACCATTTGTAGCGAAAAACAGTGCTACACTTTGGTCTACTTACAGAGTAATGCCTCAATTGACTTTAGGCGCTGGTGTTGAATATCGTGATCAAGTCTTTGTGAACACAACTGCTCCGAAATACTTGCCAACCTATACTATTTACAACGCGATGGCTAAATACGACGTGAACAAGAACGTAAACTTACAGCTTAATATTAATAATATTTCTGATAAGCGTTACTTTACTAGTGCGCATGCAGCTCACTACGCATTTGAAGGCAATGGTCGTAATGCTGTCTTAGCAATTAATTTTAAGTACTAAGGTTGAATTCCATAATTTATTTATGGAATTAATTAAAGTTCATATAAAATAGCCTCGTCACGAGGCTATTTTTACAAATGAAGTATTTATATTAAAAGGTGTTTGCTGTGATTCATCATATCCCGAATGTTTTAAGCAAAGAGCAAGTTGCCGAGTTTCGTAAGCTCATGAAAGACGCCAATTGGGTAGGTGGGAAAGTGACTGCCGGTACCTTGTCTGCTTCTGTGAAAAGAAATCAGCAACTCTCAGAACAGGACCCGCTTACTCATCATTTAAGTGATCTTGTCATCAAAGCAATTTGGCAAAATCCAGTGTTTCAGGCTGCTGCCCTACCCCACAAAATTATTCCACCGCTTTTTAATCGTTATGATGAACATGAAAGCTTCGGTTTCCATGTAGACAACTCAATTCGCCTTATCCGTGGAACTTCAGAACAGTTACGCACTGATTTATCTTGTACATTATTTTTAAGTGAACCCGATGAATATGAAGGTGGTGACCTAGTGATTGAAGACACCTATGGTTATCACGAAGTTAAATTACCAGCAGGTGATGTCGTGCTTTACCCGTCTACTAGCCTGCACGAAGTCAGTAGCATTACCTCAGGTACTCGTTTTGCTTCTTTTTTCTGGGTACAAAGTTTGGTCCGTGACGATAGTAAACGCCACCTTTTATTTAATCTTGATGAGAGCATTCGAGAACTACGTAAATCACACGGAGATAACTACCCAGAAGTCATGAAGCTGACCAACATTTATCATAATTTAATCCGTATGTGGTCAGAACTGTAACCATATTTATTTTTGCCTTTTTAAGACCAGATAATCTTTTTTACCTTAATAAGGCAAAAATATGAAAATTATTTCCCACAAAAAACAAAACAGCGCAAAATTAGAAAATTATTTTCTAAACAACTTAACTAAAATTATGATAAGAATTTTGCACAAGGTGTAATCATTGTTTAGATGTGATATATCTAAATAACAAGATTACCTGCAAACCACCAAACTTATTATTTCACGGTCTAGAGATGAAAACGAATTACTTGTTTGCCCCGCCTACTCAAGCAAGACATCATCTGCAACTCCTGATGCTGCGCCAAGCGCGCGTATAAAAATTTTGTCTGCTTTTTAAAGCAGCACTTTAAAATTCCCTTTAATTTTTCTGAATTAGATACCATATATTAAGTAGAGACGTTGCCTTTTAAATATATCCAGAGCAACCGCGCTACGAGACAAGGAGTTTTCTCATGATGTTGGCTGACCCTAGCAAAAAATACCGCCGTATGTACCAGCGTGTGGATTTACCAGATCGCCAATGGCCAAATAACGAAATTACAAAAGCGCCAATCTGGATGAGTACGGATTTACGTGACGGTAACCAAGCAATTTTTGAACCAATGAACATGGAACAAAAATTCAAAATGTTCAAAATGCTTGTGAAAATTGGTTTTAAGCATATTGAAATCGGTTTCCCTTCTGCATCTCAAATTGACTTCGATTTTACTCGCATGTTGATCGAAGAAAATCATATTCCTGATGACGTATACATTGAAGTTTTGGTTCAAGCACGTGACCATTTAATTGAACGTACTTTTGAATCTTTGGCAGGTGCTAAACGCGCAATTGTGCATATTTATAACTCGAACTCTCCAACCTTCCGTCAAAAGGTGTTGAATGTAGATGTTAATGGCGCAAAACAATTAGCAATTAATGCTGCTCAAAAAGTTAAAGAATATGCGGCTCAATATCCTCAAACTGACTGGATTTTCCAATACAGTCCAGAATGTTTCTCTGCAACTGAATTAGAAGTCGCTAAAGATGTCTGTGATGCCGTCACAGAAATCTGGGATGCACGTCCAGATCATAAAGTTATTTTAAACTTGCCAGCGACTGTCGAGGTTTCTACACCAAATGTTTATGCAGACCAAATTGAATGGATGCATCGTAATTTGGCACGTCGTGATGGCGTAATCATTTCTGTTCACTGCCACAATGACCGCGGCTGTGGTATTGCTGCATCAGAACTTGCCATTATGGCGGGTGCTGACCGTGTTGAAGGCTGTGTGTTCGGTAATGGTGAACGTACAGGTAACGTTGACGTTGCAGCAATTGCATTGAACATGTATACCCAAGGTGTAGCACCAGAGTTAGATTTTTCTAATATTAATGAAGTGATTGCAACGGTTGAAGAATGTACTGGTTTACCTGTACACCCTCGTCATCCATATGCAGGTGACTTGGTATTTACTGCATTCTCTGGTTCACATCAGGATGCGATCAAAAAAGGCTTCGAGTACCAGAAAAACGAAGAAATCTGGGATATGCCTTACTTACCAATCGACCCGAAAGATTTGGGCCGTGACTACGATGCTGTAATTCGTGTAAATAGTCAGTCTGGTAAAGGTGGTATCGCTTATTTATTAGAATCAAACTACAACGTTGTATTACCACGTCGTTTGCAAATCGAATTCAGTCAGGTTGTTCAACAATATGCTGATGAGAACGGTACAGAAATTAACGCTAAAGAAATCTGGACGTTATTTAAAGATGCGTATGTTGATGTGAAGAATCATCATTACACAGTCAAACACTACAAGTTATCTGACATTAATGGTACTCAGATTATCGAACTTGATATTGATGTCGAAGGTGAAACACAACAACTTCGTGGTGAAGGTAACGGGCCAATCTCTGCGTTCTTAAATGCACTTCAATTACCAATTGACGTATTGAACTATGAAGAACGTAGTATTAGTTCAGGTGCAAATGCGAAAGCATTAACCTTAATTGAACTTCAAGTAAAAGGTACAGGTAAAGGTTCATTTGGTGCCGGTGTTCATGACAATACAGTCACCTCATCTATTGAAGCAATTATTGCGTGTACCAACCGTTTGATTGATCAAGGTGTTTTAAGTACAGATCAGGTTGTTGCCGCCGCTGTTTAATTAAAAAAAAGACTTTGGAAAGGATACCTAGCTTGGTATCCTTTCTTTTTATTCCTGAAAGATTTAAAAGGCGAAATGTTCCCGTGTCTTTTCCAGCTGATTCAGTGGGGTTAGTCACTCCGCAAAAGTTCCAATTTGAAGAACCATTACACCTTGAATGTGATCGTGTTTTGCCACGTTTTGAACTAATGGTCGAAACTTACGGCACTTTAAATGCTGATAAATCAAATGCAATTTTAATCTGTCATGCTCTTTCCGGACATCATCATGCAGCGGGTTATCACCACGAAGATGATAAAAAAGCTGGATGGTGGGATAGTTGTATTGGCCCGGGTAAGGCAATTGATACGAATAAGTTTTTTGTAGTTTCGCTCAATAATATTGGTGGCTGTAATGGTTCAACTGGCCCGACCTCACCAAACCCTGAAAATGACAATCGCCCATATGGACCTGATTTTCCATTAGTAACGGTACGTGACTGGGTTAAAACTCAGGCCATGCTTTCTGACCGTTTGGGTGTAGATGTCTGGTATGCAGTGGTCGGTGGATCATTAGGAGGCATGCAAGCACTACAATGGTCTGTAGACTACCCTGATCGCCTGCAAAAATGTGTGATTATTGCCAGCGCACCAAAACTTTCAGCACAAAATATTGCATTTAACGAAGTGGCACGTCAGTCAATTCTGTCTGATCCAGACTTCCATCATGGTCGTTACTTAGAAAATGATAGCTATCCGAAACGCGGACTAATTTTGGCTCGCATGGTCGGTCATATCACCTATCTTTCAGAAGAAGCCATGAAACAAAAATTTGGCCGTGATTTAAAATCTGGTAAATTTATGTACGGTTTTGATGTCGAATTTCAGGTCGAAAGCTATTTACGTTATCAAGGTGAACAGTTCAGCCGTAACTTTGATGCCAATACTTATCTCATCATGACTAAAGCTTTAGATTATTTTGACCCATCTCGTGAGTACGGTCATTCTTTAACTGAAGCGATGGGTAAAACTAAATGCCAGTTCTTGATTGTCTCGTTCACAACTGACTGGCGTTTTGCACCAAGCCGCTCACAAGAAATTGTAGATGCACTTATTACCAATCATAAGCCAGTAAGTTATCTCGACATTGATGCTGAACAAGGCCATGACTCGTTCTTATTCCCGATTCCACTGTATGTCAAAACCATGCGCGCTTTCTTAGGCGGTGAAGAACACTTAAAATCGACATCACTGGAGGCAAGCTAATGCGTATTGATCAACAACTAGCAGAAAAGTGGATTAAACCCGGCTCAAGCGTACTCGATTTAGGGTGTGGTGACGGTGAATTACTCGCTCATATGAGCCAAAAGCATCAAATTCGTGCTTATGGTTTAGAAATTGATCAAGAAAAGATTGCAATTGCCGTCAGTCGCGGGTTAAATATTATTCAACAAGATTTGAATCTCGGCTTAAGCCGCTTTGCAGACCAGTCCTTTGACTATGTGGTTATGGCACAAGCTTTGCAAGCCGTAGATGCACCCGATGTTTTATTAAGAGACATGGTGCGTGTGGGTAAACAGGCAATTATTACTTTTCCAAACTTTGCGCATTGGAAGACTCGCTCTTTTCTTGCATTAAAAGGAATGATGCCTGTATCGGATGCTCTACCATATATGTGGTATAACACCCCCAACATTCATTTATGTACATTTAAAGATTTCGAAGCACTATGTGCTGAAAATCAGATACAAATTATTAATCGACTCGCCGTCAATGGAAATCAGCAGGGAAGCCTGTTAAGCAAACATGTTCCGAATTTGTTTGGTGAAGTCGCTATTTATCGAGTGAGTGCACTATGAAAAAGACATTATTTAGCACACTATTTGCAGGACTGCTAAGTATGCAGGCTCATGCAGATTATATCGCCCAGCCACAATCGGTTGCGAGTCAGGCTGCACGTTTTTCAACAATGGGGATTAACGATCTTCAGAAAGCAGCAAAAGCTGGTCAAGCAGGCGCACAGTTTTATCTTGGTACACACTATCAATATGGTAAAGATGTAGCAAAAGATGACAAACAGGCTTTCGCATGGTTTAAAGCAGCAGCGGATCAAGGTTTATCGCCAGCACAATTAAACGTAGGCCGCATGTATGCCGACGGTATTGGTGTTAAAAAAGATGAGTCTATGGCTCGTAAATACTTTGAAAAAGCAGCAAGCAATGGTGATAACCGTGCAAGCTATAACCTTGCTATGATGGAAGAGCAAAAGAAAAACTACGTTGGTGCTTACCAGTGGTATGAGCTTTCAACTCGTGATGGCATGCTCGACAATAAAGTGATTAGCCTATCTGAAGGTAAGAAAACTGCTCTAGCAGCTAACTTAACTCAAGAACAAATCCGTACAGCACGTGACCGTGCGGACAAATGGATTCAAGCACAATAATAACGGTTCATCCGTAAAAAACCTTACTCGACTAAAGCCACCTTGTATGCTCTACAAGGTGGCTTTAGTTTAGGTTGTCCCATTTTATATTCTATTTATTTCCCTCTATATCCCCTCTTAAAAAACACGTAACATAACTCACGTTCGATATTAGCTATAAAGTTTGGTTTTATTATGTCTACCCCACATTGGTTTGATCAGGGCAGTTTAGTTCTTGCCAGCAATAACAAAGGTAAAGTCGCAGAGTTTGAAAAACTTTTTGAACAGCTTAAGTTACCAGTAGAAATTATTCCTCAAGGTCGCCTTAATATTCCTGATGCAATTGAAGATGGCTTAAGCTTTATTGAAAATGCCATTATTAAAGCTCGTCATGCCTCTAAAATTTCAGGTAAACCTGCTATGGCTGACGACTCTGGTATTTGTGTTCCTGTCTTAGGCGGTGCACCTGGCATTTATTCAGCACGCTATGCTGGAGAACATGGTGACGATGCAGCGAACAATGCCAAATTATTAAATGACCTTTTACCATTTCGTAAAAATGGTGAAGTGATTGAAGGTATGTTTGTGTGCGTACTTGCTTTAGTCACTCACGCTGAAGATCCGTTACCACAAATTTTCCAAGGCATCTGGCACGGCGAAATTTTAGAAGCTGCACGTGGTGAAAATGGCTTTGGTTATGACCCGCTGTTCTGGTTGCCTGAGCTACAAGTTTCTAGCGCTGAACTTTCTAAAGAAGACAAGAATAAGATTAGTCATCGTGGGCAAGCGATGCAGTTATTTAAAGAGAGCTTACAGAAGTAAGCTGATCACATGGCCACAATATGCAGCGTTAGAATATATTAAACTTTGTATAGGCAGACCTTACTTTTCAAAGATGAAAAGTAAGCAAAAATCTTTTGTTAGACTGATGGTACGTTCATGTACCACAGTCTAACTGGCGGCATCCATGCCGCCTTCGCACAAGCAGATGTAGGGGAAAAATTTTTAAATTAATTATAGTGGGAAATGCAAAAATACCGCATAAATCGCAATAAAAATACAACTCACAATCGTCCCTGAGGCAATGTAAGCCGCCGATCTTCCCGTCCCTTGATAATGTGTTTCTAGCGCTACAATATTGGCTGCTGGCGGCAGACAGAACATTAAAAACATCACTCCAATTTGCTGACTGATATTTGGAATGGGTAAAAATCTATAAGTTAAGCCACAAAGAATAAACCCGCACACTACTTTAAATGCTTGAGCTTTTGTACTGTAAATTAAGTCTTTTAAATGCACTCGGGTACGGCGTAGCCACATTCCCAGCACACACATACCAGCAAAAGTCATGACAAACTTGACAACTTCATATACCCAATGTATAGCAGGATGCTCGATATGTTGAGCACCTAACGACCTAAGTAAAAGTGCACAAAATATTGAAATACACGGTGGAGAAGTTAAAACCTTTTTTAATATGTTGAGCTTACTTTGTGGTGCAGTGGTGACTGCCGTAACAGCCCACGCATTGCCAAAAAGAGAGACTCCAATATATAGCGCAACAATAGGAGCTGTAGCATCAGGTCCAAATAAGGCCATAGCAAACGGAAAGCCAAGCCACCCCATATTGGTATAACTCACGCATAGTGCTAATAATCTGTCTTTAAATAAAGCTAAATAGGCAAAGAAAATAAGAAATGCTGAACCGAAGCTAAACAGCATTAAACTCAAACTACCCGGCTGATAAAATACCATGTTGTAAATAATCACAATCGGAATTAGTAAGCGGGCAAGCCAAGCTGAAAGAATAGGTTTTATGGTTTCTGCAATAGAAGTCTGAGCAAGTAGAAGTCCTGTGATAAATGCCAATATAGGCAGTAGTAGCGCCACGCTCTCTCCTCTTGCTCATCAAAACCAGCTTGCTATGCTACACCTTTTCAAAATGAAATGTACTCTCCATTTCAAGTAATTTAAGTGACTCTTTTCAAACTATGTATAAATAAAAAAAGAAGATATTCAGTTTATAAAATGAACTTTTTAGGTTTTGACAGTCATTCATTGTCTTAAAAATGACATATAAATGTCACATTCCTGTCATGGCAACCTGTTGATATAAAGCAAACTGAAAAGAGGTATAAGATCATGGCCGGTTTATCTATTTGGCATGTCGTTATTTTTGCAATTGTCGTTATTTTATTATTCGGTACGTCTAAATTAAAAAATATTGGTAAAGACGTAGGCGGTGCAGTAAAAGACTTTAAAAAATCAGTTCGTGAAGAAGATGAGACTACTGCTCTTAATACTCCACGTACAATTGATGCCCAAGTCAAAACACCTGACAGCACATCAGTAAAAAGCTAAAGGTTTTCGACCATGCTTGATGTAGGAATGACAGAGCTACTCTGTTTTGCAATTATTGCAATTTTAGTTTTAGGCCCGGATAAACTTCCAGAAGCTGCACGCTTTGCTGGTCGTTGGTATGTTCGTCTAAAACGTTATATTACCAATTTGCAAAATGAGATTGATCAAGAGTTGCGTCTTTCTGAGTTTCGAAAAGAAATGCAAGAAGAACTCAACCGCATTGAAGCACTAGAACGTAAAGTACAACAACAGCTTGAAGAAATTCAAAAGCAGAATATTTCTGAAAATATAGATAAGGCTGAGGCAACCAAATCAGTGCCCCAACCTATTCGGATATGTCTTCCTATATCAGGCCATTATAAAGTCCCATACATTAGAAAATTTATGCCTTTAGCATCATCAACTGATATTTCAGAGACATCACCTGTTAAATTGAAGATTGCCGTATGAACCAACTGCCTTCAACCACTGTAAATAATCAGGAAAATTTAGACCAAATGCCAATCATGAGCCATTTGGTCGTTTTACGACGTCATTTATTTAGGATTGTCGGAGTAACCTTATTTTTATTTTTTTGCTTATTACCTTTTAGAAATAATACTTACCAATTACTATCCGAACCTTTGAGGCTGCAACTTCCAACCTCCTCGTCAATGATTGCAACCGATGTCACTGCAACATTCATGGCGCCTTTTAAACTCAATTTATTTGTCGCACTTGTGCTGGCAATGCCATTTATTCTGTATGAAATCTGGTCATTTGTTCGTCCAGCGCTGTATCAAAAAGAACGTCATTTAGCACTACCATTACTCATCGGTAGTATTGTCTTGTTTTATGCGGGTGTTGCTTTTGCATATTACATTACTCTTCCGGCAATTTTACATTTCTTTATTAGTGTATCGCCTGAAACTGTTGCACCGATGACGGATATTAATAGCTACCTAAGCTTCTGCTTAAAGTTATTTTTAGTATTTGGACTGACTTTTGAAATTCCAATCGCTACGCTTCTCCTTATTTTAATCGGTGTGGTAAATACAAAAAGCCTTGCTGAAAAGCGACGTTTTATTATTGTTGGATGTTTTTTTGTAGCGATGTTTATTACACCGCCAGATGCAATTTCAATGGTGATGTTAGCAATTCCAATGTGGTTGCTTTTTGAGCTCGGCCTGCTCTTTGGTAAAATTCTTGAGAAAAGAAAAGCCCATCCTGCTGAATAAAATGATTTTTAAGAAAAAGCCTGAGCCTACAAGTTCAGGCTTTTTTATGTAGAACACTTTTTAATCTACAAAGCAATAAACTGTCTTCAAAGTGACTTAAAAATGTAAGAAAAGTGTCATTTTCAGTCCATAGAATCAACTCAACAAATATACCCACAAAATTTACGGATTTCTTATGACAACTGCTTCTACTCAACCAACGCGTCGCGAAATTTTAAAATGGTTTTCGGGGATTCCTTTTCTACCATTAGGAGCGATGGCTACGGCAGCAACATTAGCAGGTTGTAATGATAGTGATGACAGCTCAGTAGTCACTCCAACACCACAACCAAGCAAATTTAAAAATGCAAAATTCACAGCAATGCCAGCGCCAACAACTGCAGCTGATCGTGCAACAACTGTAGTGAATTCTAAATTAAAAATTGATTGGGAAAATTCAACCAGTACTGAATACCAACTCGCTTATAAACCTTTCTTTAAAACTGGTGATAGCGTACCAAAACTTGGTGGTGGGACGATTATCGCGGGTGGTTATTTTGATGTTAACGGCAATCCAATTATGGATAAGTCAGTTGCTGGTAAAGAACGTCAATTCTTTTCAGACTGTCCAGATGGTTCATCTCTAATTCAATTAGAAGGTGCGAAAGTTGATGGTGTAGCAAATCCTGTGTTCCATGTTGTTCAATTTGAATACAACTCTAAAGACCAAGCAGGTGGTGATACTTACGGTCAATTACCTTCACCAATCGCAATTTTGACTTTAGATCAAGACCAAAAAACAGGTCACCTAGAACTTAAAAAATACTTCAACGTTGATACTGCACCAGTACACGGTTTATGGATTACTTGCGGTGCTAGCCTATCACCTTGGAACACTCACTTATCAAGTGAAGAATACGAGCCAGATGCATTCAATCAAGGTATTGGCGGTACAGATCTAAAATATCTTGGTAAATACTTCTTTGGTGATGAAACTAAAGCAAACCCATATAACTACGGTCATTTGCCAGAAGTAACAGTTAACCTTGATGGTACAGGTAGCATTAAAAAACACTATTGTTTAGGTCGTATTTCTCACGAACTTATCCATGTTATGCCAGACAACCGTACAGCACTTATGGGAGATGACTACACCAACGGTGGCTTCTTCATGTTCGTTGCAGATAAAGAAAAAGATTTATCGGCAGGGACACTATATGTTGCTAAATACATCAATACTCTAACTGAAACCTCAACTGCTAGCATTCAATGGATCAAACTTGGCCATGCGACTAGTAAAGAAATTGAGGATTTAGTTGCTGGTGGGATTAAGTCAACTGACATCATGGAAAGTTTAACAACCAATCCAAATGATGCCAGCTATACTGAAATCACTTTGGCAAAGAAACAGCTTTGGGTCAAACTTAAACCAGGTATGGAAAAAGCAGCAGCTTTCTTGGAAACACATCGTTATGCAGCACTAAAAGGTGCAAGTATGGCGTTCACCAAGATGGAAGGTACTAACGTAAATATTAAAGATAAAGTTGCTTACTCTGCTTTAGCTAATATTCAAGATTCAATGGTCATTGGCGGTAAAGGTTATGTTGCGGAACATAATGTAGGGTTCTCTAAAAAGATTACTGCTGGTGGCGTGCTTGCACACAAGTTAGGTAATAGCTTTACAGACAATGAAGGCAGCGCAATTAATAGTGAGTGGGTTCCTCTTTACTCATATATGCTGCTCATGGGTGAAGATCTTGCTGCGAAAGATAGTTTAGGTAATACAGCGAACCCAGACAAAATTGCTAGCCCAGACAATCTGAAGTTCTCTGAAACTTTACGTACATTATTCATTGGTGAAGACTCAGGTAACCACGTGAACAACTTCTTGTGGGCATACAATGTAGATACCAAAGAGTTAACACGACTGCTTTCTACACCTGCAGGTGCAGAGTCAACAGGTTTACATGCTGTAGATTCAATCAACGGTTGGACTTACATCATGAGCAACTTCCAACATCCAGGCGACAGTAGTAGTGTACCTGAGGATGTTAAGGCATTAATTAACCAAAATTACAACAATGGTTATAGTGCTAACGTCGGCTATATTACAGCAGACCCAATTGCCCCTTCAGTCACAACTAAATAATTTTTCATAACCTCTTTAAATATTAAAGCTGGCTAAGGTCAGCTTTAATATTTTTACATTCAACTTTTACTTTTTATGAAAATTAAATGAAAAATTACAGAACTTTTCATTAACTTATCATCAAAACGTCAACGCCTCGTCACATTCACAAACTAAGCTCATGAAGAATTTTAGAACAATCTCTTTATTTACTTAGGAATTCCCCATGACAGAGCTGTCGCCATATCATGAAGACCAAGAACTGGACAATAATACTTCTGACAACATCCACTTTCGTGACATTTTAGAACAACACATCAGTCGCCGTAGTTTAATTACTAAAGCAGCAAGTGGTGCTGTAGCGTTAACTTTAGCCTCTACATTAACAGGCTGTAATGATAGCGATGATGATTCAGGTTCTAACAACGGTGGAACCACACCTGTAGATCCAAATAAAAAACCAGAAAAATTAACTTTTACCGCAGTTGCGAAAAACCATAACGACATCGTGACTGTACCTGAAGGTTATGAAGCGAATGTCATTTTTGCTTTGGGTGATTCAATCAACCCTAATTTTGGCGAATGGGACGATAATAATATTCCATCTGGCCCAAGCTTCCAGTTCCGTTCAGGTGACTGTCATGATGGTATGCATTATTTTGGCTTAAATACTTCAACAAACCGCTTTGACGAAAGTGTTTCAGCTGAAGGTTTGTTAGTCATGAATCACGAATATATCAACCAGACTTTCCTTCATCCTAAAGGTCCAACAAAAGTTAATGGACGCCGCCCTGAAGATGAAGTCATTCGTGAAACCAATGCACATGGCGTTTCTATTGTTCACATCAAAAAAGATGCAGCAACTCAACAAGTAACAATTGATAAAAACTCTATTTTTAATCGTCGCATTACAGCTTCTACAGTAATGGAATTTGCAGGAGCTGCGGCTGGTTCAAACCTACTGGCAACTCGCTTCTCGCCTGCTGGACGTCAAACACGTGGCACTCATAATAACTGCGGTAATGGTCATACCCCTTGGGGCACATACTTAACTACAGAAGAAAACTTTATTGGTTACTTTGCTCGTAGTACGACTGATGACGCGTTACGTACTCCAGAAGAAATTATTGCACTGAAACGCTATGGCTTAAAAGCAGGATCTGGTTCACGCTACGGCTGGGAAACAGCAATTGGTCAAGTAGAATCACAAGACTTATATGATCGCTGGAATGCCGACGTAAAAGGCACTCAAGCAACACAGGACTACCGCAATGGACCAAATACATTCGGTTGGATGGTCGAGATTGATCCTTTTGATAACCGTCTGAACCCAGTTAAAAGAACATCACTAGGTCGTTTTGCACATGAAGACAGCGCTTGCCGTGCCGTAGCAGGTCAGCCATTAGCATTTTATATGGGCGATGATTCTCGCGGTGAGTACATCTATAAATTCGTCTCTACCGCAGTGTGGGATGTCAAAGATGTAAATCGTGGTTATGCGGCTGGCGACAAATACATGAACGCAGGTAAATTGTATGTTGCCAAGTTTAATAACGATGGTTCAGGTCAATGGATTGAACTTGCCTATGGCAAAAATGGCTTAAATGAAAGCAACACGACCTACCCATTTAAATCTCAAGCAGACGTTGTCACATTTGCACGTTTGGCTGGCGACTCAGTCGGTGCTACAAAAATGGACCGCCCAGAATGGTGTACGGTCAACCCAGTGAACGGCGAAGTTTATGTTACCCTAACCAACAACTCAAATCGTGGTAAAGATTACGCAACCGATGCTGCCAATCCACGTAACTACACAGACCTCTACAACGGCACTAAAGAGCAAAAGGGTAACGTTAACGGTCATATTATCCGTTTTAAAGAAACTGATGACAAAACGACTGCTGAAACCTTCAAGTGGGATATTTATCTATTTGGTGCTGAAGCATCTATGGCTTCAAACATCAACTTATCTGGTTTAACAGACAACAATGATTTGTCATCTCCAGACGGTATGTGGTTTGACCCACGTGGCGTACTTTGGATTCAAACAGATGATGGCGCATACACTGATGTCACTAATTGTATGATGCTTGCTGCGCTACCAGGCCAGATTGGAGATGGTGCTCCTGCAACTACTTCAAATGGTCAGCAAACTTTAGTGGGTGCTAAAGTTACAGACTCAACTTTGCGCCGTTTCTTGGTGGGGCCTAAGCAATGTGAGATTACAGGTATTGCGATGACACCTGACTACAAAGCAATTTTCATTAATGTTCAGCACCCTGGTGAAGATTCTGCAAGTTACGCAACACCAGAAAGTAACTGGCCAGCAACCCAGAAAGATCCAAACAACAAAACTGCGCGTCCACGCTCAGCAACTGTTGTGATTACTCGTAAAGATGGCGGTGTGATCGCGGGCTAATTCGTTTATAACTATCAAATGCCGGTCGATTGATCGGCATTTTTATTATCATCGATTTAAGAGAACCTGCTGCTGAACAATTTGCCCACTATGCTCGCCTTGCTGAGTCTTTTCCAGCCAAAGCCATTCATTATTGGTCATTCTTAGAAAGTTTGAACAACGTGTGCCATACACAGGGCTTTGAATAAAAGTCGATGACAATAACTCTTCCATTTCTGGCTGAATGCCCGTATTGGGTAATAATGCAGTTGTGACCTTACGTTCATCTTCAAGAATATCCCATGCAGCGTGTTGCAAAGTTAACTCTTCCGTCTGGTGCTGAAGCATAGGCAAAAACTCTTGCGTAAAACGTGTTCTTAAATGTCTGGTTTTTTCCCAATGTTCAGACATTAAGCCATTCGAAACCACATAAACACCATTGGCTAATACTTGCGGCGCTTCACCACGATTACTCATATAAACTGCTTGATCAGCATTTCCCATAAACAGGTTAAAGCCAGCGAAGTTCTGTTGCTGCTGTTCTAATTGCTGAGCAAATCGAATCGGCAATAAATCAGACTCTAAAAAAGCCTGAACTAAGTGCCCCCGAGAAGTTTCATATGTTTTTTGATCTCGCCCATCCCTAAAATTGGTTAACACAGCCCATCGACCTTGAGGAGTTACACCCATCCAAGTACCACCCGACTGTAAATCTTGCCCAGCAATAATTGGTGTGTGTTGCCACTGATGCAATAAAGCTGTTGGTCGGTGGTAGAACTCATCCCGATTTGACATAAGACATAAGGGCATATCATCCAGAACATGCCATGCTAAAGCCACAATACACATCTTTTCTTATTCCCTATCTTTACACATTGAATGTACAACATTTTTCACATCATTCCGCTACAATCTGTCAAAACGTAAGATCAAGGAGCAGCAATGCTGACCTATCCTAATATCGATCCGGTCGCAATACATCTAGGACCTCTTCAAGTCCATTGGTATGGACTCATGTATTTATTGGCATTTTTATGCGCTTGGGGACTTGCCTCCTACCGTGCCAAACAGCGTGATGGCTGGACATCGGACATGGTTTCCGATCTGGTGTTTTACGGTGCTTTAGGTGTCGTTCTGGGCGGTCGTATCGGCTATGTCCTGTTCTATGAGTTTGATAAATTCCTTGAAAATCCGATTTGGCTATTCCAAGTCTGGACAGGTGGTATGAGTTTCCACGGCGGCTTTTTAGGCGTCATGATTGCGATGTTATTCTGGTGTAAAAAATACCAAAAAACATGGTTCCAAACCCTCGACTTTATCGCCCCATGTGTACCGACTGGCTTAATGTTTGGGCGCTTTGGTAACTTCATTGGTGGGGAGTTATATGGTCGTGCAGTAACTGACCCAAATTATCCATTTGGTATGATCTTCCCAACTGATCCATTACAACTGGTACGCCATCCATCACAAATTTATCAAGCAATTTGTGAAGGCTTAATCCTATTTATTGTCTTGTGGTGGTTTAGTTCAAGACCACGTCCACGTATGGCTGTTTCTGCTCTATTTTTAATGGGCTACGGCGTTGCACGTTTTGTAATGGAATTCTTCCGTCAACCCGATGCCGATCAAGGTTTTATTCTTTTTGGCTGGATGACTAAAGGTCAGATCCTTACCGTTCCAATGTTGCTGATTGGCCTTTGGATGATGTGGTATGCCTACCAAAAGAAAATTTATGACTGGGGTCCACAAAAGAACAGTTAATATGATAAATCAGAGGAGTTTCGGCTCCTCTTTTCTTTTTTATGCTACAGTTTTTACTCTCCTAAAAATGAAGATATGCCATGCTGGAATTCTGGTTTGACACACAAGTCCCGACATTTAAAAAATTAGTGATTTTAATTATTACTTTGGCTATTTGTATTGGGCTATATCAATACCAGCCTTTGCCCTTAGATACGATTTTAATGTTTACTGGCACGGGTGTTATCTTTTTAATCTGCCGCTATTTTAAATTACATTTTGCTCAGAAAAATCCAACTGGCCTACTTTACCGCCTGCTGACTTGGATTCCTATCGCTCTTTTATTTGCACTTATTTTTGTAAAAACAATGCCGAACTTGCTGATCTGGGGTGTGCAAGGAATCGCTTTTATGGCGCTTACTGCTTTTATTTTTTCACCTCAATCACTTTTTAATAAATAGGCTCAATATATGCTGGCTTATTGGTACAACGCACCACGTCATATCAAACTTATATTCATTATTGTTGTTTGTGTTGCAGTTTATGCTGCTAATCAAGTTCAGCCCTTATCTCCTATTTATACAATACTTAGCCTTATTTTTGGATTTGGTTTGCATATTGGGCATGACTTGAATACCAAATTTTCAAACAACACATCAGGCAAATCGAGCTTGGGAGTTTTAATCAAAATCTATCCTATTTTGATCATTATTATTTTGATGTATTTGCTCCCTGTTCAGCATGAATGGATTCATCTAATCCAAGCTTTAGGCTTTGTACTGATTGGTTTTTTTCTTGTCTCGATTTATCAAAATCGTGCTAAAAGATTTAACTAAACACATTCAGCAAAAATATCTTAAAACTAATTTTAGATTTTCATCTTGAGCTACAACAGGTATCATCTTCAGTGGTTCATGATGAAGCAGCTCTATTGAGTAATTATTTATCTTCTGAGCTATCTCCCTTCTATTTTATGGAATTAATCCGAACTTGAGAGTGTTATGCGTGCATATTTAGACCTACTACAACATATCCTTGATAATGGCGGTGACAAAGGCGACCGTACAGGCACAGGAACCCGTTCTGTATTTGGTCATCAAATGCGTTTTGATCTCTCTAAAGGTTTTCCTTTACTCACCACAAAAAAAGTTCATTTCCGCTCGATTGTGATTGAGTTACTTTGGTTTTTAAAAGGTGACACCAACGTCCAATATCTAAAAGACAATAAAGTTTCAATTTGGGATGAATGGGCAACCGCAGAACAAACTGCTCGCTTTGGACGTCCAGAGCATGAACTTGGACCAGTCTATGGTCATCAATGGCGTAATTTCGGCGCAACCAAAAATGCAGACGGCTCTTATAACCAAGATGGTTTCGACCAGATTAAATGGTTAATTAATGAAATTAAAACCAATCCAAATTCACGCCGTTTAATTGTTTCTGGCTGGAACCCGAATGAAGCTGGACAAGTTGCTTTACCGCCTTGCCATACGCTCTTCCAATTTTTCGTACAAGATAACAAATTGTCATGTCAGCTTTATCAACGTAGTGCCGATGTGTTTTTAGGCGTACCTTTTAATATCGCGAGTTATGCCCTACTCACCCATATGATTGCTCAAGTTTGCGGTTTAGGTGTAGGTGATTTTGTCTGGACTGGTGGTGATACGCATCTTTATGCCAACCATTTTGAGCAGGCACGACTACAATTAACGCGTGAACCATTACCACTTTGCCAATTAAAACTTAATCCGGAAGTTAAAGACCTTTTCGATTTCAAATTTGAAGATATCGAGATTGTAGGTTACGAGTCACATCCGGCAATTAAAGCACCAGTTGCAGTATAAAGACGGCTTAAATTTCATTAGATTACGGTTTAGAGAATAAGATTATGGCATGGCAAAATGTAGAAGTTGTTCACGTTGTGGCAATGGACAAAAATCACTGTATTGGTAAAGGCAATGCATTGCCATGGCATATTTCTGCCGACTTAAAACATTTTAAAGAAATCACACAAGGTGGCGTGGTCGTGATGGGTCGTAAAACCCTTGAGTCTATGGGCCGTGCTCTACCAAACCGTGTGAACTGGGTAATTACCCGTGACATTAACTGGCAATTTGACGGTGTTAAAGTTGCATATTCAATTGAAGATGCTTTAAACGCAGCTTTAGAAGATGTAAAGAATACCGAAAAACAAGCTTTATTCATCATTGGTGGCGGCGAGATATTTAAGCAAACCTTATCGATTGCAGACCGTCTTGAGCTCACTCATGTTGACTTAGATGTACAAGGTGATGCACATTATCCAACAATACCGAGTGAGTTTCATAAAACCGCAAGTGAACAGCATGTTGATGAAAAATCAGGAACTTCATTCGAGTTTGCCACTTATAAAAAATAATTTTATGGATGCCTATGCACAATATCGGAACACGTGAATTTATTACTGCTCTACTTTTTGGGCTATTACATAGTTTATTCACGCTGTTTATTGTGTTCTCTAGCATTTGGGTATGCGTAGCGCTTTGGGTTCAACAACCTTTTGGCTGGTTAGGCAGCCGCATACTCATTGGCATCTGGATTGCTTTTGCACTCAGCATGGTTGGCTTATATGTTGAAGGTCATATTATTAGCCGCCGTACCGATATCCTGATTTATCTTCTTGCATTTGCTTGTTCGCTAGTCTGGTATTTTTCGATTACTGCACGTCAAGACCGTGACTGGAACCCTGAAGTCGCCAATATGCTGAGCTATGAAAAGCACGGCGATGTGATCACTTTGCACAATGTTCGTAACTTCAACTGGCATCCTGACGGAACCTATGATGTGCGATGGGAAACCCGCACTTTTGACCTCAACCAGTTAAATGGAGTAAATATCATTACTTCTTACTGGATGGGACCACAAATTGCTCACACACTAGTAAGTTTCGAATTTGCACACCAACAACCACTAGTCTTCTCAATCGAGATTCGTAAAGAAAAGACTGAAGAGTTTTCGGCAATTGGCGGTTTTTTTAGAAAATATGAACTGAGCTTAATTGCTTCTGATGAGAAAGATATTGTCTACACGCGCAGTAACATCCGCAAAGAGCAAGTTTATAATTTCCCAGTCAATATGCCGCGTAGCGAGCAAAAAGCGCTATTTTTAGAATATCTTAAAAAATCGGATGAGCTACGTGCAGAACCGAAGTGGTACAACACCCTTACGAGTAACTGTACAACTTTAATTTTTGATATGGTTCAAGCAATTAATCCCTATGAACTTCCTAAAGATTATCGTCTAATCGCTTCGGGTTACTTACCTAATTATTTATATGACCTTAAAGCACTTAATCAAAATATCAGTTTAAAACAGTGGTATCAAATTGCGCATATCAACCCACGTACTGAAAATTTTGAACAGCTTTCAGATCAGAGTAGTCAACACTTCTCTCAAATCGTTCGACAAGGTTTACCTAAAGCTAAATGAAATAAGTAATGCACTTTTCTTTACTTTTTTATACATGCTTTACTTTGTATTTTAAATACATAAACCCTATTGTAATAGGCAGGAAATAGAGGGAAAAACAATGCAACAGGCATTATTTGGCGGCGGCTGTTTTTGGTGCGTCGAAGCTGTATTTTTACAAATACGCGGTGTAGAAAAAGTAACGAGTGGTTATGCAGGTGGACACACTACTAACCCTACCTACGAGCAAGTATGTCAAGGAGACACCCAGCACGCTGAGGTGATCTTAGTCGACTTTGATGAAGAACAAGTAACTTACTCCCAGTTACTCGACGTGTTCTTTGCGACTCATGATCCAACGACTTTAAACCGTCAAGGTAATGATATTGGCACGCAATACCGCTCTGTTATTTACTATTATAATGAAGAGCAAAAGCAGGCAGCGGAACACACGATTCAGACTCTAAAAAATGACGATCTTGATATTGTGACTGAGCTGTCCCCTGTTCCGACATTCTATCCAGCAGAAGAATATCATCAGAATTACTATGCAAAGAATCCTTCACAAGGTTATTGCAACTTTGCGATTCCACCAAAGCTGCTCAAGCTATATAGTAAATTCCAGCATCTGATGAAAGATCAATAAATCAGAACAATAAAAAAGCAACCAGTTTGGTTGCTTTTTTATTGAGTAAACTAAATTTTAGTTTTCACTTACAAAGGCAATATCGCTCAGTCCGGCTTCACTGGCGCGAGACATTACCTGAGCAACAGTATCGTACTTCGACTCTTTATCAGCACGAAGTTGAACTGTTGGTTTAACATCGCCTTGACCTGCTTCTTGAAAACGTTTTTGAAGCTCATCTAGGCTAATTACTTGAGTATCCCAAGCCACTTCACCATTTGCATTGATACTAATCGTAATTGCTTTTGGTGGTGGATCAATAATTTCAGCAGTTGTTTTAGGAAGCGTTAATGGAATCGATGGGTTGGCAACTGTTGCTGTGACCAAAAAGATGATCATTAACACCAACATAATGTCGATTAGCGGAATGAGATTCATCTCATTCATGCCACTATCGTGGTCTTCACCCAATTGAAAAGCCATTAAGCTTGACCTCCAACGTAACTTTCCTGTGCAGTTTTAACATCAGACTTTACAGTTGAGTCTTGCTGCAACATCGTGTCAATTAACAAGCTGTGCGCTTGGTCTTGTAAGTCGTGAGCAAGACCACGGTTTGCACGTACACAAATGTTATAAGCCAATACCGCTGGAATCGCAACTGCAAGACCAAGACCCGTCATAATCAGTGCTTCACCTACTGGTGTAGCCACTTGAGCCAAACCTGCTTGTCCGCTTTTACCTACGGCAACCAGCGCATGGAAAATACCCCAAACAGTACCAAACAAACCTACGAATGGTGCAATTGAAGCAATCGTTCCTAAAACAGAAATACCTTTATCAGCATTGGCCTTTTCAGCAGAAATCTGACGAAGTAATGCCTGCTCTGCAACCGCTTTACGCTGTTCAAAACTCAAAGGTTGTAACTTTGCTTTTAGCGAAGTGATAGCCTGAGAAAGTTGAGCATAAGCTTGTTGTTTTAGCTGGCGAGTCCCCATCAAACGTAAGATGAAAACTGTCCAGGTAGCAATCGACATTGCCAATAAGATGAAATACAGGGTTTTACTCACTGCATCTGCATGTTGCCAATAGATTGAAAAGTTCATATTGAACTCCTGATTAAGGTTAGCCGTTGGGACTCAAATTCATTTAAGGGGTTAAATCAAAGGGTTGCTCTGCTTTAATTGGATAAGCAACACCATTTTCCATATAAGGTTTAAATTTCGCACCGCGAACAGCACGGACTACTTTGTCATCTAGACTTGAAATACCACTACTTCTAGTCACTCGTACATTAATAATTTTGCCTTTTTCATCGGCTTCAATGAGTACCATGACAGAGCGCGCTTCGCCTTGTAAATCTTTTGAAGAAACTGTTAAACGTGGTGAGCGGCTCCACTGTACACCCGAACCACCAATTGAAACGCGTTTCGGTGATGGATCTGGGGCAGGTTGAGCTTTAGGCGCTTCTTGTACCACTGGTTTTGGTTTTTCAATAACTTTTTCAGTAACAGTTGTTGTTACCACTTTGGTTTCAACTTTAGGTTCTGTCTTTACTGTTTCTTTTGGTGTTTCAGCTTTTTTCACCTGTTGAATTTTTTCCACTTTTTTAGGTGGTGTCACAGGCTTTTCAACAACTTTAACTTCTTTTACCTCTTTTTTAGGTTCCGGCTTTTTAGGCGGTTCCTTTGGCTTAGGAGGTAATGGTTTTGGTTGCTCTTGAATTTTTACGAAACGTACCTGTAAAGGCTTCTTCTCGATTGGCTTTAATTCAGCAGGCTTAATATGGCTGACCGCCCATAAGACCCCGATATGACCAATTGCAACCGCAATTAGTGCCGTGATGACTTTCTTTTTCATCGGATTGGGAGAGTTTAAGGCTGCGGAAGATTGACTCATAAGAATCTAATTACCTAATGGATGATGATTTCAGATTTCTATTTGTAGAAACGATTTCAAACATCGGATAGAACAATAAAGTGCCACAATAATAAATGAGAAGTGTTTTCATTTGCAACTATTTTTTGAGAAAAACATTTGCTCAATATCACTAATTTGTATCAGTTGAGTGTCTTTGCTTTTGTTTTCTCATAGTTACATGAACGCGTATCTCTTGTTCACAAAGTGTTTAATCTAACTTATATAGTTAGGCTAATTTCACTATGAAGAGATCAAATCTTACCATAAACTCATTCAATATTGTTACGTTATATCATTTCAATATTTTTTTTGATATAAAAAAAACACGCATGAAGCGTGCTTTTTTTAAATAAGCGTTATTTAAAAAACAACTGTCTTGTTACCATCAACAATAATACGGTCTTCTAAATGCCATTTTACTGCACGAGCCAATACATTACGCTCAACATCTTCACCTAGCTCACGAAGTTGCTCAACATTATAGTCATGGCTTACACGCTCAACGTCTTGCTCAATAATTGGACCTTGGTCTAGATCAGCCGTCACATAGTGAGCTGTCGCACCAATCAACTTCACACCTTTTTCATAAGCTTGTTTATATGGGTTGGCACCCACGAAAGCTGGCAAGAAAGAATGGTGGATATTGATGATTTTCATTTCCCATTTCGCAACAAAATCTTCGCTTAAAATCTGCATATAACGTGCAAGAACTAACAAGTCATTGCCCTGCATCATTTCATCAATTTGTGCATAAGCTTCAGCTTTATTATCTTTATTTACTTTAATTACAGTAAATGGAATACCGAAGTTCTCAACAGATTCACGTAAATCTTCGTGGTTAGAAATCACGTGTGTAATTTCACAAGGTAACGACCCGCGTGCATGACGCCACAATAACTCAAGTAAAGCATGGTCGACTTTAGAAACTAAAATACCAACCTTTTTAATTTCGTTTACGAAAGCAAGACGCCATTGCATGCCATAACGCTCAGCAACGTTGGCAGCAAATGTTTGAATTAATGCATCTTTACGTGACTGTAAATGGTCAAGTTCAAACTCAACACGCATGAAATAACGTCCACCCTGAGCTTCCGTCGCATACTGATCAAGCGCGGTAATGTTTGCACCTTGGTGGTACAAAAAGCTCGATACGGCCTGTACGATCCCAGGCTTGTCTTCACAAGTAATCAGTAAACGGGCTGTATTGGCAGTGGTCATATTCATTTGGTTAATATCACTTAATTGAGTCAAATTTTTAATAAGCCGAGTATTCTAGCGCTCTAAATAGGCAAGTACAACTATTCATCTTTTAACGACGACAAGCTGGCGAATAGATCAGAAGGCCCCAGTGAATCAAGCAACTGCTCGTAAGTTGCTCGGCTTTCTCCCATAAGATAAGGACCTTCAAGGAAAACCATTTGACGTAATGCCTGCCAAACCCATTTTTCTTCTAAGTGGTTATTGTCACTAATGTGACCAGACATATATAAAAAGTTTGTCCAGTTTGTTAATACAATCCATAAGTTAATAATGAGCGCTTCAATTTCAGATGGTGTCATTTTCATAAGGCCGGCATCGACAAAGGCTTGATAAATTTTTTGCCCTTGCTGCATGACCTGCCCCGCAAAACGCGGATAAATCTTTTTAAAGTCTTCGTTACTTTCAACTAAATGATAGACATCACGATGGATAAAACGGTAACTCCAAAGTTGACCACTTAACACTTGAAAATAGTTGATTTTGTCATTGGTCGTTAGTGGTCTGTCTTCAGGTAAAGACAGCATTTCCAAAGTCTCAACCTGATATTGGTACATTAATTCTTTAATAATTTCATGCTTATTCCGGAAATGGTAATACAAGTTTCCAGGACTAATACCTAACTCCGCCGCAATATGATTGGTTGTAACCGACCGTTCACCTCGCTCGTTAAAAAGCTGCAAACTGATTTGTAAAATCCGGTCTTTTGTCTTCAGAGCTTTAGGTAGAGACATTTTAATAACCTTTAATAATTCACATGGTTAAGACTTAAACACATAAACCGACTTGACTATTTAGAGTATTTACTCTAAAAAATAAGTATATCAGTATATTTGGTAAGTACCGATGAACAGTCAAACAAAAACAAATCCAGAGACTCAGCTTCCTTATGATGTTAAGCATTTACATGATTTGCTTGAACAACAAAAGCTCGCTTATTTACGTCATCCGGTACCCACTGCTAAAGAGCGTATTGATCGTTTAGCTCGTCTTAAAAGAGTCTTGGTAAAATATCAAGATCAGATTGCCGAAGCAATTAACCTTGATTATGGCAATCGTGCAGTTATGGAAACAAAAATTGGTGAACTACTCACGAGTTTGGAACAAATTAAATATTACAGTAAGCATTTAACTGCGTGGATGAAACCATCAAAACGCCACATCAGTGTATTACATCAGCCAGCAAAAGGTTGGGTACAATATCAGCCTATGGGTGTCATTGGTATTATTACACCTTGGAATTATCCATTATTACTTTCGGTTGGACCTCTGATCTGTGCATTAGCTGCGGGCAATCATGCAATGATCAAAATTTCTAGTGCCTCTGCAAATTTTGGACGTGTCCTTGAAAGTGCATTGGCAGAAGCATTCCCACAAGAATTAGTTGCTGTGGTAAATGGTGGTGGCGTTATTTCAGATGCGTTTAGTCATTTGCCTTTTGACAAAATGATTTTCACAGGCTCAACTTCTGTTGGTAAAACAGTGATGGCAGCCGCAGCTCAAAATCTAGTTCCAGTTATTCTTGAGTTGGGCGGAAAATCTCCTGCCTTAGTACACGCATCAATGGACATGAAAGATGTTGCCCAGCGTATTGCTGTAGGTAAATTATGGAATGCAGGACAAACTTGTGTTGCGCCAGATCATATTTTCTTACCACGAGGCAAAACTGCCGAGTTCATCGAAAACTTTAAATTGATTGTGGCTGGAATGTATCCTCATTTCCGCAACAACCAAGACTACACCTCTATTATTAATGATAAACAGTACAACCGCATTCAGGGTTATCTTGAAAATGCCCGTGATCAAGGTGCACGTATTGTTGAAATTAATCCGCAAAATGAAATTTTAGATGATGTCCGTAAAATTGCGCCAACTTTAGTCACTGGCGTGACGACTGCAATGGATATTATGCAAAATGAAATCTTCGGGCCTATTCTGCCAATTTTAGAATATGACCAAATAGAAGAAGTCATCGAATTCATTAATAGTCGTCCACGTCCTCTAGCGATGTATTATTTTGATTATGATCAAGCGCGTGCTGACTATATTGCACAGCACACCCATTCAGGGCATTTCGGAATTAACATGGTGATTACCCATGTTGCACAAGATGATTTACCGTTTGGCGGAATTGGCGCATCAGGTATGGGTAAATATCACGGACCAGAGGGCTTTTTTAGCCTTTCTCATGAGCGTTCGGTGATGTCAAATCCAAAACTTTATAGCCTTAAATACATTCTTCCACCGTTCAATAAGCCGATTCATCGATTCATTTCGAAAACCTTGTTGCGCTAACTGATCAAGGCATGATCTGTTATACTAAATCATGCCTCGTTTTTACCAATTTCGCTTGTCTTTTAATCGTATTTTTGGTATAAAACGCCCCTTGAATGAATTCATCCGTTTACATTTAGTATGACTGGCCACAGATTTGCTGTTGGCTGAATCAATGGAGTTACACCATGTCTAAGGTTTGCCAAGTTACCGGCAAGCGTCCAGTCGTTGGTAACAACGTCTCACACGCCAACAACAAAACCAAGCGCCGGTTCGAGCCGAACCTGCACCACCACCGTTTCTGGTTAGAAAGCGAAAAACGTTTTGTACGTCTTCGTTTAACCACTAAAGGTATGCGTATTATTGACAAATTGGGTATCGAAAAGGTTGTTGCAGACCTTCGTGCTCAAGGTCAAAAGATCTAAGGAGTCTGAGCAATGCGTGATAAGATTCGCCTCGTTTCTTCAGCTGGTACAGGTTACTTCTATACCACGACTAAAAACAAACGTACTATGCCGGAAAAAATGGAAATCAAAAAATTTGATCCAAAAATCCGTCAACACGTGATTTTCAAAGAAGCTAAAATCAAATAATTTTAGCCTCAAAAAAAACGACTTCTTTATGAAGTCGTTTTTTTTTGCATTTTTTTTATACCCACCTTTTTGTTAAACTTTCTCTACATTCCGCCTTGGCATTTTTTATGCTTGTTTTTAGCCTAACTCACGTAAAAGGAGTTTTTAGTGCCGCATGACGTAGATTTAATTATTTTACTTGCTGTTGGTTTCGGCGTTGCCCTCATTTTTGGCTATATTGCAGCCCGATTACGACTCCCCCCTCTTATCGGCTATTTAATTGCCGGAATTATTATTAGCCCAAATACACCGGGTATAGAAGCAGATATCCACCTTGCCAACCAGCTTGCAGAACTCGGGGTCATGTTCCTGATGTTTGGTGTAGGGATGCACTTTTCATTAAAAGACTTATTACTAGTTCGTCGTATTGCCTTGCCTGGCGCAATTTTACAGATCGCTGTTGCAACCTTACTTGGTATTGGCGTTTCAATGCTATGGGGATGGAGTTTCGGGTCTGCACTCGTTTTTGGCTTAAGTCTATCGTGTGCGAGTACAGTTGTATTATTAAAAGCATTAGGAGACCGAGGTCTTTTAGATTCAGTTAACGGCAAAATTGCTGTGGGTTGGTTGTTAGTCGAAGATTTAGTGATGGTACTGGTTTTAGTACTTCTTCCGGCTACAGCTGTTTTACTCGGTGGAAAAGCACCAGCAGGTGCAGATGGTAATATCTGGTTAACCCTTGGGATAACCTTATTAAAGGTGATTGGCTTTATTGCCTTTATGCTCATTGTAGGCAAGCGCGTTGTGCCTATTATTATGCAATTTGTTGCTCGTTTAGGGTCACGAGAGCTATTTACGCTGACTGTCGTCGCTGCTGCAGTTTCGATTGCCTACGGTTCTTATGCCATTTTTGGGGTTTCAATGGCTTTAGGGGCATTCTTTGCGGGTATGGTCGTTAAAGAATCAGACTTTAGCCATCGTGCAGAAGAAGAGACTCTCCCACTACGTGAAATTTTCTCGATTTTATTTTTCGTTTCTGTGGGTATGCTGTTTGATCCACATATTCTTGTTGAGAGTCCGCTCCATATTTTAGCTGTTATCGCGATTATTATGGTGGGTAAGACACTTGCAGCAATGGCATTGGTTTTATTCTTCCGCTATCCAATCAATACAGCTTTAACAGTCGGGGCAAGCCTTGCACAGATTGGTGAGTTTTCATTTATTTTAGCGACACTTGGTGTTTCTTTAGGCTTATTAAGCTTAGAAGCTCAGAATCTAATTCTAGCAGGCGCTTTATTTTCAATTACGCTTAACTCTTTCATCTTCTCAGCGATTGAACCTGTACAACGCTGGATTCGTGAACGCTCTCACTTAGCTCGACTGCTTGAACGTAGCGGTGACCCATTGGCAATGTTACCCGATGAAGTTGATCAAGCTTACTTACGTGATCAGGTCGTAATTGTGGGGTATGGCGGTGTTGGACGACGCATTACTGAAAATTTAATTAATGAGAATATTAAGGTCGTTATTGCAGAAGAGAATCGTGAAATCGTAGAAAAACTACGTAACGCAAATATTGCTGCTGTGAGTGGTGTTGCTACTGAACCAAGTGTTTTAATTCAAGCACATATCATGCATGCACGACTCTTGGTAATCTCACCTATGGATATTTTAGATATTCACCGTATTGTGACCATTGCCAAGCAATTAAATCCTCAGATTCAGGTATTAATTTGCGCAGAAAGCAAAGAAGAAGCAGCGGTTATCCGTGATGAAAATATTGGCGAAGTGTTCTATGCAAAAGAAGAAATGGCAAAGAATATGAGTCACCACATCTTAAATCAGATCGAGCTTGCTCATCAGTCAACAATTCATTAACCCATATAAAAAGCGTACTCAAGAGTACGCTTTTTTTAACTCAAGAATTTAGGCTGTTCGTCTAATACCTCAGCCTGCCACTCGTTTACCTGCTTTTCCAGCAGTCCAAACAATGCAGCCTGAATCATATGCTGAGCAACAACTGGAGTCTGCTCACCCAAGATTGCTTTGACTTCATCGCTAAATTGAATTTTAACCAAGGGTTCATTCTCAGAACCTGCATTACGCAAGGCGAGTTCACCACCTTCGAGTTGAACTAATTCCAACACTGCTTCTTGATTTCCAAATAACTCTTTCAATTGCTGTATAGACATATACTTCCTCCATGTTTCAACATGGTGGCAAAGCACCCTTGCACTTTGCATCTCTTGTCTTTTTTATATAGGCACACCTAGTCTAAATTTCAAGCATCTAGGCAGTTTAATTTTAGAACTCGACCATTTCGTTACGAAAACCATCAATTAAATGACTTAATTCTCGGTGCCATTCACGCAAGATTTTAACATCTGGCAACCAAGACTGAGGCCCTTGTGTCACTTTAATAATAAGGTTAGAAGAAGTTTCTTCTTCAGGAGTCGGTTCTTTTGGTTCTGGGGCGTATTGGCACATACGATAAGCTCGTTTTAACTCTGCAACAAAACCATCTTTTGCCAATTGCTGCAAAACGGACACTTCAGGGGAAACCTGTCCTTTTGCCGCCATATGTTCCTCAATAGATTTTAAGGTGGGTTGCAAATCATTTAAACGGTAATAACGTACCAATTCTTGTAAGAACGCTAACATTGCGCCATGTAAATGAAATACAGCTGCTTCACGGTAAGCTTGTACCTGCTGCACATGATCAGTCTGCTCTGCCTGTTGACACGCTAAACGTGCAAAATAGAGCTTCTGATTGGTACGATCGGCATGATAACGAGCAACACGTGACATAACTAAACTTTCCTGTTCTAAAATCGCCATTGCAATAGCTATTCTTAGCTTAACGACTCCATTGATAAAATCAACGTTATTTATGGTAAATCCAGCTCAACTTGATAAATTTTACGTTTAGCTAAAACTTTCGCTGGCTGTTTTATAGGACGAACATTACTTAAGACCCAAGCAAAATACCCTTCACTCCAAGCAGAGGCACAGGCTAAATTGACCTCGTCATTTCGCCAAGCATGAATAGAGTCGACATCAACTAAAGCGACAGCAACTCATTCCTCTTCATCAGTATCTTTAACCAGAAAGTTCTGGTTTTCGACAATTAATAGATCTTTCACTGATAACTGCGTAGGTATCCATGAACGCACTTCAAGTGTTTTTATACCTTCAGCAATACGAGTACCATTCGGCGTTACAATCGAGAGAGCTAAAAATTGCCTTTTCACCAGGAAAACTTATTCTTCGGCTGCTTTAACTCGAATTCCATAGCCTTTAACTTTAAGCGTATTTAAGCCTTTAATTGCCTTAATCGCTTCACGGGGATTAGGCATTTCAACAAAACCAAAGCCCTTCGATTTACCTGTGTCTTTATCAGTCACCAGAACACATGTATCAACTTTACCATATGCCTTGAATAACTCTAAAACTTCCGCTTCACTTACAGCACGATCTAAATTACGAACTAATATCTTCATTTTCTAACCTTAATTGGCAATAAAAGGGAGGGCCAATATACATTTAAGTAATCACAGCGTCTTATACAGTAGTTTAGTCCAGATCGATACCAAAACCTAAATTTACTGCAGGAGATCTGTTCCATTGTTTTTTAGTAAATTGCTGAGGTACTTGCCTATGAATTTTTGCTTGAACCAAGTGTGCAGGCAGATCATTTAAGAAATAACTCTCAATTTTACGACCTTGCTCATCATAAGTGTCTTGCGACCACGTATTAAGATTTTGCTTCGTCAAGATTAATTCATTTTCAGCACGCGTTAAGGCGACATACAGCACACGGCGCTCTTCCTCAACATCATCAAAATCACCCTGTGCTCTTGCATAAGGATATTGATTTGGCGATACGTGAGGTACATAACAAACTTTCTGTTCGGCACCCTTAGCTGAATGAATCGTAATTAAAGTTACCAAATCTTGATCAGCAGCTTTTTCAATTTCAGAAACTGAAATCGGCTCAAGCACATATTCCTCAAGGAATTCACCTAACGACGCATGTTTGCGTGCAAGTTGCTTAACCAAATCAAAGTCTTTTAAACGACGCGACCAATCTTTAGTTTTATAATTTTGCTCTAGCTGTTCACCTAAAGCATCGAGAGCCAAGCCAATACTTGCCTCGACATGCTGCTGTAATACATCTAGCTGTTTTAAAATTAAAATCGCTTGTAAAGGTACTTTGCCATGGCGTTCAAGTCGCTGACAGCGCTCCTCGACATCAACAATTCCCATCAGCTCTTGGGCTAACTTACTCGCTCCAACATCACCGATCCCATCCCACAATGTTAAAAACCGCATCCAAGCCAAATCATCGTGAGGGTTACTCACAATACGTAGCAGGCTCAGTACATCTTTTACATGGGCCGACTCAAGAAGCTTTACCCCACCAATAAAACGATAAGGTATTTCAGCAGCAATAAAAGCCCCTTCTAGATATCGGGCACTATAACCAGAACGAACTAACACCATATGGTCATGCCAGTTTGCACCTTGCTGATGGCGCGTTATTAAATCTTGTGCAATCCAGTTTGCTTCTTCAAACTCATTACCAAACAAATGTAGCTTTGGCTTTTGCCCTTGGCCACGATGCGCTTGTAGCTGTTTTTGATAATCAATTGGGCTATGTGCCAACAACCAATTTGATAAATCTAGAATTTCTTGAGTCGAGCGATAATTTAAAGCCAGTGTAAGTACTTCTGCATCAGGTATTCGTTCTTTAAAAGAATGAATATTTTCAAAGTCTGCGCCACGAAAGCCATAAATGGACTGAGCATCATCACCCACGCAAAACAACTTCACTTTACCAATTAAGGGCTGCAATAAAGCCCATTGCAAAGGGTTTGTATCTTGCATTTCATCAACTAGCAATGCCTGACAAAAACCTGCAACCCAATTGGTCAACGCTTCTGAGTTTTGTAAATGCACCGCCACAATCGACAAGATATCGTCGTAATCTAAAAAATTACGCTCTCTTTTGCGTTGCTCATAAGTTTTCATCAACTCAGCAATTTGAGTTTTATGCTCATATGCATCTGGAAGCTGTTTGATTAATGCTTCTGAAAGCTTTGTTTGAGTATTTCTTGCATAGGAATATAGATCACACAGCTCTGCCGCTTTAGGTAAAACATTATCTTTGTCTTTACCTCTTAATAAACGGAACATCAGCAACTGATCATCACGATCAATAATACTAAATTGATTTAAGCCAAAAGCCTGTGGATTACGGCGCAGTAAATACATACAAAAAGTATGAAAAGTTGAAGCTCTTAGACCCTTTGCCTGTGCTCCTACATGCTGCTCTACTCTTGCAACAATTTCACTCGCAGCACGTCGAGTAAACGTTAAAATCTGAATTTGGTTTGCTGGTAAGCCTTGATCAATTAAATAAGCAGCACGGGCAACAATCGTCTTAGTCTTGCCACAGCCAGCACCTGCCAAAACTAAACAGTTCTGCGCAGACGTCGTGGCTGCTTTTTTTTGCTGAGCATTTAGTTCATTAATTAATTTTGCAAGACTCATAACACATATCGCTAAAACACCAAGACATAGTTTAACAGACCCAACCCCAGATGCGTTTGCCCGCCCTATAAACAAAAAGAGCACCTAAAGTGCTCTTTGATTCTATATTCTATTTAAGATACTGTTTTTGAACTAGATGGCAGATGCTTAATCGCAGAAGCCAGACCTAGAAAATTAATTCCTTGGAATAAGATATCTATGGCAAGGAACATGCCTAACACCCAAAAAGGTGAATCTTTAGAAACCAAAATCAAAATACCTGTAGCGAGTGTTAATAATCCTGAAAATAAGGTCCAACCCCACCCAGTAATTGGTTTAAGTAAAATCGCGTTTACTGTACGTATAGCTCCAGCAATAATCAGTGCTATTGATAATAAGCTCGTCAAAACTACCGCTGTCGTTACGGGAGTAGAAAAAGCATAATAACCTGCCATTAGATAAAGCACGCCAAAAAGTGCCCATAACCAACGGCTTGCACCTTTAAAGACACTAATGGCCGCGACAAGATGTAAAACACCTCCGACCATCATGAGTATTCCAAATAAAAAAACCACTGAAAAGGTCGCAAATGGCAATGAACTAAACAAAATTAGACCGAAGCCAATAAGCACAAAGCCTAATATCAAATACCACTTACGATCAGCATGTAACTGATTACGCACCAAATCATTACCGACAGTTTTCATCATGGCTACTCTTATTATCAGGTATTAGAATTTCATCTACCTAATAATAGTGATCCACTTCACATTTTTTGTCTGTATAAGATCTGCATCGTTTCTTATCAATTAATGTGGATAAAGCAGTATTTATCCACAATTTTATTTCACCCAACCAATTTCTTGAGCTGTAGGTAAACCTATTATCGTTTCATGTAAACCATTCGGCATTTTACTGCTCTGCTCAGATAATGGTGTTCGACCACCCATGATTTCAGCGTCAATTTGCGGATATAAAGGCACTTTTTCAGGGTGCGCGTACCCTAGAGGATAAAGCGGTTGACCAGTTTTTAAATCATATTTGTCTTGTGCCCCAAAGCCATGTAATAGCTCATGAACAATCACAACCTGATTTTGGGAAGCTTGTGTTTTAGTCCCAAATAAATTCACACTACCAATACGACCTTTTTCCAAAGCAGTCGAATGGATCAAAACTTTTTGATAATTGGGATCGTAATAATTTAAATAAAGTTTAAGTGATGCCCCATTGTCTTCAGGTTGTTGATGTCGCCATGCATAAAAACGGAACTTTAAACTCCACCGCATCACATGAAAGATATTGGCATTTTGAGGAACCTCAGGAGGTCGTTGCTGTAACGGCTGACCTAAACGAATTACAAAGTTTCCTGATTGACCACGATAGTGTTGCGACCATTCTCCCAAATAATTTCTTATTCTCTCAAAATCAGTGTATTTTAACTGATGAATATAGCTCTGCGTTGTCTGCAAACCATCTGCATTAATAGGATGTAAAACGACAACAATAGGTTGATTCCAGTCTTGGTTTTGATCTCGCCATGCCTGAACAGCAACAATCAATAAGATAATTAACAAACATAAAACTCGAATGTTTTTCCACATTCTTTTTCCCCATACATTTAAAATTTTCTTTTATTGTTTTAGATAAAAAAAATGCTAGCTGAGCTAGCATTTTTATTGTGGACTTAATTAGCCCTCAACCCATTTACCATTTTGATAAATTAGGCTCCATTTGGTTTGTTTACCTTCTGGAGTTTCCGAGCCTACATATTGTGATTGATTCTTACGACTGAATTTCACAACTGTCGGATTACCTTCAGGGTCTACGTCTGGTGCTTGTAAAATAAATTGATATTTAGGATCAAGCTGAGCGGCAACACTACGCAATTCCGCAACTTTTGGCGCACGTGTTTCACGAATTTTCGGGAATTTACTTGCAGCCAAGAATAAACCAGCAGCACCATCACGCAACACGAAATAGTCATCATGCTTTGTTGAGCGCAAATGTTCCATTTTGATCGGTTCTACACGTGGAGGTGCAGGCTGACCGCTTTTCAAGACCTTACGAGTATTGTCACAGCTTGTACAAGCGAAATACGGACCAAAACGGCCAGTTTTAAGCTGCATTTCACCATCACATTTATCACACGGAATGGTTGGGCCATCGTAGCCTTTAATCTTGAACTCGCCTTCTTCAAGCTCAAAACCGTCACAGTCAGGGTTGTTACCACATACATGTAGTTTACGACCACCATCAATCACGTAGCTGTCCATGGCTGTGCCACATTTCGCACAACGATGTTTTGACATCAAGTCTGCGGTTTCAGCACCATCATCATCAGAAAGAGCAGCTAAGGACTCAACTGGTGTTAAGTTCAAAGTACCTTTACAACGCTCTTTAGGCGGTAAGTTATACCCAGAACAACCTAAGAACACGCCTGTTGTACCTGTACGAATCTGCATTGGACGTGAACATTCAGGACAATGTACCGCTGGCACTTCAACCGGCTGGTTGCGGCGCATACCGTGCTCGCCTTGAGCATTGGTAAGACGTTTCTTGAAGTCACCATAGAAAGTATCAAGTAACTCTTTCCAGTTACGCTCGCCTGTTGCAACTTTATCGAGCTGCCCTTCAAGGTCTGCTGTAAAGGCATAGTTCATCAAGTTATTGAAACTTTCATCAAGTCGATCTGTCACGATTTCACCCATTTTTTCGGCGAAAAGACGGCGGTTTTCCAACTTAACGTAGCCACGTTCTTGAATTGTAGAAATAATCGCTGCATAAGTCGAAGGACGACCAATACTACGTTTTTCGAGTTCTTTAACCAAAGATGCTTCAGTAAAACGTGCAGGTGGTTTAGTAAAGTGCTGACTTGGGTCTAACTTCTCTAATTTTAAAATTTCACCTACTTTAATTGCAGGCAAAATAATATCGTCATCCGACTTGTTGGCACCACGCACTCGTGTAAAACCATCAAATACAAGCGTACGGCCTTTTGCCTTCAATTCAACATTTGCAGCTTCAACCGTTAAAGTTGAAGATAAATATTCTGCTGGAGTCATTTGACATGCAACAAACTGACGCCAGATCAAATCATATAAACGCTGAGCATCACGCTCTACACCCGCAAGTTGATCACCTGTAAGTGCAACATTTGAAGGACGAATCGCTTCATGGGCTTCTTGAGCACCCGCTTTGTTACCATAGCGGTTTGGCTTCGCCGGTAAATATTTCTCACCAAATTGGCTTTCAATATGGGCACGTACCATACTTACTGCATCATCACTCAAGAAAGTTGAGTCAGTACGCATATAAGTAATAAAACCTGCTTCATATAGACGCTGTGCCAGCATCATGGTTTTCTTTACAGAAAAACCTAAACGTGTACTTGCAGCTTGTTGCAGCGTTGAAGTGATATACGGTGCGCTTGGATTTACCTTAGTCGGTTTATCTTCACGCTGTGCAACTTTATATTCAGCACCTTTTAAAACTTCCAATAAAGCATCAGTTTCAGCTTTATTTTTCAGTTTAAGGGTTTTACCAGCTTGCTTAACTGCTTCAAGACGAATGTCATCTTTCTTGGCTTGCGTGTCTGCAAAAACTTGCCAGTATTCTTCCGGAATAAAAGCACGAATTTCTCTTTCACGCTCTACAACCAGTTTCACCGCTACAGACTGTACACGACCTGCCGATAAACCACGGGCAATCTTTTCCCAAAGTAATGGTGAAACCATAAATCCAACAACACGGTCCAAGAAACGGCGTGCTTGCTGAGCATTAACTCGGTTTAAATCTAGGCGCGTAGGTTGTTTAAATGCTTCTTGAATGGCATTTTTAGTAATTTCGTTAAATACCACGCGATGATAACGACTGTCATCACCACCAATAACTTCTCTTAGGTGCCAAGCAATGGCTTCCCCTTCTCTATCCAAGTCCGTTGCGAGATAGATTGCATCGGCATCTTTGGCGAGTTTCTTTAGTTCAGCAACAACATTTTCCTTACCTGGCAGAACTTCGTAATGAGCTTCCCAACCATGTTCAGGATCGACCCCCATACGATTAACTAAAGCCTGACTGGCTTTTTGTTCTTTTTCTGCTTCAGTGAGTTTAGTCCGTGCAGCCGGCTTTTTCTCAGTTGATTTACTGCCACCTGTTGGCAAATCACGCACGTGACCTACAGAAGACTTTACAATGTATTGCGAACCCAGATATTTATTGATGGTTTTCGCTTTGGCAGGCGACTCCACAATCACTAAGGCACGTTTATGTGCAGCAGGTGCAGTAGATGCTGTGCTTTGAGATGCAGAGCGCGAGGTATTCGCCATATAAAATGTTATTCCTATACCAATAAATTTAAAAATCAGGCTTTAGCCAAGTTCAACAGATAAGCCTTCATCTCATCTAATTGTGTTGCTCTCAGGTCTGATTCCTCATCCCAATAAAGCCCTACACAGTTTGCCTGCATATCAATAGCATAAATCCCTTTTAATGCAATGGGAGAATCATTAAATTTCTCATCACCCTGAACCACTTTTAATTTGCCGTCTATAACGCGAGCACGCATTAAAGATAAACGGGCATCGGGAATCAATACACTATAATAAGCAACCATGCTGGCACGCTTTTCAGTCGCCATTGGGATATGAGTCCATTCGGGTGCAACGATTACACGTGGGTGTAAACCCATTTTACGAGCTTTATCACGCATAATACCAAGTGCCTTTTCACGTGGGCTCACTCTTAAACCAAAAATGGAGCCTAGTACGAAAAGAACAATGATAACGGTAACCCAAATTCCCATATTGTCCATAGCAAAACCTATTAATCTCTTTTATTAGAGTTGCATAAGCTGACCAGAAAACGCAAGTTTCATCATAAAAATAATGCCCGATACAGGGGCACGCTTCAAAATAATCAGACTTCACAGTGCAAATTGCGATGAGCTGACACAAATATCATTAAGGATTCGGATGGCCATTAACAAGTGTCAGCTTCCCAAATTGGTCAATATGAGCATCCCCCCACTGTTTTAAAGCAAACAGAATTTTTTCAAGACTTTGCCCTAAATCAGTCAGGCAGTATTCTACTTTAGGTGGTACCTGAGGATAGACTTCCCGATGAATAATTCCATCTTGTTCCAATTCACGTAGCTGATTTGTCAGCATTCTTTGGGTAATACTCGGAACACGCTTTCGAATTTCGTTAAACCTCAAGGTGCCTTCATTAAATAAATGCCAAAGAATGACGCATTTCCATTTTCCATCAATCAAACTAATGGCTGCTTCAACAGAACATCCCGGAGAACAATCAAAACTTGAATGTCGTACTTTTGCCATTTTACAGTATCCTTTTTGACACTATGAGCGTTATTTGTCTGTAGTCACTTATTTTAAGCTTACGTTATGATCAAACTCTCAACAAGAGGAATGATAATTATGAAAGCTGTGGCATATCAAAAAGCTGGTCCCATTACATCGCCAGAAGCACTCGTTGATATTGAACTCGATGCCCCTATTGCTGAAGGACACGATTTACTTGTTCGTGTACAAGCTGTCTCAGTAAATCCGGTAGATACTAAAATTCGAAAGAATGTAAGCCCTGAGAATAATCAGTGGAAAACTCTTGGCTGGGACGCAGTAGGTATCGTTGAAGCGATTGGAGATAGAGTTTCACAATTTAAGATTGGCGATATTGTTTGGTATGCAGGTGCTCTTAATCGTCAAGGTAGTAATAGTGAATTGCAATTGGTTGATGAACGCATCGTTGGCCATAAACCAAAAACTTTAGAAGCAACCGAGGCTGCAGCTCTCCCTTTAACTGCAATCACGGCTTGGGAAATGTTATTTGATCGCCTGCAAGTTTCAAAGAACGCGCCAGAAAACACAATAATATTAGTGATTGGTGGAGCTGGCGGTGTTGGCTCAATCACCATTCAACTTCTTAAACAGCTGACTAACCTAACAATTATTGCAACAGCTTCACGAGCAGAAACTCAAGACTGGGTTAAGCAACTTGGAGCAGATTATGTGTTGGATCATCGTCAGCCTTTAGCAGCCCAAATCAAGCAATTAGGTTTAACTGCACCTTTATATGTGTTCTCGACTACTCAAACAGATCAGCATTTAGCAGATATTGTAGAGTTGATTGCACCGCAAGGCCGTTTTGGGCTCATTGATGATCCTGAACAGTTAGATATCAAACCGTTTAAAACCAAGTCTGTATCTGTGCATTGGGAATTTATGTTTACACGTTCAATGTTCCAGACCGAAGATATGGCAAAACAAAGTGAACTATTAAATGAAGTCAGCAAGCTGGTTGATAAAGGAAAAATCAAAACAACTGTGACTGAAGTTATAAGTCCAATTAATGCTGAAAATTTAAAACGAGTTCATCAACAAATTGAAAGTGGTAAAACAAAAGGTAAGATCGTCTTACAAGGTTTTTAAACAAAATTGAAAATATTCCCAAATAAAAAGGCAAGTATCGAACTTGCCTTTTTATTAATAGTGGGGAGGTTTATTCGTTAATGGATCAAAAGGTGCAATGCCTTCTGACAAATCCGACGATTCCACACGTTGATAAAGAAATTGCATTTGTTTTTTCAAATCAGCTATTTCTTGAGTTTGAATAGCGAGTTGTTGATTTAATTGTTCAACTAAATCATCCAAAAATGTAATTCGCACTTGCAAATCTTCAATGGGTGCGGAAAATGACGCTTGATCATCATGATATGGTGGTTTAGTCATTTAAATCCTCATTTGAGATTCTGGAAAACATTATGGCCTATATTACCCTAAGGGATGTCCAACTTGCTTTTGGCGGACCTGCCCTGCTCGATGGCGCGAACTTTAATCTAGAACGTGGCGAACGAGTCTGTTTAATTGGTCGTAATGGTGAAGGTAAGTCTACTTTACTTAAACTGATCGAGGGAAGCCTATTACCGGATTCTGGTGAAGTTTCTATTCAAAATGGTTTAACTGTTTCAATGTTAGCCCAAGACGTTCCAATGGATTCAGGTAAGGTTGCTGACATTGTGGCTGATGGCGCAGGCGAAGCTGCCGAAGTACTCAGAGCTTATCATGAAGCAACTGATGCTTGTATGTTAGGAGATATGGAAGCTTGTGACCGTATGGGCAACCTACAGCATAAGCTCGACCAACTCGACGGTTGGGCACTTGAAAATAAGGTCAATGCCCTGTTAAGTAAAATGGGACTCGATCCAAATGCAGATTTGGCAGATCTTTCAGGTGGACGTAAACGCCGTGTTTTACTCGCTCGTGCTCTTTTAACGCAGCCAGACGTATTACTTCTAGACGAACCGACCAACCATCTAGATGTTGAAAGTATTGAGTGGCTAGAAAAATTTCTACTCGATCAAAATAATTTAACGCTACTATTTATTTCGCATGACCGTTCTTTTGTAGACAGTATTGCAACTCGAATTGTTGAACTTGACCGTGGCATATTACGTGGCTACGAAGGTAACTATTCACGCTATTTAGAGCTTAAAGCTCAGCAAATGGAAGCAGAAGAGAAACAAAATGCTTTATTTGATAAAAAATTAGCTGAAGAAGAGGCTTGGATTCGCCAAGGGATTAAAGCTCGTCGTACGCGTAACGAAGGCCGTGTGCGCGCCTTAAAAGCTTTACGTGAAGAATCGAAAGCCCGCCGTTCACAACAAGGCAAAGTGAGTATGGCGACTCAAGAAGCAAATCGCTCTGGTAAATTAGTATTTGATATCGAGCACTTAAGCGTATCTTATGATGATAAACCGCTTATCAAAGACTTCTCTACGCTTGTCATGCGTGGCGACCGTATTGGTCTAGTCGGCGATAACGGTGTTGGTAAAACAACGTTAATTAAAGCCATTTTAGGTGAAATTGAGCACGGTGGTTCTGTTAAGACTGGTACACAGTTAGAAGTAGCCTATTTTGATCAATTACGTAATGCCTTAGACCTTGAAAAGACAGTGATGGCAAACGTTTCAGAAGGTTCTGACTTTGTTGATGTAAATGGTAACCGCCGTCATATCTATAGCTATTTACAAGATTTCTTGTTCTCACCTGAACGTGCACGTACACCAGTAAAAGCCCTTTCTGGCGGTGAGCGTAACCGTATTTTGCTTGCTAAATTATTGCTTAAACCATCCAACCTGATTGTGATGGACGAACCAACCAATGACTTGGATATGGTGACTCTTGAACTACTTGAAGAGATGCTTTCTGAATATAAAGGCACCCTATTACTCATTTCACATGACCGTGCATTTATGGACAACGTCGTAACATCGACTTGGGTATTTGATGGTAAAGGCAATATTGCAGAGTACATTGGCGGCTACCAAGACTATTTGCAGCAACGTCCAGATGATAAAGTCGTAGACCAAAAGTCTGACGTTAAAAAAGCTCAGGCAAAAGCCGAAGCTGAAAAAGCCGCAGCACAAAGTAACGTTAAAAAAGTCAAACTGAGTTATAAAGACCAACGTGAACTTGAGCAACTTCCTGCCGAAATCGAGAAACTGGAAGTTGAACAAGCAGAGCTTTCTGACAAACTTGCAGATGGTTCATGGTTTGTCAGTAATGCCGATGAAGCAACTAAAGCAAGTCAGCGTCTCGCAGAAATTGAAGAGGTATTACTTGAAAAATTAGAACGTTGGGATGAACTTGAACAAATGAGCAAAGGCAGTTAATCAATAAAAAAGGGCTTTTAATTAAAGCCCTTTTTTTGGATTCAGAATTTCTAATAATGCCATAAAAGGTTTATAAACAAATAAAGAGATGAAGCGAATTACACGTTCAAATATCTGTAACTGCAAAACCATACAAATGAGGATCGCCAAAACAAAACTAATAAAAATATTAATCTCTAACGAATATTTAAAACTTAATTGATGAGTCAAAACAATAATTACAAAACCATGCAATATATAAACTGGCAGCGTTTTTTGGCCTAAACCGATCCAAGGTCGTTTAAAATTTTGAGTGAGTACAAATAAACTCAAAGCACCCATAGCCGATAACAACATAATTACACTGCGAATCAATATTCCCTGCCATAGATCTACATGTAATTGAAAATATGACAAACTGCCAAATAACCAGTAATAACTATAATGACTTATAGCGGCTACAGCAGTAATGATTAATAATGTGCTAACAGCAAATAACTTTGCATAAGGCAACTGCGGAATATACTGAAAAATGGTTTTACCATAGATCGCCCCTGCCATAAAAAAGGGTAAAAAAACAAAAATTCGACCAATCGAATAGCTATAATTATTGATGGGTGAACATCCAATAAGTAAAGCTAAAACTATTGAAAACAAAACTGGATATGCCGTCTTTTTTAGAAAAAAAGCTAAAAACGTCCAAGCCACCATGCCAAATAAATACCATAACACCCAATAAGGCTTAGCAAACCATACCAAATGAAATGACCAATTCCATAAAGTTCCGTTATAAAAAGCATCAAGCAATTGGAATAAAAGTTGAAATGGCAAATACAACGATAAAAAGTAAATTAACTTTTCTAGGGTTTTCTCTTCTTTAAAAAACATGCCCGATATAAAAATAAAAGCTGGCATATGAACAAAGTAAATACTCCCTAAAATCGCTTGATTTAGAGGTTCGTTCCAGCCAATTAACCTTTCAAGGTAATGACCTAATACAACCAGAAAAATTAAGACACCTTTTGTGGCATCGATATGGAGATTTCTCATAAATTTCTATGAATTCAGGATATTCATATCATACTGAATTATTCTTATTTTTTAATTCAAAAAGACAATAAATAAAGTTTCGCTGTATACAAAATAATTATGTTATATCTACCAATATAATAATATTCGAGTATTTTTCATGCTAGATCTTTCTCAAATTTTAGCATTCGGATTAATCTGCTTGGCGATGGTGCTTACCCCTGGCCCAAACATGATTTACCTTATTTCTCGTTCAATTTGCCAAGGAAAAACGGCGGGATTTATTTCACTCGCCGGTGTTGGCGTTGGCTTTGTATTTTATATGCTTTGCGCTTCTTTCGGGATTACAGCGCTTATTATCGCAGTCCCTTATGCTTATGACACTATACGCATTGCAGGGGCAATTTATTTACTCTGGCTAGCATGGAAAGCACTACGTCCCAATGCATCCCCTATTTTTGATGTAAAACAATTATCAGTAGACTCTCCAGCTAAACTATTTTTAATGGGTTTCGCTACAAATCTACTTAATCCTAAAATTGCGATTATGTATTTATCGTTATTGCCACAGTTTATTCACCCACAACAAGGCAGTATTTTATGGCAATCCATTCAGCTCGGTACTATTCAAATTTTTGTTAGCGTCTCGGTAAATGCTCTGATTGTGCTTTCTGCGGGTGGCATTGCCCTTTTTCTTCAACAAAAACCCCTTTGGGCAAATATACAACGTTGGCTTATGGGAACGGTACTAGCTGGGCTTGCTGTTCGTATTCTTTTAGAAAATCGCCGATAACCGCGTTTCACTTCCTCATCTTAACCGCTCAATTCAACAGTGTATTACGACGATAAATTCAGTTCGTGATACACTTTTGCCAGTTTTAATTTTGAATTCTTTATATCGTTATGAGCCAAAAGCAGACTTATACGCCCGGTGAATTTCAATGGTCCTTTTTATTGCCTAAATATTGGGGTATTTGGATTGCCATTGTTTTTTTAATGCTTTTGGCTATTTTGCCGTGGGCAATTCAGTGGCGTCTGGCTCATGGCTTAGCAAATCTGGCTTGGAAATATTTAAAATCTCGCCGAAAAACGACTATTCGTAATTTAGAAGTTTGCTTTCCTGAATGGTCAGCCGAAAAAGTACAGCAACAAGCTAAGCGAGTTTTTGTGGATATGATGCTTGGTGTGTTTGAGACACTAAACGCATGGTATAAGCCTTACTGGTTTAAAAACCGTGTCACCATTGAAGGCTTAGAACACATTACCAATGCCCAAGCTCAAGGCAAAGGGGTTTTATTATTGGGTACTCATAGTACGCTTCTTGATGCGGGTGGCTATGTTTGTGCTCAATATTTCGAACCAGATGTTGTGTACCGCCCTCAAAATAATCCATTGCTCGATATGCTGATTTATCGTTGCCGTGGCACCATTTATAAAGCACAAATCGACCATGATGATATGCGTGGTTTAATTCGCCACCTTAAAGATGGTGATGCAATTTGGTATAGCCCTGATCAAGACTTCGGACTCAAGCAAGGCGTTATGGCACCATTCTTTGGTGTGCCAGCGGCCACAGTAACTGCTCACCGTCGTTTATTAAAAATCTCTAAGGCAGTTGCAGTCCCTTTATATTTTTATCGTCACGGTGATATTAAGAACCCGAAATATCATGTTCTGATTGAACCTGCGGTAGATAATATGCCAAGTGAAGATGAAGTCGATGATGCAACTCGAGTTAATAAAATTATTGAAAATCAGCTTCGCATTGCACCAACTCAATATATGTGGTTCCACCGCCGATTTAAGACACGTCCTGAGGGATATGAAGAGATTTATTAAGATAAAGCTGTAATGATTTTAAATTGATGACAGACACAGCCTTAATTTAAAGTGAAATTCAAATACTATCGAATAGGAAGACCTTACTTTTCAAGGATAAAAAGTAAGCAAAAATCCTTTGTTCCGCTGATGTTACTTCCTTGTAACACAGCGAAACAGCGACATCCATGTCGCTAGCACGATAGTAAATTCCGGATAATGATTTAGTTTGAAATGATGTATCTATAGATGGTCCATCTTTTATGAATGTATAAGGCAAAAAACAATGAAAGTGATGCAACTTCTCCCAGAACTCAATAGCGGTGGCGTAGAACGCGGCACGCTAGAAATTGCACGCGCACTTGTTGCACATGGCCATCAATCTCTGGTTGTGTCTAATGGCGGACGATTAGTGTCTCAACTTGAAGCTGAAGGTTCTATTCACTTAACGCTGCCTATTCATAAAAAATCACTTTCAAGCTTGTGGCAAATTCGTCCTTTACGCCGGCTGATTGAACAGCATCAACCTGATATTGTTCATGTGCGCTCTCGTGTACCAGCTTGGCTTACTCACTTTGCCTTAAGAAAAATACCTGCAAACAAACGCCCTCACCTCATTAGCACTGTACATGGTTTCTATTCAGTTAATCGTTATAGTGCGATTATGACTCAAGCTGAAAAAGTGATTGCTGTTTCTGACAGCGTGGTTAAATATATCACTGACCATTATAAAAACTGTCCACCGCAAGATATTGTGCGAATTTATCGGGGCATTGACCCTGCCGCTTTTCCACATAATTACCAGCCCTCAGCACAGTGGTTTAACCAAGTTTTTAATGACTTTCCTGAGCTTGAAAATAAGTTTTTACTTTGCTTACCTGGTCGTATTACACGCTTAAAGGGGCATGAAAGTTTAATTGAACTGATGCAGCAACTTCAGACGCAGTATCCTCAGCTACATGTGGTTGTTGTCGGCGGTGCTGATGCCAAAAAGCAAGCCTACTTAAGTGAATTACAAAGTACCATTCAAAGCAAAGGACTCACAGATAAAATTACCTTCGTAGGACATCGCTCAGATATTCGGGAATGGCTCGCTTTTAGCGATATTGTGCTCTCTCTATCCAATCAAGCAGAAACATTCGGTAGAACAGCCTTAGAAGCGCTTTCAGTGGGTACACCAGTCATTGGCTGGAACCGTGGCGGTGTTGCCGAGATTTTATCGAATGTATACCCCCAAGGTCTTGTTGAAGCAGAAAATGAAAAAGCCTTAATCGAGACTGTAAAAAATCATATTGAACAACCTCAAATCGTTGCTCCTGTCACTATGTTTAGCTTAAAAGATATGTGTGATCAAACACTAGAACTATACCAACGCGTTTTGAAATAACCCAATAAAAAACCCGCAATATTCGCGGGTTTTTTACAACTAAAAGAAAGCCATCTTATTTAAATGTTGCTTCATAAGCGGCAGCTTTTTCAGAGTCGTATTGTTTTTCCCATTTACTGATTACAAGTACAGCAAGTGCGTTACCAACAACGTTCAACGCAGTACGAGCCATATCCATAATACGGTCAACACCAGCAATAAATGCTAAGCCTTCTACAGGAATACCAACACTACCTAATGTCGCTAATAACACAACAAATGATACGCCAGGAACACCAGCAATACCCTTAGAAGTAATCATTAATGTTACAACCAAAATAACTTGTTGGCTGATTGACATTTCAATACCGTAAAGCTGTGCAATAAAGATTGCAGCGATACTTTGGTAAAGCGTAGAACCATCAAGGTTAAATGAATAACCAGTTGGAATCACAAAGCTGGAAATTGCTTTTGGCGCACCGTAAGCTTCCATTTTTTGCATAATACGCGGTAATACTGTTTCCGAGCTTGCAGTTGAATATGCCAAAATCAATTCATCTTTTAAAATCTTAAACAAGATAAAGATGTTGATTCCAAACATTTTTGCAGTCAAACCAAGCACAACAAATGCAAAGAAGAAGATTGCACCGTAAACCAATACAACTAATTTACCTAATGGAATAAGTGAAGCAAAACCGAAGTTTGCAACAGTTACAGCGATTAAACCAAATACACCCACTGGTGCATATTTCATGATGATGTGCGTTACGCGGAACATCGTTTCTGAAACTGCATGAAATACGTTTAGTAATGGGTCTTTAGTGGTTGCTGGTAAAGAAGATAAACCAATACCAAATAGCACAGCAAAGAAAATCACAGGTAACATTTCGCCATGCGCCATTGAACTAATAATGTTCGTTGGGATAAGCGATAATATTGTTTGAATTAAACCATGTGACTGAGACTGAACTTCTTCAGTTGTATGCTTGTACTGAGAAATATCCGACTGTACCAACTGAGACATATCAATGCCTGAGCCCGGATGGAAGATATTTGCCGCAACCAAGCCAACCAAAATAGCAATAGTCGTAATAATTTCAAAATAGAGAATGGTTTTAAAACCAAGTCGCCCTAAACTTTTCGTACTGCCAACACCTGCAATACCTAAAATCAAGGTAGAGAAAACGATTGGAATAACAATCATTTTAATCAGGCTAATAAAGATCTTACCAAGTGGTGTAAGAACATTATTCACAATACTGTCTTTGATTTCAGGCTGGTTATGTAAAACAGCCCCGACAACTATCCCTAGGATTAAAGCAATTAAAATTTGCCAAGCAAGGCTAAATTTAAAATTCTTCATAAGACAATCCTTATGCACCGCAAAGTATCAAATATGAGAGGGAGAAGAACACTAACTAAGAGTGAAACCTCAACATGTACAGTAATTTCCAAACAGAAATTTAAATGTACAAACAAATCACAACCCGCCGATCCGGCGAAGTAAAAAACAATGCCTGTTGACGATCCAACATGTCAACGATCGGCACATTCTATTGAGATTTATTAATTAAACAACCCCAATTTATCTTTAAATAAATTAAAGCCTATATTTATTCATCAATAATCTATAAAAACAAAAACTTAGATAAAAAAAATTTTGTATCTTTTTTCATTAAAAATTGCGCACATGTACATGAAAATTTATGAAGGCTTAACGCGAATTAAATAGATTTTAAAAATAAGATAATCTTGGAAATATTTATTTGATTTACAATAAATTTAATAAGGTATATAAAAATATCAACCCGAGTTCTGCGTCCTGCAAAACTCGGGTAAATGAGGTTGTGCTTTCAGGTTAATAATTATTTTTATCGTTTCCGTTCCAACATCTGATCCGTGATGCTATTCCATATCAGCGTTGTGTATCCTTACTTGGGACTATCCATTCCCGGTTCCGTGTGCCGATGAATGTAGAATAAGGTTTTTATAACCCTCTGCCTATTCGCCCTAGACTCAAATCTTTGTACGATATTGCTTACATCACTTTTTATATTCTTTTTATTTATAAGGCTGTGCAATTTTATCAGTCACCACTTTTTCTTCGGCTTCAGCCTTTGCAATTCCTTCTTGGATAGCTCTTTGTGCCTCTTCTTCATCATCTTGAGTTTGTTCCAATTCCTCTTGAATATGCTCAAATATTCGACCAGTCTGCAAAACCACATAGACAGGAAAATGATCAGATCCAACATGAGATAAACGCTGCATCTTCACCAAACCGAAATCGGTACTATGGAAAATATGGTCTAAAGACCAACGCAACAATGGATAATCTGCATGAAAAGTATTAATGAAATGTCGCCCAACACGCGGGTCAAGCAATCCACTAATCCGTTGAAATAACCGTGTAGTACGTGACCATGCTACATCGTTTAAATCTCCCATCACAATACAGCTTTCATCTAGATCTTTAATTTGGTCGCCCACAATTAAAAGTTCAGCATCGCGTAAAGTCGAATCCTTCGCCTCAGTTGGACTAGGGGGCTTAGGATGCAAACAATAGAGTTGAACTGGCATACCAGACCGTAAAGTCACAGTGGTATGAATAGAGGGAATTTCATCACTGAGAATAAATTTAACTTCAGTATTTGATAAAGGTAGACGGCTATATAAATGCATGCCGTAGAGATTATCTAAGGGTACAGGAACGCGATAAGGATAGTCACCTTCGATCTCCCTTAAAGCATTTTCCCATGTCTTATCGCTTTCCAATGTAAGCAGCAAATCTGGTTTTAATGTCCTGATCTGTTCAAGCAATAAATGATACTTATCATTAGGAGTGAGCACATTCGATACAATTAAGGAAATCTGCTTTTGTGGATCTAATTGAGATGTCTTCACCTGTTTAACCTGTTTTTTCCAAAACAAGGTATAAGGCAAAATCATTTTAAGCTGATAGGCAATGGCAGCAATGAGCGCAGCCAGCACGACTTCACGCCAGAGATTCCAATCGTTGGGCCAAAACAGTATTCCTATAAAGGCTAAAAGACCAACAAATAGAATCTGCAACCGAGGGAAGTCGGCACCACGAAACCACCACTCATCACGAGGAATAAGTGACCAGAAACTTAACCAAATCACCAGACCAGCTAGAACTTCGATATAAATCATTGAATTTTCTCTTTTAAGATGATTTGTTTTTTAAAGTTTTTGTCATCTTTATCAATTTTGTATGTAACATAAACAAGATATTCTACTCAATAAAGATGGTGTTTTGTTTCTGTAACGCTTGCAGTTGTGGACACTTTTGATACACTCAACTCCCCCTAACAATTTTAACGCACCGAGGCAAAATGACATGAAAGTAGGTCTGGTCGGTTGGCGCGGGATGGTCGGTTCCGTCCTTATGCAACGTATGGTTGAAGAGAATGATTTTGCTCATATTGAGCCATTTTATTTCTCTACCAGTAATGCAGGTGGTGAAGCTCCTTCATTTGGTGGTAAGACTGCCCCAGCACTTATGGAAGCTACAGACATTAATAGTCTGAAGCAAATGGATGTCATTATTACCTGTCAAGGTGGTGACTATACGTCTGAAGTTTTCCCACAGTTAAAAGCGACTGGTTGGGATGGCTACTGGATTGACGCAGCTTCAACTTTACGTATGTCAGATGATGCAATCATCGTTCTTGACCCAGTAAACCTTAACGTCATCAAAGACGGATTGGTTAACGGCACCAAAACTTTCGTAGGTGGTAACTGTACAGTATCACTTATGTTGATGGGTGTAGGTTCACTTTTCCAAAATAATTTGGTGGAGTGGATGACTGCTATGACTTATCAAGCAGCATCAGGCGCTGGCGCACAAAACATGCGTGAGCTACTTACTGGCATGGGCTACTTATACAACAATACTAAAACATTGTTAGATGATCCTAAATCTGCAATTTTGGATATTGATCGTCAAGTTGCCGAGTTACAACGTGGTGAAGGTTTCCCTTCTGCTAACTTTGGTGTGCCATTAGCTGGCTCATTGATTCCTTATATTGATAAGCAACTTGAAAGTGGTCAATCAAAGGAAGAGTGGAAAGGTCAAGTTGAAACCAACAAGATCTTGGGTAACTCACAAATTGTTCCTATCGACGGCCACTGTGTCCGTATTGGTGCGATGCGTTGCCACTCTCAGGCACTTACTATCAAGTTGAAAAAAGATGTACCACTTGATGAAATCGAAGATATGATTCGTACTTCAAGCCAATGGGCGAAAGTTGTACCAAACACTCGTGAAGCGTCTATGACTGACCTTACACCTGTTGCTGTAACTGGTACCTTAACTGTGCCTGTAGGTCGTCTACGTAAACTCAACATGGGTAAAGAGTATCTAGGTGCATTTACAGTCGGTGACCAGTTACTTTGGGGTGCTGCTGAGCCTTTACGTCGCATGTTACGTATTTTAGTTGAATACAAAAGCTCATAATTTGATTTGAATTATTCAGTCAAAATAAAAAGCCGATCACATTAGATCGGCTTTTTCGTAACTGGTTTGTGAAAATTTTACAATTTATTTACATTTCATTATTGTATAATTTTGAATGACTTTACGACTTATTAGGTCATGGATTGAGATGACTGTTTATAACAAATTAAAAATTGCCATTTTCACCATTATGTCTTCGCCTTCTATTTATGCGATTACATTAGACCCTATACAAATTCAGTCCGCACCTGGCGATTTGTTATATGCCGAAATGAATTTTCAACAAGCTGACCCCAACGCCAATCTACAAGTCAGTCTAGCGACTCCTGAAGATTTAAGCGCGTTAGGCGTAACTCATCAGCCGCCCGGAAATCTTAATTTTTATACACGCCAAAACGGTCAAGGCTCAGGGGTTATTGTGATTACCTCATCTCGCCCTGTGATTGATCCTGAACTAAATATTGTAGTAAAAATTAGTGAAGGTTCTGCTACACGTTTGCAGCATATCAAAACCGTAATTAAGCCTTCTTCTATAAAAAAGACTGAAAATAACGAAAATACTTTGTCACCTCAGTTTATTGTCAATGAAAAAGACATTGCTCTAAATCTGCCAGAAAGTACTCGATATGCATCACCAACTTCGGCCTCAACTACAAATAATTCAAATGGTGAACACAGTCTTAATATTAACGTTGGAACTGCTCCAGCAATAAACACAAATTCATCCAATACACTTAGTGCAAATTCTTCTACTCAACTTACCCAACAAGTTACAACAGCTACTACCCCAGATCAGACAGAAATTAAACCAACCAGCGCTAAGACACCTACAAATAATTCACCAAAAACACCGGTCAAAAATTTAACAGCGCAAAAGAAATCTGTACCTCAAAAAGCGCTTAACCAAAATCCTGCGAAGAAACAATCGTTAAGTTCCTACAAAGGACCAGCATCATCAGGTAAATATGTGGTACAGCGAAATGAGTCTTTATGGAGCATTGCTAATCGTATTGCCGCGAAAACAAAACAACCTGTTGCGAAAGTCATGCATGATATTCAAACACAAAACCGACATGCTTTTATTCAAGGTGATGTAAATCGTTTGCGTCAGGGAATCGCACTTAACCTAGCTCACTCTCCTGCAGCTAAACCTCAGCAAAACAAGTCAAAAACAGATATCGCACATACTGCAAAATCAACTTCTGGCAAAGCAAAATACCGTTTACAGCAAGCCGAAATGAGTATTGTGGCTGAAAACAGTCAAAATTCTACGCATGGAAGTGCTAAAAAGAGCACACAACAAAGTCAAAACAATACTGAGTTAGCAGTAAAAGTTATGACAACAAGAGAAAAAACCGTTACATTACAAAGGAATGTAACCAAACTAAATCAAACTTTACGTTTAAAAGACCAACGTATTCAACTTCTGAATGCACGTTTGGCAGAGTTACAACAGCAGTTACAAGCACAGCAACAGACTCATAAGCAAAAGCATTAAGTTAAAACCAGAGTCAGCTCGCTTTATATTGCAAATATTTATTTTTTAAGGGGAAAGTAATGTTATATGTGATTCCATTCATCATATTGCTCGTGGTCGCTGTCATTTTAAAAAAACGCGAAAATAGCCAGAAGCAAGAGTCGAATTCCCCTAAAACAATAAATAGAAAAACCAATAAAAAAGCGAACTCTAAACCAAGTAAAAACTCGCGTGAAAAAACTAAAGTAAATGTAGTTGAAGAATCTATTCCCTCTACTCCACAAAGCAGTCCTGTTCCAGACACTGTTCGTCAGAAGATTCAGCTACTTATTCAAGAAAAACAATTCTCAGCCGCTGAAGCTCAAGTCAATCAAGCGCTAAAAAAAGATAATACGCAACACGAACTTTATTTATTGCTACTTGAGATTCATATTGCACAAAAAGATGAGTTTGCAATAACTCAACTGATTAGCCATATTCGTAGCTTAGCGCTCAATGAAATAGCCATTCAAGCAGAAGCCAGACAAAAAGAATATGAGTCATCAAGACAACCAGATGCGATCGATTTCCCTCACGCTCAAACATACCAAGAGCCAAAAAATATATCTGATGCAACAGCTCAGTTTGACCAATTAACAACAAGTTCTTCTGAAACTTCTTTTGATGAATTGCAGCAAGACTATACCCCTGTAAAGCAAGAACCTGCTGTTGAAGTTGAACCTTTAGAGTTTAACTTTTCATTTGAGCAAACCACGACTACCGAAAGTACCAGCCAACCAACACAGAAATCAGAGTTATCGCCATCTCAACAAACAAATGAGCTAACTGACCTAGAGTTTTCTTTTGACTTGGCACCTCTGCATGAATCTGAGGAAAAAAACCAGACAGTAGCGGCACCAGCAGCTCAAGAGAACACCAATGCTTTGGATTTTAATCTTGAATTAACCCATGAAAATCCAGAAGTAAAACCTAATGAACAGATCTCATCATTAGATGAGCTTCAACTCGTAGAACAAGCTCCATTAGAGTCGAATTCAATAGCACCTCTTGAGTTTTCGCTAGACGAGCCTGTATTAGTTACAGCACCAGAGATTGAAACTCAAAACCTTGTAGACCTAGTAGGCGAAGAAACTACCCCAGATCAAACTAAAGATCCCCTTGTAGAAGCTTTTCCAGAATTAAAACAGTTAGATGAAAATGAACTTGATCTAAAACTAGCTGAGCAATACATCAAGTTAGGAGCCTACCCAGCAGCTCAAGCCTTATTGGCAAGCAATGAGCAAAAATTCAACACAGAACAACAACAACGCGCGAAAAACTTACTTAATCGCATAGCTTCTTAGAACTGTTCGATTTACCATAAGCAGTCAGAGATGACTGCTTTTTTATGCCTGCAAAAATATGAAAAAAATAGCCTTATTTTATATGGGTGGTACTTTTGGTTGCATTGGTGAACCTCTAGCTCCTATGCCTTATGAGCAATTCTTACCTCAACTTGAAAAAGTGATTCCCCCACACTTAACAGTTGACTGCTTTGCTGCACCCAATATTGTTGATAGCAGTGCATGCACGGCACCTGCTTGGTTACGCCTGATTCAACGTATACAACATCTACAACTTGAAGGTTATCAGCATTTCGTTGTTATTCATGGTACAGACACGCTCAGTTATGCGGCTGCGACCCTAGCCCGCTTTTTGGGCCAAAGCTGTCATATTGTGATTACCGGTAGCCAATACCCGTTACTCAATATTCAAGGCGATAACACCCGTGAATTTACTGATGCAATTGAGAACTTATATCTTGCATTAGAACAAGTGATTGCTTTACCTGTGGGTGCTTATCTCGCATTCCACCATCAAGTATTCCACGCGCAAACTGCATTAAAAACGCATACGACTGAACTCGATGCATTTTCAGGGTTAAATAGTGAAGCTGAGTTTACGCCTCAGCAAAATGAATTGATCATACAAGATGCCCAAATTGAACGAGCTGCTTCCTTCCAGATTTTAAACTGGATGATGCAACCCATTGCAACACAGCACTTAGTACAACAATTACGTCACTTACTTTCAGCCCCACCACACTTTTTAGTGTTACAAGGTTTTGGTACTGGCAATATTGCAGTAAACCAAGAATTACTCGCAACATTAGATGAGCTTTACGCACGTGGCTGTGTTCCAATTCTTACCACTCAGGTGACATTCGGTGGTATTGATCAACGTTATGCGATTAGTGCATGGGCCAAAACTGCAAAAATTGTCATCAGTGATGCTCATAGCCATGCAGATCTCTATGCAAAAGCACTTCAAATCTATTTAAAATACCCAAGCCCAGAACAATGGCTCAGCCATTGGAATGAAAATTAGCATTAAATAGAGGTAAAGCTATGCAACGTTATGCGGTCGGTATTGAATTTAGCGGAGTTCAATACCGAGGTTGGCAAACACAACAGCCAGGCGTTGCCAGCGTTCAGGAAACGATCGAGCGTGTACTGAGTAAAATTGCAGATGAGCCCATTGTACTTCACGGTGCGGGTCGTACTGATGCGGGAGTACATGCAACAAATATGGTGGCGCACTTTGACACGAACGCTATTCGTCCAGAAACGGGGTGGTTAAGAGGGGCAAATAGTCAACTACCTAAAGATATTTCCATTCAGTGGATTAAACTGATGGATGAAAATTTTCATGCCCGCTTTAAAGCGACTGCTCGACGTTACCGCTATATCATCTATAACGCACCGCATCGCCCAGCACTATTACACAAGCAAGTTACGTACATTTACCAAAAGCTAGACGTGCAAAAGATGATTAAAGCTGCTAGTAAGTTCGAAGGAACGCATAACTTTGAAACTTTCCGCGCAGCAGCATGCCAATCAAACCAGCCTGTTCGACATGTAAAACATTGCCGTTTATTTGAACATGGACGCTATTTAGTTTTAGATATTCAAGCAGATGGTTTTTTACACCATATGGTGCGTAACATTGTCGGTTGCTTACTCGAAATTGGTCAAGGTATGTATGAGATTGATCATATCGATGCAATGTTTGCGGCGCAGGATCGTAAGGCAGCTGGGGTAACAGCCCCACCCGACGGTCTTTATTTTATTCAGTGTAATTATCCTGAGCAGTTTAATTTGCCACAGCCACCGCTTGGACCACATTGGCTTAATTTACCAGATTAAAACATTAAATAAGATACGCGACAAAGTCATACGCAACCTGAACAAGGTTAAAGTGTACTTTAACTGCAGTGCAAGACAAACGAAATGCGTAGTTCAATACATTTTTCATCTTGTGACACGGTAAGAATGATTATTCTTTACCATGTCACAAGCTTTTGCTCTTGCAAAGCTTGCGCTCTTCATCCCGAAAGAAAAGTAACTCTAGCTGAAAGCCGATCCAATTATTAAAGCCTCAATGGCACGACTCCGTCATGACATAGAATAAATTAACGATGCTGTTTACGCTTACGGTATTCCACAGGTGTTTCATTCGTCCAACGCTTAAATGCACGATAGAACGTACTTGGTTCAGAGAAGCCAGTTAAATACACAATACGTTCAACACTCTCATTGGTATTTGCCAGAAGCTTTTTAGCCAAACGACAACGATAGTCAGAAAGTATTTGTTGAAAACTGGTATTTGCCTCACTGAGCTGAGTACGTAAACGACGCGGCGTAATATTCAACTGAGCAGCAACCGTCTCTAAAGTTGTTTCTCCACTTTCAAGTGTCGAACCAATCGCACGACGAACCTCACCCACTAAATCATAACGGGCGAGTTCTTGTAACTTTTCAATCGCTAATTGTTCATGCAATTGAAGTAACTCAGGCTCTGCCTGCCAAAGCTGAAAATCTAAAATAGCTGGGTCAAAATATAAACGTGTCTCTTTCTGACCTAAGCTAACTGGGCAGCCAAATACACGGAAATATTCATCCTCAGAAGCTCCTTCGCTAAAATTAAAATCGATGAAGATAGGATGAAATTGTCCTTCAGTAATGAACTTAAAAAATCTAAGCACGCCCGAAATTGCACATTCAGAGAAATGACGATTGACGAGATTGTCAGCACCAATCTGTTCACCATTGGTTAAATAACAACGTCCTTCTTCAACTACTAGTTTTGCATCAAATGCATCACTAATCAGTCGCTGATAAGCTAAGGCTCGTTTTAAGCCTTCACCAAAGGTTTCACTACTAATAAATAGATGTTCAATCACCTGCCCTCGATACAAAGGCAAATGCTCACCTAAATGCAGACCGATGTCTGGATCTTTACTGACTTCCTGAGCGGCAGTCCAAAAGGCGTACTGTGCACTTAACGGTGTACGTGCATTGGTATCGACCTGATTTAAAGCAACTCCCGCTTTGGTTAATATTTCTTCTGTTGGCAAACCCGCACGACGAATCGCTTGGTAGCCAAAGCGTAATACAACTGATGCATCTGTTAGCTGACCCACGCAGTGCCCTTCCATGTAGATACTTCATTGATATTTAGGGCTGTTGACCTTTATGCAATTAACAGTCCCTAATAACTATGATTTTAGATTAGCGTTGATTGACCAAACTGACAACAGAATTACACTTCTTTTGTGAAAAAAATTACATCTTTTTTTATTAGTCATACTTTAACCAGATGCTTTAGCAGAAGTGTGTCTATCTTGTTTTTTTTAAAAAAATTGACTATAATTTGCGCCTTTCCAATTTGATCATCAGGTAGGCTATGGCCAATAAAGAGGAACTCATTGAGTTCGAAGGCGTTGTCACCGAAACGCTTCCTAATACGATGTTCCGTGTACGTCTTGAAAACGGTCACGAAGTTATTGCACACATTTCTGGTAAAATGCGTAAACACTATATTCGTATTCTTACTGGCGACAGTGTAAAAGTCGAAATGACTCCATATGACTTAACTAAAGGTCGTATTACGTACCGTGCTCGCTAATTAGTGAATGCAAAAAAGCCACTTTATGATGTGGCTTTTTTATTGCGTTATTTATTCACTTAAGCGACTGGTTTTACATCCCACCGTTTGGCATTCACGCAATCTTTCTTGCAGCCAATGGTTTCTTTCTTGCGTTGTCTGTAAACGACATTGCACGTCTACACTATTCCTATTTGAATCTGTACACTCGGCATCACGTTGACGTATCCATGCAAGCTGAGACTTCTTAAGAATATTTTTCTGCGCGGTTTTTAACTTTACTCGCAGTGCTTGATAATTCTTATTCAGATCAGCATCAGCACTCGCATAAATTTTATTTGTACAGTAAATATCATCGTAAGTATTGCGGGCACTATCACAGTTATCTGCATAGACTGAAGTCACGCCAAAGCTGCATAAAAATGCAAAAAATATTTTTTTCATCATGTTTTCCTTAAGTTTTTTACAAAATAATTATAAAGCCTTTTGAATATTAGTATGAATCTCTAAATAAACTTATTCTCCAATTTATCTTAATCCTCCTTTTTTGCTTTACAAGCTTGTAAATACAACCTATTGTTCTTTAATAATAAATATAATTTCATACAGTGAGAAAAATGAACATATATACCCGCTGCCAAATTGGCTTATTATCTTTCATCATTATTTGTCTTAACGGTTGTGCTAGCCACCCACGTCAATCCGTAGATTTACAGGAATATTTAAAAGGCTTTTTAGGAAAATCATCGGCGACCATTCAACAAGATATCAATCTACGTAGTCTTGGTTTTCAAGTCGCCAATACACCGCAAAAAACACCCAATCAGCTCATCTATACGATTTTGCGTCCTTTAAGCATTCCTATTCCGATGGTGAGTAATGTTGATATGAGAGGAAGCTCTATTCCTGTCCAATCAGGAAATCTGAGCGGCAATTCTTATGATATTAATTTCAATTGCAAAGTGATTTTCCAGCTTAAAAATGACATTGCCGAGTCAATTCAATATGAAGGTAAAGCCTGTTAAAACATAGGCATAAAAAAACGCAGCTCAACGCTGCGTTTTTTTATAATAAGCTTTTAAGCAAGAGCAGCTACAACAGCCTCACCCATTTCAGCCGTACCTACTTTTGTCATACCTTCAGACATAATATCTGCTGTACGCAAACCTTGATCAAGCACTTGACCTACTGCATCTTCAATTGCTTTTGCAGCAGCTTCTTCACGGAATGTGTAGCGAAGCATCATTGCAACTGAAAGAATAGTTGCTAATGGGTTTGCCACATTTTGACCCGCGATATCAGGTGCAGAACCATGGCAAGGCTCATACATACCTTTGCCATTTTCATCTAACGAAGCCGATGGCAACATGCCGATTGAACCTGTAAGCATTGCTGCTTCATCAGATAAGATGTCGCCAAACAAGTTACCCGTTACGATCACGTCAAACTGTTTCGGTGCACGTACAAGTTGCATTGCAGCGTTATCAACATACATATGTGAAAGCTGAATATTTGAATAATTTGCTTGCTGTAAATCAGTAACTGTTTGCTTCCAAAGCTCTGTAACTTCCAAAACGTTAGCTTTATCTACAGAACAAACCTTTCCACCACGTAAGCCTGCAAGTTCAAAAGCTACTTTTGCAATACGCTTAATTTCGCTTTCAGAATAAACGTCGGTGTTATAACCTTGCTTTTCACCGTTTTCGAGTTCACGGATACCACGTGGCTGACCGAAATAGATACCGCCAGTCAATTCACGAACAATTAAAATATCTAAGCCAGCAACAATTTCAGGCTTTAAGCTCGAAGCATCTGCTAATTGCGGATATAAAATCGCTGGGCGCAAGTTAGCAAACAAGTTAAGTTCACTACGAATTTTTAAAAGACCACGTTCAGGGCGAATAGAACGCTCAATGGTGTCCCATTTTGGTCCGCCTACCGCACCTAATAAAATTGCATCAGCTTTTTTTGCTTGTTCACTTGTTACTGCTGGGTACGGTTCACCATGCGCATCAATTGCCGCGCCGCCTAATAAGCCATGTTCCCAAGTTAACGATAAATTAAATTTTTCATTTACTGTATTTAATACTTTTTCTGCCGCCCCAACAATTTCAGGACCAATACCATCACCAGCTAAAATTAAAATCTGTTTAGACATGAACTTTTTCCATTTTCCAAAGACAAGCAGTGCTACAACTACCGCGGTGTTAGTTTTTTCTGCTCAAGGAATTCACCTAGCCCTGTTGTAACATCAAATGGTCGACAAAAACGGCGAATGACATGCCCATCTTGTTCTAAATCGACACATAATGGATCTGGTACAGAAACATTCAGCAAACTACCCGAACGGTTAGATTTGTCTCGGTACATTTTAAATGTATAGCGATGGTTAGCATTAAACTGGTGAATCACATGAAATGTTTCTGCACGATCCGGAGAGATCGGATAGAAACGAATCACCACTTCATATTGTTTAGCAGGCACTGATAAATATAAGCTGTTAGTTTGGCTAAGCACTGAACCTTGTAATCTCACAATCCCTTGATGAATTGCCTGATTACTAATTCTTCGTGTTTGCGCATCCACTACAGTAATATCATTTAGTCGTTCAAATTCACAACTCTTCGCGCCCGAACAATATATTGCTGCATTCTGCCCCAAATTTTCTTGTTCAGCCTGCTTAATGCGGACAGTATCCACTACATTGTAAGTGCTTTGACAAGCACTGAGTGTTATTGCGCACAGGCTCAACAAAAAGCTATGAGTAACGTTCCTCTTCATTGTTCAAGCCCAATCCTCATCTAGTGCATAATTCTAAGGTGTTTTTATGCTTTAGCATGTTAGCAAGAGTTTGAACGCTACGCCATGGCTATGTTTAAAATGTACCGAAAGGTTAATTCAACTCTTGGAATACCCAAGGACGAACTTGTTTAGTTTTTTCTTCATATGCGCGAATTGCGTCCGCATTTTGAAGAGTTAAACCAATATCATCCAATCCATTTAACAAGCAGTGCTTACGAAACGGATCAACTTCAAATTTAAACGCTTCACCTGTTGGCGTACGTACTTCTTGAGCTGCTAAATCAATTGTTAATTGATATCCCTCATTAGCAGCACATTCTTTAAATAACTGCTCAACTGTTTCTTCTGGCAAAATGACAGGTAACATGCCATTTTTAAAACAGTTATTAAAGAAAATATCAGCAAAGCTTGGCGCAATAACAGTGCGGAATCCATATTCATTTAATGCCCAAGGCGCATGCTCACGGCTTGAACCACAACCAAAGTTAGTACGAGCAATTAAAACGGTTGCACCTTGATAGCGAGGCTGATTTAAAACGAAATCCGGATTTTTTGGACGTACTGAATTGTCTTGTCCCGGATAGCCTTCGTCTAAATAACGAAGCTCGTCAAATAAGTTGTCGCCAAAACCTGTACGTTTAATCGACTTTAAAAACTGTTTTGGAATAATTAAATCTGTATCAACATTGGCACGATCTAATGGTGCAACGATACCTTGTTCAACTGTATAAGCTTTCATGGTTTGCTCCAGACCGAATTAAAATGAACGAACATCAACAAAGTGACCAGCGATTGCAGCCGCTGCCGCCATTGCCGGGCTCACCAAGTGAGTACGACCGCCATTGCCTTGTCGGCCTTCAAAGTTACGATTAGAGGTTGATGCACAATGTTCACCCGGTTGTAACTTGTCTGCATTCATTGCTAAACACATTGAACAACCCGGTTCGCGCCATTCAAAACCAGCTTCCAAGAAGATTTTATCTAAGCCTTCTTTTTCAGCTTGTTGTTTGACTAAACCAGAACCCGGAACAATCATGGCTTGCTTAATGGTAGATGCCACTTTACGGCCCTTAACCACCTCAGCCGCAGCACGGATGTCTTCAATACGAGAGTTCGTACAAGAGCCAATAAACACACGATCAAGCTGAATATCAGCTAACGCCTGACCTGCATTTAAACCCATATATTGATAAGCACGTGTCCAATCATTACGTTGAACGTCATCTTTCGCTTGTTCTAAAGTTGGCACAGCTTCAGTAACTGGAATAACCATTTCTGGTGAAGTTCCCCAAGACACTTGTGGTTCAATTTCTGCGCCATTTAACTCAACTACAGCATCAAACACAGCATCTTCGTCTGAATGCAATGTGTTCCAGTAAGCAACTGCTTGTTCCCATTGCTCGCCTTTTGGTGCGTAGCTACGGCCTTTTACGTATTCAATAGTTTTGTCATCAACAGCAACCATACCGACACGAGCACCTGCTTCAATCGCCATGTTACATACCGTCATACGCCCTTCAATCGACATATCACGGAATACCTGACCACCGAATTCGATTGCATAGCCCGTACCGCCAGCAGTACCAATTTTACCGATAATGGCCAACACAACATCTTTTGGTGTTACGCCTTTGCCTAATACGCCATCTACACGAACTAACATATTTTTAGATTTTTTCTGAATCAAGCATTGTGTTGCTAAGACATGTTCAACTTCAGATGTCCCAATACCATGCGCCAAGCAACCAAAAGCACCGTGAGTCGCTGTATGTGAATCGCCACATACCACCGTCATGCCCGGCAAAGTTAAGCCCTGTTCAGGCCCAACTACATGCACAATTCCCTGACGAATATCATTAATACTAAATTCAACAATATTAAAGGCTTTACAATTGTCATCTAAGGTTTGAACTTGAATACGAGACGTATCATCTTCAATACCAGCGATGCCTTGGTCACGTTCCTTTTTAGACGTTGGAACGTTGTGGTCCGGTGTAGCAACGTTTGCACTTAAACGCCATGGTTGACGATCCGCAAGTTGCAACCCTTCAAATGCTTGTGGACTAGTCACTTCATGCAATAAATGACGGTCAATGTATAGTAAACATGAGCCATCATCACGCTGTGAAACAACGTGGTCATCCCACAATTTGTCATATAAAGTTTTGCCTGCCATGTCGTCTTGCTCCATTGGACTGGGTAATTCTGATCTTTATTCGATTATAGCCAGAGTTTCACATAAATCTAATTTATCATTTTTATAAATTAGAAAACTTTTTGGAATAAATTGTGATTTCCGCAAGGGACATCAAATTTAATAAATCGTTTTTGTTAATGATTATCATTTGCATAATCAATTTTTAATCTTATACTCTAATGCCTATACTAAAAATATCTAAAGTGGCTAAAGAGAATGATCATGGCTAATATCCAAAAATTCGTTATAAATAATCAACGTACCTTAAAGAAAACCTTAAGCTATTACATTATGCATATTACTGTAGCAATGCTAGTTGCATACTTTGTAACAGGTAATATCTGGATGGCTTTAACATTAAGTATGCTTGAACCAACCGTACAAGCTTTTGCTTTTTTCTTCCATGAAAAAGTTTGGGCTGCTAAAGATCGCCACGTATCAGCCTTAGCTGAAAAAGAAACAACGGCTTAGGCTAAGATTAGTGCGGTAATTCATAACTTTCTCACTCGTTTTGCTGCAAGCATGATACGATTTTGGCTCGGCAACTTTAGCCCCTCGATTTTTCTATTCCAAGTTGAGTTGTATTATGAATCTTGCAGCCTTTGAAGCTTTTGTAAAAGTCATGGAAACAGGGTCTATCTCTGTGGCAGCAGATCAGTTATTTATTACTCAACCTGCTGTTACCAAACGAATTCACAGTTTAGAAGAATATTTTGGCGTAAAACTATTTGAATCTGCAGGCCGAGGTGTTCAGGCAACTCATGCTGCACATTCATTACTACCTAAAGTTAAAAACTGGTTAAATGAGCTGGGTGATATTCACCATACGCTTAGCCATGAACAAACTCAGGTACAAGGCCGCTTAAAAGTCGGTACGAGTCACCATATTGGTTTACATCATTTACCTGCACCACTTAAGCATTTTGTTCAGCAATTTCCGCAGGTTACCTTAGATGTGCATTTTGTTGATTCAGAGCAAGCCCATGAACAAGTATTAGCTGGTGATCTAGAACTAGCATTTTTAACGCTTCCTCCTTCAGGAGATGAGCGTCTTAACTACATTACAATTTGGAATGATCCTTTAGTTTTTGTTGCTGCCCCTTTTCATCCGCTGGCACAAAAAAAGAATCTCACCTTACAAGATTTAATTGAATATCCAAGCTTATTACCCGCTGCACAAACTTATACTGCTCAAATCACTTTGGCTGAGTTTGAAAAACAAGGCCTTAAACCAAAAATTACCATGAGCAATAATCCTCTTGAGTCTATTCGCATGTTGGTGTCGATTGGTTTAGGTTGGTCAGTTTTACCCAAAACTCTGTTGAATCAGGATATGCAGCAACTTGATTTAAATGTTGAGATGAATCGTCAATTAGGTATGGTTTGGCATCCTGCACGTACTCAATCTAGAGCCATGCAGGAGTTGATTAAAATGATGCAGGATGCATAAAAGGCTCTCATTTAAGCATCTAATTTAATTTACCCAAGCTTTAAGAGGCTTCTAATTTGTTGCACCATTTGGTTTTCATCAAGCATATGATGGGGAATCGTCATCGTTAATAACTGATCTGATCGAAAATGGCGGTCTACTTCAAGCATAACGTGAGTTTGATTAGGTTCAGCAACAAAAGATACCTCAACTTCATTAAATCCGCTAAACATATGTGAAGAGACAAATTCAAGCTCTTGGTAACAACCAATCGTTGATCTAAAATTTCGCGCAGTCAGCTGCCCTTTTTCTACATCTACTGTCGATAAAACAAAGCCACATCGCTGCATAGCCTGTAGAAACATTTGCATGGCTGGAGTTGGCAGAACCTTTAGATAATCACGATCAGTTGCATCTAATCCCCAATCAACATCCATATGGGTTTGAATCCAAACACGTGCACCATTTCTTCGACAAGCAACCTCAGTAATTGGTGTCTCAAATGGTAGTTGAATACTAAAAGGGAAAGAATGTGCTTGATGTGCGGGCAAGAGGAATCGAGAGTTCACTAACCACTCTTGTAAAACTAAAGGTTGGTTAAACTCATGATCACCAGATTCGACTTCTGCCATCGTTACCAATTGCAAATAAAGACCATTAATCTCTTTATCAGATGATCCGCCTTTAAAGCTAATTTCTCCATGCAATGTGCTGCCTGCTTGCAAGCTTGGGTTCTGTAAAACAGTTTCTACCGTCACACCTTGAAGACCCAAACCAGACATAATTTTACTAAACATTTTTTCTCTAACCTTTCGAATTATTTCCTGTCATCTGTAGCAGCATACTTATTATTAAAGTGCATCATCTCCAGCGAGCTGAATCTTACCATCTGCAACTTCATTCATAAATTGGTCATAGTCATTTAGATTACGTTCTGCATATTCTTCTGCATACGTTTGTAATACTTCTACTATCATATTACCTTCGCCAAGATATCCCATAAGTACATCTGCATTTCCAGATTTAGCGTGGGCATGAGCTAAGGCTAAACCACAACTTTCGGCATACTCATAGAAATACTCATCATCCATGTCACTAAGATCAACCGAGATTTTCATATCACGTAACTGACGTACATGAAAATGTTGATTTGATATGGAAGAGAACCCAAGAAATATATCACTTGCGGCCTGCATGAGCTGCTGACCATGCACTACACGCTCACCTTCGTGATTTACCTTGTCTACAAATAACGGGTTGAGAATTGATGGATTCGCTTCTTTCATTTGTAAAATTAACGGTTCCCGATCTGCATCTTGAAATAATGCAATCGCGGATCGTGTACCAACACTTCCAACACCCACCACTTTCAAAGCTACATCTGTACGTTGATAACGATCAAAAAGCACTTGGCGATCATATTTCAAAGAATCACGGTATTGTTGAAAGAATACATCAACATCTTTACCAAATGGCTCATTTGCACTTGGATGCCATAATAACGGCGCATCATCTACAAAATGACGAAATCCTGTATCTTGATCTTGCTGGGTAAGCTTCGGCAAAACAGAGTACGCAGTTCTTTTGTGTGCTGAATCGAGATGCTTCTCGCGTTTCTTTCTTAGTTTTCGACACTCAGTATTTTCTAATAATGTACTGGCATCAACTTTTTCATACCAAACTTGGAGTGGTGAAAGTTCTGTAATTTCTAATAAGTGCTGACGATAACTATTCAGCATTATTTTAATTGCTTTTAACCCGACTTTCTCTGCAAGATGAATATCACGTGCCGCGATTACAAAACTGGTTGCTAAGCGCTTTACATCCCATTCAAACGGGGCAACTAAAGTTTCGTCAAAATCATTAATTCCAAATAACAGGTTACGTTCGGGACTTGCAAAACCGCCAAAATTACTTAAATGACAATCCCCACAAATCTGTTGAAATAAGCCTGAGTTTACCGGCTCCCACGCTTGGTCAAATAGCATCAAAGAAGGCATGCCACGATAAAATGTAAATGGAGAAACACTCATCCGTTTTGCACGAATCGGCTTGAGCTTTTCTAAACGTCCTTGGTTACTCCAATCATAGACCGTTAAGGCAGTTGTACCTTTTGGTCGTTCAGAAAGCTTTGATAGGTGTTCACGTGGAACTTTTTTACGTTGAGCCTTACCTAATTTGAAGCCTTCGCTTTTATTTAGTAGTTTCCCCTGATAGCTATGACGTGTTAAATCAATACTTTCATCATTCCAAAGTTGTTTTGGTAATTTAATTTGTGCTGTTTTTGACATTATTTCCTCATTTTTAAATTAAATTTTTTTATATTCTGAAATCTTTGCCAAGATAGAATTTATTTTATTAATCATAGCAATATCTGTTTTTAGCTAAGATTTATAAGAGATATTAAAAAATGATTTTAAATATAATTAAGAGTTGGAAGACCTCAAAACTTTTTAAACTGTTCTTCCAACTCCACAATTTTAAATCGACCAGTCCTGAATGTCCCAGTTATGTTCTTGAGCCAGTTTTTCAAGACGATCATCGGGGTTTACTGCAATTGCATGCGTTGCATATTCAAGTAAAAAACGGTCATTAATTGAATCGGAATATGCCCAAGACTCAGACACGTTACGACCTTCTAACCATGCATCTAGACGTGCAAGTTTGCCTTTTTGATAACACGCTAAACCAGCAACTTTACCTGTATATTTTCCATCAGCCACTTCAGCATTGGTTGCTAAAATTTCGGTAATCCCAAATTCACGAAAAATCGGTGCAGTAATAAAATCACTTGTTGCCGTAATACCCACAATAGTATGGCCTAAATCTTGATGTTTTTTGATTGCGTCAAAACCTTTTGGACGCATTTGCGGACGAATGACTTTTTGCATGAACAATTGGTGGAGCTCAGTTAAGTAGTCATTGTCATGCTGCGTTAAAAATCCGAAAACAAATTCATTATAAGCATACGGGTCAAGTTGGCCTGCTTTGTAATCTTCATAAAATTTATCATTCATCTGACGATGATGAACCGGATCAACCAAACCTTCATTGACTAAAAATTCACCCCAAGAATGGTCTGAATCGGTATTTAACAAGGTATGGTCTAAATCAAACAACGCCAGTTTCATGAAAATTCTCGTTTAAACTGAAATTTAAGAAAAAAAATGTAAATCTATCTCCGCTAGTCGATAGAAATTCGTTAAGATCGTAGCAATTTAAACATTTTACTTTGATCTTTTCGAGCTGGACATAAAAAAGTGTTTGTCCCCGCGATTAAAGTCAACGATATAGACAATATTTAGGTAGCCAAATGATCGATTCAGAAGGTTTCCGACCGAATGTCGGGATCATTTTGGCAAACGATGATGGACAGGTTTTATGGGCAAAGCGCATTGGTCACAATGCTTGGCAATTTCCACAAGGAGGCATCCAGTTTGGAGAAACCCCTGAACAGGCACTTTTTCGAGAACTGAGAGAAGAAATCGGCTTATTGCCCGAACATGTCCAGATTATTGCGCAAACCAAAGGATGGCTGCGTTATCGTTTGCCACATCGGTACATTCGGTCAGACTCTGACCCCGTATGTATCGGACAGAAACAAAAATGGTTTTTACTGAAGTTAACTGCGCCTGCAAAAAATATTCAGTTAAACCTTTCCGACCCGCCCGAATTCGATGAATGGCAGTGGGTTAGCTATTGGTATCCTCTTGGACAAGTGGTGAACTTCAAGCGTGATGTTTATCGTAAAGCCATGGTGGAGTTGTGTACACAGTTGCCGATGCAACAATTACCCTAAAAATCATTTATCTAGCAAATGATTTTTATTAAAAGTGCTGTTATAAATACATTCATAGTCTAAAAAAATACTGGAGTATACATCCATGTCAAACATGCAACTCGACACTCTACGGCGCATTGTCCAAGAGGTTAATGCGTCCGTCAGTTTGCATGAATCATTAGACATCATGGTTAATCAGGTTGCTGAGGCCATGAAAGTGGATGTTTGCTCTATTTATTTACTCGATGAACGTAACCAGCGCTATGTATTGATGGCCTCTAAAGGCTTAAATCCAGAATCTGTAGGCCACGTATCTTTGCAACTCGGTGAAGGCTTGGTTGGTCTGGTCGGGCAACGTGAAGAAATCGTTAACCTTGACAATGCGCCAAAACATGAGCGTTTCTTGTATTTACCTGAAACAGGCGAAGAAATTTATAACTCTTTCCTCGGCGTACCTGTCATGTACCGTCGTAAGGTTATGGGTGTTTTGGTTGTCCAAAACAAACTTCCTCAAGATTTTAGTGAAGCTGCCGAGTCTTTTTTAGTTACGCTGTGTGCCCAGCTTTCTGGCGTTATTGCTCATGCTCATGCAGTGGGTAATATTGACGTATTTCGTAAGCCGAGTAATGGACCTGCCTACAAAACCTTTCAAGGCGCTTCAGGTGCAGGCGGTGTTGCTTTAGGTCGCGCTATTATTTTATATCCACCTGCCGATTTGGGTTCTGTGCCTGATCGTGAAGCAGAAGATATTAGCGATGAACTTCGAATTTTAGATCAAGCCATTTCATCAGTACGTTCAGAGATTCGTTCTCTGGATGAAAAAATGCATGATTCACTCATGGCCGAAGAGCGCGCTTTATTTAGTGTTTTCTTAAGAATGCTAGATGAAAATGCATTGCCAGCAGAAATTAAAGAACTCATTCGTGATGGACATTGGGCACAAGGTGCAGTACGTCGTGTCATTGAAAAACACACTGCCCTTTTTGCACAAATGGAAGATGATTATCTTCGTGAACGAGTTTCCGACCTTAAAGATTTAGGGCGACGTATTTTAGCCTCTTTGCAAGAAGAAGACTCTAGCCATCGTGACCTGAGTCCAGACAGTATTTTAATTGGTGAAGAGATTAGTACTGCGGCACTTGTAGAGTTGCCAGTAGACAATATTGCAGCGATTGTGACATCCGAAGGTGCAGCCAACTCACATATGGTGATTGTTGCTCGTGCATTAGGTATTCCAACTGTAGTTGGTGTAACTGAACTACCAGTGAACACACTTGATGATGCAGAAATGATTGTGGATGCCTATCAGGGCCGTGTTTTTGTTAATCCGCCACGTCGTTTACGCCAACGCTATAAAGAAATTCAGAAAGAAGATGAACAAATCGCAAAAGATCTCAAACAATATGAGACCAAAGAAGCGATTACTCCTGATGGTGTGTCTGTTCAGCTCTATGTGAACACGGGCCTCATGATTGACGTAGTACGTGGTGTACAACGTGGTGCTCAAGGTGTAGGTCTATATCGAAGTGAAATTCCATTCATGTTACGGGAACGTTTCCCGGGTGAAGAAGAACAACGTGCAATCTACCGTCAACAGTTGAGCCACTTTGCCAACAAACCTGTGGTGATGCGAACACTGGATATTGGTGCCGATAAAGACTTGCCGTATTTCAGTATTGAAGAAGAAAACTCTGCATTAGGCTGGCGTGGTATTCGTTTCACGCTTGATCATCCCGAGATTTTTTCTTCGCAAATTCGCGCTATGCTCAAAGCCAGCATTGGTTTAAATAATTTGCATATTTTATTGCCAATGGTCACTACAGTCAGTGAAGTCGAAGAAGTACTTTATTTACTTGAGCGTGACTGGATTGCAGTGCAAGAAGAAGAGCAAGTTAAAATTACCAAACCAAAAATTGGAATTATGGTTGAGGTGCCGAGCGTACTGCTACAAATTGATGAGTTTGCTGAACTCGTCGATTTCTTCTCGGTCGGCTCAAATGACTTAACCCAGTATTTACTTGCAGTTGACCGTAATAATCCACATGTAGCAAACGTTTACTCACACTTTCACCCATCCATTCTACGTGCGCTAACCCGCTTAGTTAAAGAATGTCATGAATACAAAAAACCTATCAGTATTTGTGGTGAAATGGCAGGTGATCCATTATCAGCAATCCTGCTCATGGCAATGGGCTTTAATACCCTTTCAATGAGTTCGAGTAACATTTTGCGAGTAAGAAAAGCAATTTGTCATGTCCCTATGACAGATGCACAAAAATTGCTGGATGATGTCATGAAAATGAATAATCCACTCATCGTGAAAAGTTGGCTTGAGTACTATTTTAAAACTCACGGTTTAGCTGATATGGTTAAATCGAATAGAATCGTAAATGTTTAAATATAAACAATAAAGGAGGGCAATGCTCTCCTTTATTTTGTTTAAGATAGCTTCTACTACAACTCAATATAAAAAATTTCATCTCACTATTGCCGCCATCTTAATCTTTTAAATAAACATATAATCGGTTTTTTAAATCAATATTGACAGTTTAATCCATTTGAAAAATAAGACTCCTACTCCTAGTATATTTACAGAGCGTTATTAAAAGATCTTACGTTGTTCCAACAATTGAAGAGGTAATTCTATGCATCGTTATTTACAAGTTCCATCTTATTTTTCCTCTTGTTTTTTAACCTTCATGCAGTAAATTGGAGGAATAACAAGTAAAGGAATCTGATGCATTATTAAATAAAATATAATGGCCGACATCTCAGTGAAAAGACTTTTAAACGGTTTCTCTCACCATTTGTTCTCCCATTTCTTTATTTAGTAAACATGAGTTTTTAAACCAGAAGTCCAGGAAAATGAGCCCTAACATTTTTACGAAGAGCTCAATAATTATTACCCAGAGAGAATATAACCATGTCAGACGAATCAAAATGCCCTTTTTCAGGCCATAAATCAAAACCAGAGGTAACGGTCGGTGGTGGCACGCCTAGTTTACACTGGTGGCCAAAACAACTACGCGTCGACCTACTCAACCAACATTCAGAACGCTCTAATCCACTCGGTAAAGAATTTAATTACCGTCAAGAATTTAAAAAACTCGACTACTACACCCTCAAAGCTGATATCAAAAATGTATTAACCGATTCTCAAGATTGGTGGCCAGCCGATTGGGGAAATTATACAGGCTTATTTATTCGATTAGCATGGCATGCTGCCGGTACATATCGCATGGGCGATGGTCGTGGTGGTGCTGGTCGTGGTCAACAACGTTTTGCGCCATTAAATAGTTGGCCTGACAATGCACGCTTAGATAAAGCGCGCCGCTTATTATGGCCAGTTAAACAAAAATACGGTCAAAAAATATCGTGGGCAGATTTATTTATTCTTGCTGGAAACATCGCACTTGAATCTTCGGGTTTCCGCACCTTCGGTTTTGGTGCAGGTCGTGAAGATGTTTGGGAACCAGACAACGATGTAAACTGGGGCGATGAAAAAGAATGGTTAGCTCATCGCAACTCTGAAGCATTGGAAGGCAGCAATCTAGCTGCAACCGAAATGGGTCTAATTTATGTAAACCCTGAAGGCCCACAAGCCAGCGGTGACCCTAAATCAGCTGCACCATTTATTCGCGCGACTTTCGGCAATATGGCAATGGATGATGAAGAAATTGTTGCCTTAATCGCAGGCGGTCATACTTTAGGTAAAACTCACGGCGCTGCCTCTGCTGACCATGTTCAGGCTGATCCTGAGGGAGCTTCAATTGAACAAATGGGCTTTGGCTGGTCAAACAGTTTTGGCACTGGTGTGGGTAAAGATGCGATCACTTCAGGTTTAGAAGTGATTTGGTCACAAACACCAACACAATGGAGCAACTACTTCTTTGAAAACCTATTCAAATACGAGTGGGTACAAGAGCGCTCACCTGCTGGTGCAATTCAATGGGTAGCAGCAGATGCTGAGGCAATCATTCCAGATCCATTCGACCCATCAGTTAAACGTAAGCCAACAATGCTTACTACAGATTTGACCTTACGTTTTGATCCTGAGTTTGAAAAGATCTCTCGTCGTTTCCTTAACGATCCACAAGCATTTGCCAATGCTTTTGCTCGCGCTTGGTTCAAGTTAACTCACCGTGATATGGGTCCAAAAGCACGTTATTTAGGTCCTGAGGTTCCGGCTGAAGATTTAATCTGGCAAGACCCATTACCTGTTGCCAGCGCTATACCGTCTGCTGCTAGCATAGATGATGCAAAAGCAAAAATTGTTGCATTGGGATTATCTGCTGGTGAGCTAGTTTCCCTTGGTTGGGCTTCGGCATCCACGTTCCGTGGTGGAGACAAGCGTGGCGGTGCAAATGGTGCACGTATTGCTTTATCGCCACAACGTGAATGGGACGTAAATAAAAAAGCAGTTGAGACTTTAAGCAAAATTGAAGAACTCAAAGCATCTACTCAATTATCATTAGCTGATTTAATCGTGCTTGCAGGTAACGTTGGTGTAGAGCAAGCTGCTCAAGCGGCTGGTTTCAATATTAGCGTTCCATTTGCTCCTGGTCGTGTTGATGCATTACAAAGTCAAACTGATGTCGAATCTTTCCAATTATTGCTCGGCCTTGCCGATGGTTTTAGAAACTGGAAAAAAGAGGGTGTCAGCGCAACAACTGAGGCATTATTAATTGATAAAGCACAACAACTGACTTTGACTGCACCAGAATTAACTGCATTGATTGGTGGTTTACGTGTACTGGATACCAACTGGGATGGCTCTCAACACGGTGTATTCACTCAGCAAGTTGGTGTACTCAGCACAGACTTCTTCACAAACTTACTCGACATGTCGAATGTATGGGCACCTGTTGATTCAACAAGCGAAGTATTTGAAGGCAAAGATCGTAAAACAGGCGCAGTAAAATTTACCGCAACACGTAATGATTTAGCCTTCGGTTCAAACTCAATCTTACGTGCATTAGCCGAAGTTTATGCTCAGGCAGATGGTAAAGAAAAATTTGTTCAAGACTTTGTTGCTGCATGGACCAAAGTCATGAATCTTGACCGTTTTGACTTAGCTTAATTTAAGTCAAAATAGTAAAAAGCCAGTTCAATTTGAACTGGCTTTTTTAATATCAAGCATCGTTTTTTAAACAGTCAGTTTGTGTCCTTCCCGAATGCAATAAAAAGGATTTGCAAGCTTTGACGAAGCTTTAATTGCATGTGCTAGAGCATGCTCTGGATCTTCTCGGTCTTCATCAGTCAACTGGAAAGTTCGATAGTGAATCGCAATAGAACGATGAGCCTGTAAATCGAAGTGCGCATGTAGCGCATCTTGCGGGTTCATATGAACATAGCTCATCAGTTCACGTGGCTCATACGCACCTATTGGAAGCAAGGCAACTCGCGGTGCGCCATAACGGGCATGTATTTGCTTAAAATGACCCGCATAACCGGTATCACCCGCAAAGAAACAATGACCTGTTTTAGCCACAACCGAAAAGCCGCCCCAAAGTGCCTTATTCTGGTCGCGCAAACCACGACCTGAACCATGCTGTGCAGGTGTATAGATTATTCTTAATTCGTGATAAGGTATTTCTTGCCACCAATCCATCTCAATGACATGGAACTCTTTAGGTAGATAAAAACCATTCCCGAGTCCAGTGTAAATTGGCATTGCGAATTTTTTATGTAGCCATTCAAGCGTCGCCAAGTCCATATGGTCATAATGATTATGGCTGAGCAAAACTCCATGAATCGTCGGTAATTGTTCTAGTGCAAAACCTGCCGGGCATACACGGCGTGGGCCACGCCCTTGTGAAGGACTTGCATAATCACACCACACTGGGTCGGTAATAAAGTTATAAGGACCAATCTGAACCAATACCGTTGCATGCCCAACAAACCAGACTTGCCAATCATCCAGATCTGCCTGAGGTCGATTTTGCGGCAAAGCTACAGCCGTATTTACACGGGTTTCATATTCATTTTGAATATCCACTTTCCATGTAAAAGACTCACGCGTAACCAACCAACGCAATAACTCTTTTGAGCCACGAGCAGGTGATTTAGGTTGTTGATTATAAAAACGTGTATCCGTTTCATGCCCAGACTCGGGATGACAAAAAGGAGGTTTTATCCATGTATGCGTCCAACAGGACTGAGTCGGCAATTGATATGTTAATGTCGGCTTGTCTTTCATGGGCTTTTCTATGTTTTAGCATCAGCAGAATGGATGTGATCAGGTTTCTATCTTAACGATTAAAACAAATTAAGCTATGGCACTTACACTTATTTATCATATAAATATCCATTTTATCGTGGTCATAGCCAACCTACGTTAAATTAGAGTGCCATAAAAAACACTTAGATGTGTTGAGTTTATGCGTCAATAATTACCATTCTTACTAAGACTTCTTGTATAACATAACAATTAGAAGATGACGAAAAGCCGCCATAGAACCTGTCTATTTCATCTTTGTCGCCCGTAATTTTTAACTTAAGATTCTTCTGTGCAATGAAAACAATATATTTAGTAACAATTACATTTAGGTAGATCTTAGTGACCTCTAGGTTATAAATTTATTTTATTATTCTAGTTTTTGCATAATATGAGAATTTCTTAAATGAATATTTAAATCCTTTAGAAAATTCTTTGATTAATTATAAATAATGTATTTATTATTTAATTATTAATATATTTTATGAATTATTAGAGCTTATATTCCCATATTAAATCTTTAATGAAAATTAAAATTCCATTTATTTTATAAATACCTAAATCACCTTCACGCTATATCTATTTATGCTTTATACTTCACTTAAATCATAGTAAGACATTTTTTGGATTAGTCTTATGGAACTACGCCATCTCCGATATTTCATTACCGTTGCTGAAGAATTAAATTTTAGTAAAGCCGCTCTTAAACTTTTTACTGCACAGCCCTCTCTTAGCCAACAAATTAAAGATTTAGAAGAAGACGTTGGTGTACGACTTTTAAACCGCACAAAACGCAAAGTTGAGTTAACAGAAGAAGGCGAAGTATTTTTAGAACATGCTCGACTCACCCTCGCTCAGGCTGAAAAAGCGGTCGCTATGGCACGACAAGTTTCTAAGGCTAAACAGCAATTGTTACGTATCGGTTTTGTTCCCATCGCAGAAATGAAAATTTTCCCTTATGTACTTCCTAATCTTCGACTACAACACCCCGACCTTACTATTGAACTATCTAATTTAAACAATACTGAACAGCTTAAAGCCTTAAAAAAAGGAGAGCTGGACATTACGTTTACTCGTGAAAATACAGATAGTGATGAAATACAAAGCCAATTTGTTTTAACTGAACCCCTGATTTTCTTACTTCCTAAAAATCATCCACTTGCTCAATATGATCGAATCCCAGTCCATGCCTTACAAGGTATTGACTTTATTATCCCGGCAGCCGAGCAATCACAAACCTTACATAACACTATTTTAGATTTCGCTAAAACTCATAACATTGAACTGAATATTGTTCAAAGAGCAGACAGTATATTATTCAATATTAACTCTCTTGGTTCTGGATTAGGCTGTACAATTTTACCTGCCTACGTTGCGCCTTTAGGCATCAAAAACACGATAGTTCGTCCACTGGATGTCGACTTACCAACACTTGATTTATTCGTAAATTACCGTAAAAACTCACAGTCTTTAGGCGTTCAAAAATTCATTGACCAGCTCACTAAAGTATTCCATTTAGATAAAAACTTAAACCATGCTTAATTATTACGAATAACTTTATTATTAAGCACATGATTAATAAGATCATCTTTATAAAAAAGTATAAATAAATCTTCTTTCTATTTATTTTATACTTTTTATAAACAGTTTAATCCGCGGTAATGTCTTATTTTACCTAATAAGTAAAATTAAATATCTCATGAATATAAATGAAACGAATTGAAATAAAATCTATATAAAACCATATATTATTTTCACCATTTAATAAAAAATAATATATTTACCGTGTAATAAAGGAGACTAGGAAAATGGTTGGCGTATTTCAACATCTAGGACGTAGTGTACAAAACCGCCCGCATTTCTTTATTGCTTTATTCATAGGTATTGTCACAACTGGTATTTTGACATGGTTAACATCATGGAAGTGGTCAACTATTTTATTAGTCAGCTGGAATGCTTCCGTTAGCATATATTTACTCCATGTTTGGCAACTCATGAAAAGTGCCGACCATTCACAAATGCAACAGCAAGCTAAAAAACAAGATGAAAGCAAATGGGTCATTATGCTGATTGTTTTATTGGCATTAATCATGTGTCTGGTTGCTATTCTAATTCAACTGTCACAGCTCCCTTCTGACAGTTCTGCAAAGTTAGGTCATGTGGCTTTAGCTTTGCTCACCATTGTGTCTGCATGGCTTTTTATGCATACCGTTTTTGCTCTACATTATGCCCATGATTTTTATATAGCTTTATCTAGAAATGAGGAAAATGGAGGGTTAGATTTCCCTGACACAAAACAGCCAACTTATCCTGATTTTCTATATTTTAGTTATATTATTGGTACTTCGGCTCAAACTGCGGATGTGTCAATTACCACCAAGCACATGCGTCTTTTAAACTTATTTCACGCTGTGTTGTCTTTTGGATTTAATACCACCATTTTAGCGATTTGTATTAACGTTGCTGCTGGCTTTCTTACCAATTAAAACCTTTATTTGAAAACAAAAAAGCCACCCCTTTGGGTGACTTTTAAGAATATTAGGTTTACAGCAGTTGCCCCATAGTACTTTGTTTTAAGCCTTCACGCTGTTTGATCGTTTCAACATAACGGGTAATAGCAGGATGTGATTCAATCGCATTCATTTTTAACTGCCATAAAAGCATTGCTCCAACACTTACATCTGCTGCGGTAAATTGCTCACCACATACATACGGATTTGCTTCACTCAATCCCTGAACTAAAGCTTGATAAGCATCGTTGTAATCGCCATAGCCAACAAACATTTTTTGCTCAGGTGATACTTCTATGCCTAAAGCTTTATCAACACCCGCAGCTTCCCAAGGGCCCGCCATCACAAATAACCAACGATAGTACAAACCACGTTTTGGATCATTCAAGGCTGGTGCCAAACCTTTATCACTAAACTTGTCGGCTAGATATGCACAGATTGCACCCAACTCATAAATCACGACATCGCCATCTACCAATACCGGTACTTTTCCGAAAGGATTAAGTTTTAGATATTCAGGCGATTTCATCTCGGTCTTATATGCGACTTCAATTCGTTCACATTCAACACCCAACTCGACCAAAAGCCAGTCAATAACGACACCACGTGACTCTTTGTTAGTATAAAGTTTAAGGCTCATTCTTATTACTCCTTGTTTATCGTAGTTCCTAGTTTACAAATAACTTTTGTCAGTTTTTGTCAGTAGTCCTTTGCATTTCTTGTTTCCACCATCTTTGAAACAGATGTTTTTTAAATTCAGGATATATTTCCTCACTCATTTGCAAGTCATGGATACGATCTATCCGAAAATGGCGAAATGCCTGCCGTAATTCACACCAAGCAGCAAGTACAACTTTGTCATGTAAATATCCTAAAGCAAAAGGCCAAAGTGAACGTTCACTTAACCGTTTTTGTTCATCGCAATAATCGACTTTTATTTTTACTTGTTTACGAATCGCTAAACGTACTTGTTCTACTAAAGCTTCATCAACCGGATGCCAGTAATGTGTAACGCCTAGCGTCATGTCATCGATCAAATATTTCCGGTGCTCAGGTAGAACTGCATAAAGTTTAGAATAGATTGAAACGGCTGCCGATTTCATTGCCTGATCTGGAACGTCTTTCAACCACTCTAAAGCTAAAAATAGAGCTTCGGCTTCATTCTCATTAAAAGTAACCGGTGGTAATAAAATGTCTTCTTTAAGCTGAAAACCTAAGCCTGCTGAGGCATCAATTCTTACACCTTGCTCACGTAAGCTATCAATATCTCGATAGACACTTCGAACACTAATGTTTAGGCTTTCAGCCAAGACTTGCGCTGTGATGGGGTAACGGGCTTCACGGAGCTGTTGTAAAAGATTTAATAGACGAATTGAACGGCTCATTTTTCTCTTCTTATTGTTTTGTTATTCAGCTTAAAGAAAGAGGGAACGAATTCCCTCTTTAATACTGTTTCAATTTAAGCGACATCTACAGTAGGTAACTGAGCATATCCTCTCAAAAAGCTGTGAAGCTCTTGTACATCTTTAGCAATCGTTAAAGGTTGGAACTTTTGCAGAACTTCAACCGAATGTACGCCATAGCCTACTCCGATACGCGGCATCCCTAAACGCTGTGCCATCTCAAGGTCATAGCTACTATCACCAATCATGACTGCTTGCTCAACACTCACTCCAGTTACAGTCAATATTTCTTGCAGCATGAGCGGATCTGGTTTTGAACGTGTTTCGTTGGCTGCCCGAGTTACATCAAAAAGATGAGTACTTTGTGTTTTTGCGATTACACGGTCTAAGCCACGGCGGTTTTTACCCGTTGCAACTGCAAGTTTTAAACCTTGGGCTTTTAAATCATGGAGTAGTTCAGAAATACCCTCAAACCATGCATCACTAGTCGAGTTCGCAATATAGTGATCGCCATATGCCTTTAAGATCGAGTCATGCAATTCTGGCGCTTCTGGAAATAAGGTCTGCATCACCTCAGGCAAGCCTAACCCAATAATACTTTTTGCGGCTTCATCGCTTAGAGACAATTCATGTTGCTCTGCTGCATGTTGTAGGCTCGCAACAATCTGGCCAACAGAGTTATATAAAGTTCCATCCCAGTCAAAAATTACTAATTCGGTTTTCAGACTCATTTTGCTACTCTCAAAGCCTTTAATAACTGGGTCATGTCTTCTGGTAACGGCGCTTCAATCGGTGGATAACCCGGAATATCTAAACGCATCGCGTGTAAACATAAACGTCGTGCCTGCGGACCTGTGTACTCAGTGGTGTGTCCATATTTATCATCACCCAACAACGGATGTCCAATACTTAAACCATGGACACGAATTTGATGAGTACGGCCTGATAACGGCGATGCATGAACTAAAGTGGCATTTTTAAAACGCTCTGCAACCACCCATTCGGTTTTACTCGGTTTACCTTCTTTAGACACACGCACACGACGCTCGCCATTGGCTAACTCGTAACGAAATAAAGGAGCATCAATGAGTTGTTTGTCGAGACTCACCTGACCTTTTACAATTGCCGCATAAGTCTTACGAATTTTGTGCTCACGCAACATATCTTGTAGCAGCTTTAAAGTACTACGTTTCTTGCTAATCATGACCAGCCCAGAGGTGTCACGGTCGATGCGGTGAATTAGTTCTAAATATTTTTTACCTGTCGCTGCGCGTAAAGCCTCAATCAAACCATACGCCACACCACTACCGCCATGTACAGCAATACCTGATGGTTTATTGATGACTAACAGGCCTTCATCTTCATAAACCACGCGGCTGAGTAGGCTTTGTGCTACACTATCACTTACAGGAGCAGCGGTTTCATCCTTTTGTTCATAGCGAATAGGTGCAACACGAATCTGATCTCCAATCTCTAATTTGGTCTCAGCTTTAATACGTTTTTTGTTTATTCGAACCTGACCTTCACGAATCAAACGATAAATACGACTCTTAGGTACACCCTTTAAACGCGAAAACAGGAAATTATCAATTCGCTGTCCTGCTTGATGTTCATCCACCTCAAACCAAGTGACACTTTGCCATTGCTGTGTAGAATTCATACTAATATTTAAACCTGAAATTTTGCTAAATTTGATTAATAAATGACCGATTAGCTTAGTTTTTTCACAAGAAATCTAAGCTTAGCCCATAGGCAGATGCTGCAAGGTTTGATATAGTCAGCGCACGGATACCGCCGTAAGTGAACATCTAATAGGGAATTTCCCTGATTGAAACCTCAATCAAAATGATGCTTTCATCACCAGCTCGGATTGGTCCTAAAGAATTATGCCGACGCCGAAGGCTTATTATATCGGCAAAATGACAAACTGTTGCGTTTAATTCAGTTTGTTCAAAAAAATATGTTACCAACTCTAGTTGGTTATGGAACGTAAACTGATACACATCAGACAAATCGCTCCTTAATGTTGCCTTCAGGCTAAAGCGTTGATGCATTGGAACTGCCGAAAGCACCGATACGATGAGCATTCCGTATCAAACTTCCAAAAAGAAGTCACTTCGCGCCCAATGACAGTGAAAGTCATTAACCAATGCACCGCTCACCCGCCAGTGAAGCACTAAGGAAGTCCGATTTAAAGGTTGAAGCAGTATTGCCTACATCACAGACGAGAATCGAAGCTAAGGCTAAATGTAGCCGGTAACAGATGACTCAGACCACAAATATTTTGAGATCTGGGAAATGATCCGTCATGTTCGATGTTCGTTCAGAACCTTTAAGTTTGTGCGATATGTTTGTGTGGGTCACTATTAGGTGTCACACCCATGAAACGTATGTTGATTAATGCAACTCACGCAGAAGAAGTCCGCGTTGCACTTATCACTGGTAATCGTCTTTACGATTTTGATTTAGAGAATCGTACCCGAGAACAGAAAAAATCCAATATCTATAAAGGCCATGTAACCCGCGTAGAACCCTCTTTAGAAGCTGTTTTTGTTGAATACGGCGCAGGCCGTCAAGGCTTCTTGTCTATGCGCGAAATTGCTAACAGTTATTTCCAAGCAGACCCACGACAAACTTCAAACATTCGTGAACTTATCACTGAAGGTACTGAATTACTTGTTCAAGTCGAAAAAGAAGAACGTGGCAATAAAGGTGCAGCCCTTTCTACATTTATTTCACTTGCAGGACGTTATTTGGTTCTTATGCCAAACAACCCGAAAGGTGGCGGTATTAGTCGTCAAATTTCAGGTTCTGTACGTGAAGAATTAAAAGAAATTTTAGCTTCTTTAAATTTACCACGTGGTATGAGCGTTATTGTACGTACCGCTGGTATTGGCCGTACCCAAGAAGAATTGCAGTTGGACTTACAGCATTTGCTTGACCTTTGGGCTCAAATCCAAGGCACAGCGAGCTCTGGCCCTTCTCCAATGCTAGTTCATCAAGAAGCTGGTGTTGTTACTCGTGCTATCCGCGATTATTTACGTGATGATGTTGCAGAAATTTTAATTGATAGCGAACAGGCTTATAACGAAGCTTATAACTTTGTTAAAGCAGTGATGCCTCGTCAATTAGACAAACTCAAAACTTATACTTTAAACGAGCCATTGTTTGCTCATTTTGGTATTGAAAGCCAAATTCAAACTGCTTATGAACGTGAAGTAAAACTTCCTTCTGGCGGTTCAATTGTGATTGACCAGACTGAAGCTTTAGTTTCAATCGATATTAACTCTGCGAAATCGACTCGTGGACATGACGTTGAAGAAACTGCGCTGAATACTAACTTAGAAGCAGCAGAAGAAATTGCTCGCCAACTTCGTCTTCGTGACATTGGTGGTTTAGTTGTAATCGACTTCATCGATATGACTAAAGAGCGCAACCAACGCATGGTTGAAGCAAAACTTCGTGAAGCAACTCAAAGCGATCGCGCACGTATTCAGTTTGGCCAACTTTCTCGTTTTGGCTTAATGGAAATGAGCCGTCAACGCTTACGTCCATCTCTTGAAGAAGCAACAGGTTATGTGTGCCCACGCTGTCATGGTACAGGCATGGTTCGTGACTTACGCTCACTTTCGCTTTCTATTATGCGTAAAGTAGAAGAGATCGCGCTTCGTGAACGTCATGGTGAAGTACAAGTAGAAGTACCTGTTGAAATTGCAGCATTCTTACTCAATGAAAAACGTCATAGCCTTGTTTATTTAGAACAAACTTCTAGTGTTCGTGTGACTGTTTTACCTCACCCACACTTAGAAACACCTCACTACGAAATTCAGTACAATCCAGATGGGTTTGCACCATCTAGCTACGAACGTACTGAAGCAACTCGTTCAAGTGAAAAAGAGTTAGGTTATGAATCTTCTGAATGGCATTTAGAAGAAGCTGATCATGGCCATACTCATGCTACTCCTGCTGCCAATAACGCAGCTAATCAAAAGAAAGCAAATCAAGCGGCTCAACCTGCTGCTCAGGCAAGCGCTCAAAAAGCAGCAAGCCCTTGTGCATGGTTAGAAAACCTTTTTGTTCAAAAACAAGCTCAAACAGTTGATCAATCTCGCTCAGCACAAAATGCTGCTGCCGCAATTGAACAAATGGTGAATACTGGCGCTGTTAGCCGTGGGCAGTTTGGACAAGTTGTAGCACCAGCAGTTGCAGAAGTTACTTCGGCTCCATCTAACAATGCTTATATTTCTCAATCTCCTGTTAAGCAGGAAGCACGTGAGAATGTTGAAAAAGACGATAAAGTACAACAGCAGCGTCCAAACAACAAAAAACGTAAGCACAAAGAGCAACGTGAACAACATCAGCACCACCACAATCAAGAACCACAGCAACAACAGGTTCATGAAGAGGTTGTACAGTTATCACGCCAAGAGCAACGTGAATTAAAACGTCAACAAAAGCGTCAACAACAAGATCAGCCGCATGCGCAACATCAAAATGATGGGCAACAAGCTGAACATGCTGTACCACGTCGTGACCGTAATAATCAACAACGTCCAAACCGCCCGAATCGCCACCGCGATCCAAGCGTATTAAATGAAAATCAAAATACGCCAGCACCTGCAGTTGTTGATGAAAAACAAGTTAAGGTTGATTTGATTGATGCTCCACAGCATGAAGTCATGAATACAGCCTTAATCATCAATGTTGATCAAGCACAAAGCGAAATTATTGCTTTAACGCCTGAGCAACCTGTTGAGCGTACTGAAAAAGCACCTGTTGTTGAAGCTACTTCAGAACCAGCTCCAGCACCAGTTGTGGCAGTGGAAGAGACGGTAACTGCTGAAGCAGAAGCTCCTCAACCGAAGGCTGAGAAAACTCAACCGCAAGTTCAACGTGCAAGTAATGATCCTCGTATGCGTCGCCGTGAACAACGCAATGCAAAACGTGCTAAAGCTGCTGCACCATCAATTGCCCCATCGCAAATTCCAACGTTGGCGCAATATACAATTGGTAGCTTGATCCGTCATGTTTACGGTGAAGACTGCACAGTACTGATTGAACAGTTTGGTTTAGTTCCAACATTCAACCGTGCATTGCAGAAATTTGCAGAGCAATACGCAAGTACTCTAGTGACTGAAGTCGCAGCTGAAGCTGAAGACAAAAAGCCTGTTACTCGTGATGCCGAGCTTCCAAGCAATAAGCCTTCACAAGAAGCAGAACCTGCGCCAGTACTTCCGTTGACGCCACCAAAAGAAGCGACACCACGTGTTGCTAATGATCCGCGTGAACGCCGTCGTTTAGCGAAACTTGCAGCTGAACAAGCTTTTGAGCAAGTTAAACAACAACATTCTGCACCAGAAGAAGCTGCCCCTGTAGCTGAGACTGTGGAAGAAGCCGTTGTTGCTCCTACTGCTGAAACACAAGTACCTGTTGAATCAAAGCAACAACCGCTTGCGCTTGATCAGGAAACTGAAGTAGCAGCTAATGTAGAAGAGACACCAGCTGAACCTGCAGTAGAAGCTCCGGTTGCAAAACAGCCAAAAGCAGCTGCAAAAGCCAAAGCAGCTACAGAACAAGCTGTAGAGCCAACTGAAGCTCCTGCCGAGAGTGAATCGGAAGATTCTAAAGCTGATAAGGACAAACCAAGTCGTCCTCGTCGCCCTCGCGGTCGTCCACCAAAGAAAGCAAATCCTGTAGCTGAGTAAATCATTTGCTCAATTGCAGCTAATTTAAACAAACCTAGTCATTTCGATGACTAGGTTTTTTTTGTTATTTTTAACCAATTAGGTTGATTGCACTAGAAGAAAAGTTTTAAAAGCATGGTGAACCATGAAAAATACTGTACTTTTGCCAACGCAACCTTTTTTGGATTGATCGAAAAATAAATAGGATTGATATGAGCCAGACAACACAGACCGATATCATTACGCTTGGGGATGTTGCCACCAGACTTCCTAGCTTCATTCCCAAAGTACCCCATATCCTGAATGGTCTTAAACAGGCTTATTTAAGAACAGCAAATACACCAACTGGATTAGGTGTAGCTTTTGAGAAAGCTGTTAAGCGAAATCCGAAAGGTATTGCTTTATTATTTGAAGATCAAAGTTACTCATATGAAGCTTTAAATGAATGGGCTAACCAGATTTCTCACTATTATTTATCTCTCGGCGCACGTAAAGGCGATGTGATTGCCGTAATGGTTGAGAACCGTTCTGAGCTTATTGCCACTATTGTGGGCTTAGCTAAAATTGGGGTAACTATTGCGCTTGTAAATACATCTCAAGTCGGTAAAGTTCTCGCTCATAGCATCAATCTTGTAAAACCAATTGCAGTCATTGCAGGTGAAGAAGTTCGTGCTGCAATTGATGAAATTCGTCAAGACTTAAACGTTCCTAAAGACCGTTTCCACTGGTTTGCAGATCAGGCTACTCGTCAAGATGCAGGAACAGCACCTCAAGGTTATGCCAATCTTGCAATAGAAATTGATCAATTCCCGAAATTCAATCCATCGACCACACAATCCGTTCATGGAAATGATGGCCTGTTTTATATTTATACTTCGGGTACAACAGGCTTACCAAAAGCAGTTATTTTTAAACATAGTCGCTGGACACTGGCCTATGGTACTTACGGCCACATTTTAAACCTTGGCCCAGATGATGTGATGTATGTCACTTTGCCGCTATATCATGCAACAGGCGTAGTTGTTTGCTGGTGTGGTGTGATTGCAGGAAGCGCTACCCTTGCCATCCGACGTAAATATTCAACCAGTGCATTCTGGAAAGATGTTCAAAAGTTTAATGCCTCTGCAATCGGTTATGTAGGTGAACTTTGCCGTTACTTGATGGATGCTCCGACTACAGAGCTTGACCGTGCTCACCGTGTAACCAAAATGATTGGTAACGGCATGCGTCCAAACATCTGGGATAAATTCAAACAACGTTTTGGCGTTCAAGAAGTTCTTGAGCTTTATGCCTCAAGTGAAGGTAACGTTGGCTTTAGTAATATTTTCAACTTTGACAACACAGTAGGCTTCTCCCCTACGCCATACGCAATTATTGAGTTTGATAAAGAGAAAAACGAACCGATACGCGATAAAAATGGCTGGTGTAAAAAAGTTAAAGCAGGTGAAGTCGGTTTATTGGTAGGAAAAATTACCAGTCGCTCTCCATTTGATGGCTATACCGACCCAGAAAAGAATAAATCTGTGATTATGCAAGATGTCTTTAAAAAAGGTGACTCATATTTCAACACAGGTGATCTTGTTCGTAATATTGGTTTCCGTCACGCTCAGTTTGTTGACCGCTTAGGTGATACCTTCCGCTGGAAAGGCGAAAATGTATCTACCACCGAAGTTGAAAACATGGTGTGTGAATATGACAAGATCGCTGAAGCTGTCGTTTATGGTGTAGAAATTCCAAATACCAATGGTCGTGCAGGTATGGCAGCAATCACACTTGCTGATGGTGCCGAGTTAAATGACGCTGATTTAACAGAAATGGTGACTGTATTTAAAAAATGCTTACCTGCTTATGCGGTACCAGTGTTTTTACGTATACAAGCTAAAGTTGAAACCACAGGTACTTTTAAGTACCAAAAGAATAAATTGAAGGAAGATGCGTTTAATCCAAGCAAAACTTCTGAACGTTTACTCGCTTTATTGCCTGGTGCAAGCAGTTACTGTGACATCACAACTGAAATTTTTGACAACATTCAGGCATATAAATACCGTTTTTAGTTCATTTTTTAGCTAAACAAGAGGAAATCGTGCTTTTTATAGGCAATCATGCAAATGTTTTTAAATTTCCTCTTGTGTTAGTTGAATAACTTGCTAAAATACGCGACATCAAAACAAAGGTGGTGTTAGAAAACTTTTAGTTATCTTGCACTTCACATTCAAATGATATTTGAATGTTTGTTCAGGGTCGTTAGCTCAGTTGGTAGAGCAGCGGACTTTTAATCCGTTGGTCCCGCGTTCGAGTCGCGGACGACCCACCACTTATCTGTTTTGAACCTATTTGGGTCGTTAGCTCAGTTGGTAGAGCAGCGGACTTTTAATCCGTTGGTCCCGCGTTCGAGTCGCGGACGACCCACCAAATTCTAAAAAGCCTCTCAGTTCGAGAGGCTTTTTTTATTGTTAATGTATTTTAGTTTTATGACTAAAAGATGACGATGCACTTCTTATATAGAACATCCCTAGCCCATTCCATAAAGATTTCCAAACGTTTAGGAATATAACTCCGGTTCGGATATAAAATATTAAGTGGAAGTGATTGAGCAGTATAGGCGCTTAGTACTTCAACTAAAGTTCCCTGCTCGATTTTATCCTGAACATCGTAGTATGGAAGTTGAATAATTCCCAAACCTGCAATAGCCGCTGCAATATAGGCTTCCGTATTATTTACGCTTAAAGCACTATCCATCATCACAGTTCCATCTTGATATGAAAATACGCCCTGTTTTTCTCCTACTGCTCCCGCATAGTTAATGAGTTTGTGTTGAGATAGATCTTCTAATTGTTCAGGAATACCGTACTGTTCTAAATAGTCAGCACTTGCACAGTTCACCATAATCAAGTTACCAACGAACTTCGCAATTAAACTACTATTATCTAGCTGCCCCACCCGAACAACACAATCGATTCCTTTCTCGATTAAGTCAGTGATGTCATCAGAGCTATGAAGTTGTAAATGGATATCTGGATAGCGGCTATAAAAAACGGGCAGTTCAGGAATAATCACTTGATGCACGATTCGGCTGGGCATTGAAATTTTTAGCGTGCCACGATAATGCTGCTTTTGTGCCTGTATAAGCTGTTCGAGCTGTTCATAATCAAATAATAGATTTTGACACTCAGGTAATATTCGTTGTCCATCTTGGGTAAGGCTTACTTTACGCGTAGTACGATGAAATAAGCGTACTCCATAGTGAGTTTCTAACTGTTGAATAGCACTCGTCACTGTCGAACGAGGTAAATCAAGCTGATTTGCCACTTCACTAAAGCTTTGTCGTTTAGCGACTTCTGTAAAAATAAAAAATTGCTGCAACCGATCCATTTAATTGTTCGTATTTTCTGAATAGTTAAACCAAACTAGCATAATTGATCAAAAATTACCGCCAATCTAGACTAAAAACACATTAAAACAAGTCATCATAGGAACAACCATCATGGCAACTCATACTCTTAAAGATAAAGTTGTATTGATTACAGGCGGCGCAAAAAACTTAGGTGGACTGATTAGCCGTAAATTTGCAGAACAAGGCGCAAAAATCGCGATTCACTACAATAGCGCTGAAACTCAAGCAGATGCTGAACAGACGCTCGCAGATGTAAGAGCATTCGGTGTAGATGCCGTTTTAATTCAGGCAGACCTAACGGATATTGATAATATCGAAAAGCTATTCTTAGACACTAAGCAGCATTTTGGCGGAATTGATATTGCCATTAATACAGTTGGAAAGGTTTTAAAGAAATCCTTTTTAGACACCACAGAACAAGAGTTTGATAGCATGAGCGATATCAACTCAAAAATTGCCTATTTCTTTATTCAATCGGCAGGTCGTCATTTAAATGACGGCGGCAAGATTTGTTCAATCGTTACTTCTCTTCTTGCAGCTTACACTGGGCTCTATTCAACTTATGAGGGTTTAAAAGCTCCTGTTGAACACTACACCCGTGCTGCATCAAAAGAATTTGGTGATCGTCAGATTTCTGTGACTGCTGTTGCACCCGGACCAATGGATACACCTTTCTTTTATGGCCAGGAGTCTGCCGAGGCAGTGGCTTACCACAAATCAGCCTCAGCTTTAGGTGGGCTTACCAAAATTGAAGATATTGAACCTCTAGTTCGATTTTTAGTGACCGATGGTTGGTGGATTACTGGTCAAACAATTTTTGCAAATGGTGGCTACACCACTCGCTAAAATCAAAAAAGCCGCATTTGATAATGCGGCTTTGACTTTGCTTTATCACAAGAACTCTTCTAGTACTGAGTTCAAGAAAATATGCCCCTGCTCTGTACAAGCCAAACGAGAACTATCCTCTACCAGTAGCTTTCTAGCTCGAAGTGAAGTGAGTACCTCATTTAAATGATCTAAGCTTAAGCCTGTACGCTGTTCATATAATTCAGCTTTTACCCCGTCATTTAGACGTAAAGCATTCATCATAAATTCAAAAGGTAGCTCTTCTACTTCAATCTTTTTCATTTGCAAATGTTCGGCTGGAACCTTAGCCAAATAGTCTTTCGGTAAACGAGTCTTTTGGAAACGATACACGCCATCTGGTCGGGTTACTTTGCCATGTGCTCCTGCACCAATTGCAAGGTAATCACCAAATTCCCAGTAATTTAAATTATGGGCTGAAGGTTGTTCTTTACGCCAAGCCGACACTTCATAGTTTACAAAGCCATTTGCTTTTAAATATGCTTCGCCTTGCTCTTGAATATCTTCTAACACTTCATCTTGAGGTAAAATAGGCTGAGTTCGGAAGAATACCGTGTTTGGCTCAATAGTAAGTTGATACCAACTGATATGTGTCGCGCCATGCTCTACAGCAGCCTTTAAATCATAAAGCGCTTGTTCTAGCGTTTGTTCAGGTAGGCCATGCATTAAATCGACATTAACTCGCTTAAAGCCTGCTTGTCTTGCCTGCTCAATTGCATCCATAGCATTGCTGGCTGAATGAATGCGCCCAAGCTTTTGCAAGTGATCAGGATTAAAAGTTTGTACGCCAATGGATAAACGATTAATACCTGCGTCTAAATAGCCTGCAAACGGGTCATGTTCTAGTGTTCCGGGATTTGCCTCTAGGGTGATTTCACAGCCATCTTCAAATTTGAGCAATGACTTAAGCTGTTCAAACAACCATGTATAACCTTTGGCAGAAATAAGTGAAGGCGTTCCACCACCAATAAATACGCTGTGAATTGAACGTCCCTGTGCCATGCCAACTTGAGTTTCAAAGTCGGCCACCAACGCTTTTAAATAGGTTTGCTCAAGCTCTGCCGAAAGTGCCCCATCAGGCACCGCATGCGAGTTAAAGTCACAATATGGACATTTACGCACGCACCAAGGCATATGGATATATAAAGATAAAGGAACAGAAGCAGGATTTAATTCGGCCAAGGAGCAGGTCCAATTTACACAATATTTCTATTTTAACATGACTGCATCAATGGGCTTATGAAAACATACCTTAATTGCTTTAGACTGTTTTTAAACATACTTAAATATTGATAAAAATGATGAAATTCTCTAGTCAACTTTTCCTGATCTTACCTCTAGCTATGGGAATCGGTGTTGCCATGGCTTTTCAGACTGCAATCAATGCTCAACTGCGCGAGCAACTACACTCACCCTTGCAGGCAGCTTTATTATCATTTTTCATAGGTACTATTGTTTTAGCCGTTATGGTTTTCTTTCAAAGTGCCGAGAAGCCCACTTTAAGTGAAATATCAAATATTCCATGGCTTCTTTGGACAGGAGGATTCCTTGGGGTTTATGCAATTAGCATGAGCATTTATACTGCACCTAAACTTGGTTTTTTAACCTTTACAGGGCTGGTCGTTTTTGGGCAATTGCTCATTTCAATGTTGCTTGACCATTTTGGCTGGTTAGGTACAGAAAAGACACCTGTTACATGGCAACGGTTTCTTGGTGGCGTGATCATCTTTGTCGGTGTGTTACTCACTTTGCAACGTTAGCTTCATTTTTATATTTAAAAGAGTACCTTTTGTGTCGAATGTCACATCTTTTCGGTCTGAATTAAAACAACTCTTCCACTTAATGCTACCGATTTTAATTACCCAGTTTGCTCAAGCGGGATTTGGGTTAATTGACACTATTATGGCTGGGCATTTATCTGCAACCGATTTAGCAGCAATTGCGGTAGGTGTGGGCTTATGGATCCCCGTCATGCTCCTGTTCAGTGGCATTATGATTGCAACTACACCTTTGGTCGCTGAAGCAAAGGGCGCAAGAAATACAGAACAAATTCCCGTCATTGTTCGTCAATCCTTATGGGTCGCCATCATTTTAGGCGTAATGGCTATGCTCATTTTGCAGCTCATGCCGTTTTTCTTGCATGTGTTTGGCGTACCAGAGAGCCTACAGCCTAAAGCAAGTTTATTCTTACATGCGATTGGTTTAGGTATGCCTGCTGTGACCATGTACGCAGCCCTACGCGGTTATTCAGAAGCTTTAGGCCATCCACGCCCTGTAACGGTCATTAGCTTATTGGCCTTAGTGGTTTTGATTCCTCTTAACATGATCTTTATGCATGGGTTAGGACCAATACCTGCTTTAGGTAGTGCAGGCTGTGGTTTTGCAACATCCATTTTACAGTGGCTCATGCTAATTACTTTAGCTGGCTATATTTATAAAGCTTCGGCTTATCGAAACACCTCTATTTTTAGCAGATTCGATAAAATTAACCTGACTTGGGTTAAAAGAATTTTACAGCTTGGCCTACCCATCGGTTTAGCTGTGTTCTTTGAAGTCAGTATTTTTAGTACTGGCGCATTGGTGCTTAGCCCACTAGGTGAAGTGTTTATTGCAGCACATCAAGTTGCAATTTCAGTCACCTCTGTGCTGTTTATGATTCCGCTTTCACTTGCGATTGCCCTGACCATTCGTGTGGGAACGTATTATGGTGAAAAAAATTGGGCTTCCATGTACCAAGTCCAAAAAATTGGTCTGAGCACAGCAATATTTTTTGCCTTATTGACCATGTCTTTTATTGCTCTAGGTCGTGAACAAATTGTCTCGGTTTATACCCAAGATATAGAAGTGGTTCCTGTTGCCATGTATTTACTCTGGTTTGCAATGGGTTATCAGTTGATGGATGCATTGCAAGTGAGTGCCGCAGGCTGTTTAAGAGGGATGCAAGATACGCAAGCACCGATGTGGATTACGCTTATGGCATATTGGGTGATTGCTTTTCCTATCGGACTTTATTTAGCACGTTATACCCATTGGGGTGTAGCTGGTGTGTGGCTAGGCTTAATTATTGGTTTAAGCATTGCTTGTGTTTTATTACTTTCAAGGCTTTATTTAAATACCAAACGTTTAAGCAAAACCTAATAAAAAAGCCGATGAAACATCGGCTTTTTTATTTTATGCAGACTTTGCCCGCGGGCTTGCTCCAATTTGCCAGACAAACGGTAAATCGGTCCGGTTAACTTCCCAATCTCCAATCACCTTTTCTTTATAGATGAGCGGATTATGTGAAGAGACCGTTCGTGCATTACGCCAGAAACGGTCGAGTTGTTTGACCTGACTACTTGCTGACGCGCCCAAAGCATTAAATAATTGGCTGGTTAAATCGAGTACCAAATTAGAAATCACCACCTGCCCTTGCGCTGACTCAAGCTCTACATCTACATTAAACTGATGTTCTTTCACCTCTAACTCACTAAAGTGACTTTCATAAGCCTTCTGCAATGCTTCAGCTGTTTTAATCGTAATTGCCAGACTTGCATAGGCTTGAGCAGAGGCTTTACCCACCACCTGTAAAACTTGTGGGTCGTGACGAACAAGGTCACCATTACCATGACTAAAAATACGCTTTCGCTCACGTATTTCTTGGCTAAAAGTTTCGACCGCAGCATGTGCAATCCCTGTTAGAGTTGCAAGATGTACTACTTGATAGAAAGCAGTTTGATATTTAAAACGCTGGTCAAATGGAATAAGGTGCGAAGCTGGTAAATGCACCTGATGTACTTTTAAAGTACCACTGCCCGTTGTCTTTTGACCAAAGCCATCCCAATCATCAATCACACTAACCCCTGTTTCATGACGATAAATAGCAGCAATCACATGACGGTCATTTACCTCATCGTAAGCAAATAAATCGATCCAGTCAGCAAAGATACTTCCTGTTGAATAGTACTTTTCACCATTCACCACCAAGTTGCCCGAAGCATCTTTGGTTACTCGTGTAACGACATCACCAATCTGTACATTTCCAACTTCGGTCCATGCGTTTCCAACTAAATCACCTTGTACAAAACGCTGAAACCAGACTTCCTGCGAATGCTCTTTATGGGCAACTAAGCGGTCTTCAACAAAAGCAAAATGTCCACGCAACGCTTGCACAATATTCGAATCTGCTTGCGCCAATTCTGCTAGAAGCTGAAAAAGTTGTGGCAATGATACCCCATCTCCACCATATTTAACGGGTACCCGTACTGCACCTAATTTGAGTTCTTTTAACCACTGAATAGGTTCAAAAGGCAAAATTCGTTCTTTTTCTCGCTGAATTGCACCTTGGGCAATTTTTTCAAAAACTGGACGAAATCTACTTGCTACCTTTTCATAATCGGCGCCTACCGATAGCTCTTCTAATTCAATTTGAGTAATTGTCATCTTTATTCTCCTAATCTTATTTTTTCTTCACTTTAGCTCCATGCATGACGCGGTGGATGGATGCCATTGAGGTAGTAATTACCGACAATGTGATATTTCCAACGCACTGGATCATGCAAGGTATGAGTACGCGCATTACGCCAATGGCGGTCCAAATTAAGCTCTGACAAAGTAGAACGTGTTCCAGACAACTCAAAAAGCTTATTCGCTGCTAAAATCGCAACTTCTGTAGTGAGTACTTTTGCTTCAGCAACCAGTAATGTCGCTTGATTTACATGTTCTTCTGTCGTGTCGGCAATCGCTTGATCGATCGCATCTCCTGCTAAATCTAATACTGCTTCTGCTGCACGCAGTTTTATTTTTAAATCACCAATGTTTACAATCGTATAGGGATCATCGCTCGCTTTTTCCAAACCTGAATCGACCCATGCACGGCTATGATTTTTGACATAGTGAATTGTTTCTTCAATTGCACCACGCGCAATACCAGCATCAACAGCCGCTTGAATAAATTGTGAAATTGCACCTGCTGGAGTAGGACGTTCGAAAGCCTGATAAATCGGAATTAGATATTCTTCACGTACTGGAACTTGATTAAGTTCAACGGTTCCACTGGCCGTGGTTCTTTGCCCGAAACCAGACCAGTCATTAATAATATTCACCCCTGAAGTTTCCCGAGGAACTAGCGCCGCATAAGGTTGCCCCTCTTCATTTACAGCGACAATAGGAACCCAATGCGCAAGCAATGCACCTGTTGCAAAAAACTTCTTGCCATTAATTTCATAACCGTGCTCGGTCTTTCGTAATGTGGTAGTGAGGTCAGCCACCGTTTTGCTATGTTTTTCTGAAAAGGCATTGCCAAAACGAATCCCTCTCAACACTAAGTTAAAGAAAAATTGTTGTTGTTCTGGGCCTGCATCAAGGCGTAAATGTTCAATAAAAGCCAAGTGATTTTGAGGAAGCTGTGCAAGAGATGGGTCAACACTCGCAATTGTTTTGATGACCTCAGCCAAGGTTCGATATTTAACTTGGGCACCACCAAATTGCTTGGGAACCGTAATAGCCCATAAGCCACTTTGTGAGAACTGTTGAATTTCGTTTAGAGGTAAACGGCGCTCTTTGTCTCGCTCAGATGCTTCTTGTGCAAACTCTTGAGCAAGTTGTTTGGCAAGCTCAATTGCCTCTTCATCAGAACGAATAATATGCGCATCTTTTGACTGCTCAAACACAGATAAAGGAACCGCCTGAGACCGCCCATGGGCCGAACTTAAACTTGTCATAACTTTTGTTATCTCTATTTTTATTTAACCTGTCATTCACATTACCACCAAAAAAACAGGCACTTTATAGATATTAAAGCTTTGTTTATGAAATGGATTTTCACAAGCTTTTCATATTTTTTACTATAAAAATAACATTTTGTTTTTCGAAAAATTTCTTACATGAGATAAACAATTTCATATAGGCTTTTTAAGCTTTGTCACCTATGATCAAAACTAGGCAATATTATGTTGTAGTCAATGAGGTATCGAAGATATGGCAAAGAATGCAAGTTCACCCGGCAAACGATTTATGAAACTTGCAGGAATGACCGCGAGCATTGCAACGAAAACCGTTTCTAACTCGATTCGAAACTTGACCGCAGATGAAGAACAAAAGCTGGCTTCAAAAACCAAGTTATTTCAGGATATTGGTTTGCAAATTGCCGACACCTTAGGCGAAATGAAAGGTGCCGTCATGAAGGTCGGCCAAATTGCATCACAATATAAAGATATTTTCCCACCCGAGGTCGCTAAAGCAATTTCTAAGTTACAGCGCCAAGCTCCACCTATGCCCTTTGCTGCTATTCAACAACAAGTTGAACGTGAGCTTGGAAAGCCGCTGAATGTTGCCTTTAAATCTTTTGATCAAGAACCTTTTGCAGCTGCTTCAATTGGACAAGTTCACAAAGCTGTCTTGCCAAGTGGCGAGCAAGTTGTTGTTAAAGTGCAATATCCGGGTGTTGATGAAGCCTGTGAAAGTGACTTAAAACAAGTACGTTTGGCACTTCGTTTAATGGGTGTGCTTAAAATTGATAAAAAGCTACAAGATCAGCTTTTTGCAGAGATTCAAGATAGTCTGTCAGCAGAGCTTAACTATGAAATCGAGGCTCAAAACCTTGAAGTTTTCAAAACATTTCATAGCCAATTAGATGACAAAATTATCATCCCGACTGTTTATAAAGATTACTCTTCAAGACGTATTTTAACCTTGAGTCTCGAACAAGGTGACAGCATTGAAACTGCCAGCGCTTGGCCTATCGAAATTCGAAATACCATTGGACGCCGCTTGATTCGTGCTTTAGGTCAGGAAATGTTCTTTTTAAAACGTTTTCACTGTGACCCTCATCCGGGTAACTTTGCTTTCCGCCAAGATGGCAGTGTCATTATTTATGACTATGGCAGTGTTAAAACGCTTTCAAATGAAATCGTGCAGCACTTTAAACGCTTAGTAAATGCAGCTCGCCATGAAAATATCGATTTGATCGAAACAGAATTATTTGAACTACATTCACTTGCTGAAAAAGGCAAATTCCCGAGTGATCTATATAAACTCTGGATTGAAGTATTGTTACGTCCGCTTACCACCACTTATAATTTTGCAGAGAACTCATCACATCATGATGGCATGTTACTTGTGAAAAAATCTTTGAAGTATTGGGATGTCTTTAAACCATCACCAGATACTTTAATGGTCAACAGAACCATTTCAGGACATTACTGGAACCTGATTCACTTAAAAGTTCATGACAATCTAAACGATCTATTTGAAGAGCTTGTTCCACCTTCTAACTAACTTAATTTACTGATCAGTGTAGCCTTTTATGGGTTACATTGACTTTTTAATTGTTATGTTATAACATTTCTTTAATCAAAAATAATTTAGGACAATCTCTCATGCGTAAAGATATTCATCCTGCTTATCAACAAGTGTTATTTCATGACACCAATGCAGACGTGTACTTCTTAATTGGTAGTACTCTTCAGTCTAAACAAACCAAAGAGTATCAAGGGAAAGTCTACCCTTATGTCACTCTTGATATTTCAAGTGCATCACACCCTTTCTACACAGGTGAAGTACGTCAAGCAAGTAACGAAGGCCGTGTAGCAAGCTTCAATAAACGTTTCGCTCGCTTTAATCGTAAGAGTTAATCTTGCGTTAAGATTTGACCAATACACTTAAATCATTGGAAGCCTAAGACTATCTCCTCCACTTAGGCTTCTTTTTTTATGTGTATTTTTCATCATTTATAAACTGTGTATAAAAGAAAACTTATCCACAAGTTGTCTAAAAACACTTCTGATTTTTTTCAATAACTCCTCAATTTTTATAATTGCCAAGCTTTCAAAGCATGTATTCAATGCTATGCTTAAGCCCCATTTGATAGGAAGTTTAAGATTATGGCACAAGAGTTACTTGCCCAATTACAAGCAGGCACAGCAAAATTTTCAGACGTTTTAGCTTATATTGAAGCACGTTACCAACATACTCCAACGGCTTTTCAAAATGGTGCACAGCATAACGCTGCTACTGAAAATCAAGGCAGTGCAAAAGTTTTCTCTTTTGCCAAGTTACAAGGTTTAGACCAAGCACAAACTTTAAGTTTATTTGCAGAACACTACGCATCTGTATTGGCTACACCAGAAGGAACTGATCATCAAAATATTCGTCAGTTTATGCAAAATGGTTGGGATGGTGTGAAGTTTGAAGGTCAGGCTTTAACTGAAAAATAATAAGTGCTAGTAAGTAATGTCTTAAATTAGAAGATTGTCACAACAGAGTTTTTTTAGTGACGTTCTATATCTAGATTAGCCTTCGGCTCGACCTACTTTTCTTTTGGGAAAAGTAGGCAAAACCATTTTCATCAACAGAACCTGTTATCTGTTTGCACTTATCCCATATCTTGCAAAAACAATATATAGCTAATTTCAGTCAGGCTGTTGATGACTTTAACGCGTATCAAATCCCAAAATAAATCAGAAGTTTTTAATTCATCATTTACTATCGTGACAAGCGGCATGGATGCCGCAGTTTTGCTGTGCTACATGGATGTGGCATCAGCGAAACAAAAGATTTTTGCTTACTTTTGATCTTTCAAAAGTAAGGTAGGCCTACACAAATGGTATGAGAGAACATTGTAAAACGGAGGCCGTGCAATATATTTCGGTGCTTACACACCTGAATAATCAGTTACCCGCCAGCCAATGATAAGCCGCCAAACCCAAACACGTAAAAATTAACGATCCAATTAAATGGATGGAAATCCCCAACATCGCCATACCCAACTTACCACTTTGTAATAAAGTGACGATCTCAATCGAGAACGTTGAAAAGGTAGTTAAAGCACCACAAAAACCAGTAATCACAAAAAGCTTATAGTTCGGGCTTAAATCACTTTGAGCAAAGTAGGCAATCGCAAAACCAATAATAAAACCACCGACCAAATTAACAGTGACAGTACCAAGTGGAATCTGCGGGTAAATCGGGTTGAGTTTTAGACCTAAAAACCAACGCAGCCATGCCCCTAGAACTGAGCCTAAAGCAATTGAAAGTAGAGAGTAATACATAGGACCACCCCTTTAGATAGACGCTAAAAGAGCAAAAAATAATGAAGGGAAATATGACACAGCATACTCCAAAAATAAGCAGAGTACGCAATAACCTACGTACCCAGCGATATAAACACATGAGGGTAACGTAGGCATCATTAGCCAATATGGCAGTTTTTCAAGGGAGGAATGCCATCTCCCTGTTTTAAGTATATTAGATCATCTTGAATTTGATTTAAACATACTTTTTAAAATCATGGACGTTCAGCAAATTGTGGTAAATCATCCTGAATACATTCCCATTCCGCCTTAGACGCAGCAAAAATATGCATTGTCGGCTTTTTGTCTAATACTGTATCAAGGGTCCCAATTCTTAAACGATATAATTCAGGCTGCGCATCACGAGAACTAATCAAAGGTGAGCCACATTCGCTACAAAACCAACGATATACACCGTTCACAGCAAATTTTTTGACAAGGTTTTCACCTTGGGTAATTTTAAAATCTGCACTGTTGATTGGAGCATTCGTTGCAAATGCTGTTCCATTGGCTTTTCGGCAGCGTTGACAGTGACATTGAATAATATCTCCGATATCGCCCTTAATTTCATAGCGAATACCCTGACATAAACAACTTCCTTGATAAACTGGTGATGCTTGAGACATGTTCTCGTAAATCCTATTATTATTGATTGCTCAAAAATAACACTTTTCACATATCAAACATAGCACCAAATTATCCTGTTATTTCTCTAAAAATGAATGCACACCCTCACCAGCCGCTCGCCCTGTAGCAAAGCATGCTGTAAGTAAATATCCACCCGTAGGCGCATCCCAATCGAGCATTTCACCACAGCAAAAAACACCTGAGGTTTGTGTAAGCTCTAAGCTTTGACTTAATGCATTCTGCTTAACACCACCAGCACAGCTAATCGCTTCTTCAATGGGTCTAAACCCTTCTAGCTTAATTTGAAGTGCTTTAATTTGCTGAGCCATAATCTCTGGTTGGCTCCATAGCGCTTTATCGACCACTTCTCTGATTAAGTTAATCTTGGCTGTGTCTAAGCCTGCTTTACGCCAAATATTGGTGAGCGATTGTTTTTTGCTAGCCTGTAATTTTTTAATTAACTGTGACAACTCTACATCAGGCAATAAATCTAAAAACAAATTTAAGCTTTGCCCTTGTTTTTGTTGTTCTCGTAAAGCACGTCCGAGTTTATAAATAACACCACTTTCTAACCCATAGTGAGTAATCACAATATCACCATGAGTAACTTGGCTGGGTTCAACCCATGCATTGATACGTTTTAAAGGTTCACCAAAACAGCTTTCCATAAAAACTGACCAAGTGTGAAGTACACCTGCATTACTTGGCTGGAAAGGCTCAATATCAGATTGATCAACCCATTGCTGCCAAGCACCATCACTGCCCAATTGTGACCACGACACAGCGCCACAAGCCAATACTACTGCATCGTATTGCTGGGTAAAGGTTTCAGTGCTTTGATTATTTTGGTTTTCTAAAGTCACCGTTGTGCCTTGTAAATTAATACAACGATGACGATAAAAGAATTTAACCTGCTGTTCTGCCAAACGCTTTAGCCAAGCACGCAGTAAAGGTGCCGCTTTCATTTCGACAGGAAAAATACGACCTGAAGTACCCACATAAGATTCTATTCCCAGACTTTTCATCCAGTTTTGAATCCAGACTGCATCCCATTTTTCAACCCATGGTTTAAGCCATTCTGCATGGTCATAGCGCTCAATAAACTGCACTAAAGGTTCAGCATGCGAGATATTTAACCCTGTTTTACCTGCCATCAAAAACTTACGCGCAGCTGAAGGTTTCTGCTCATACAAATCAATTTCATAAGCATACTGGCTCAGTACATCAGCTGCCATTAAACCAGCCGGACCCGCACCAATAATGGCAACCCGCTTATTCGCCATGCACATGACCTTGTAATGGGGCAAACTCATCAAAACGTGTGCTGTAACCTTCAGGTTTAGTGATCACAAGCTGTTGGCAAAGTTCTCCACGTTCTAAATACTTAATTTCAAAATGAGTACGTGCAGATGTTTGAGCAATTTTTTCTTTTTGGTAAGGCAGCTTCCAGACATTAATTAATTGTTGTTCAGCTTCCTCAATATATTCATGGATATTACTTGCCAAAGTAATGGTTCCACCTGTTTGCAGACGAGAGATTAAGAACTCAAAAAATGGCATATTCAACCAGCGCTGTGCTGGATTATGGGGTTCTGGGTTTGGATAGAGAATAAAGAAATGTTCAACTTGAGCAGGATGTAGTGCATGTACCACCCACGGTAAAGCATCTGCATGTACAGGAATTAAATTATCTCTTGGTTCCAGACCATGCTGTTTTTGCATTGCCAAGAATTTTTCTCGGGTTCGTTCAATTGCATACAATATGTGCTGCGGCTGTTGCCCGCTAAAAAGCAAAGCATGTTTACCCTTGCCCGCTCCAATTTCTACACAAATTGGGGTATTTTCAATTGGGGTAAAATCGCGAGGCGCTTGCATACGTTGTGCTTGAAATTGACGAATCTGCATAATCACATCAAACTAAATAAAAATCGGCATAAGTCTAACAAGTCACCTGACTTTTGCCTAATCTATTTCTCTTCACTTTGAGGATATCGCTTTATGCCACGTACATTCCCCTGCCCACGTTGTGGTGAACAAAGTGTTTGGGAAGGTAACGAATTTCGTCCATTTTGCTCTGAACGCTGTAAATTAATTGATTTAGGTGCTTGGGCAAATGATGAATATAGACTGCCTACCCAAGATGCGCCTCAGCATAACAAGGGTAGTCAAAATGAAGATGATTACGAGGATTAACCTGCTTTACCCGCGACAAACGGGTTAAATTGTTTTTCATAGCCAATGGTACTCATCGGACCATGTCCCGAAATAAATTGAGTATCATCTGGCAAACTAAAACACTCACGTTTAATCGATTCAATCAACTGATCATGGTTTCCACGCGGGAAGTCTGTTCTGCCAATCGAGCCTTTAAACAAGACATCACCAGTCCAAAGTAAACCATGATTTTTATTATAGAAAATAACATGCCCTGGTGTATGGCCTGGGGCAAAACGTACCTCAAACTCATCTTCACCCAGTTTTAGCACTTCACCGCCTTCAAGCCATTGATCGACTTTAACAGGCTGTGGGATTGGAAAGCCATAACGTGCTGAAACTTCCTGAATCATATCTAGCCAGAACTGATCTTCTTTATGGGGACCAATAACTGGAACGCTCCATTCTTTGGCAAGTTCACCCACCGCTCCAGCATGGTCTAAATGCCCATGAGTGAGCCAAAGAGCTTTCACTTTTAAACCTAAGGCTTCAACTTCTTTCTTCAAAACTAAAGCATCACCGCCAGCATCAATCAAAACTGCTTCTTTTGTTTCACTGTCCCAAAGAAGAGAACAATTTTGGGCAAATGCAGTAACTGGAACAATTTTGACTTGCAGCATAAGAACCTCTGGCTAAAACGCAATTAACGGTGGGCTAAGGTATAAGTAAGGGCATCAAGATTAGCCTGAACTAACCCTGCAAGCAAATCAATATGAGCTTGATCACTGTTTAAAGCAGGAATATAAGCATAGCTGCCACCACCAGCTTGTTGAAACAACTCAGCATTTTGTATGGCCAACTCTTCAAGTGTCTCTAAACAGTCAGCAGAAAAAGCTGGGCTTAATACCTGTACTGACTTAATGCCCTGCTTCGCCCAATCTTGCAAAAGTTGGTCTGTATAAGGTTTAACCCACTCTTGTTTCCCAAACCGTGACTGGAAGCTAATCGCCCATTCATCATCTTTTAAATGCAAAGCTTCAGCGACTAACTTTGCAGTAATGCGACAACGGTCTGCATACGGGTCGCCTTTGTCTGCATAAGGCTGTGGAATACCATGAAATGACATCAACAGTTTTTCAGGTTTTCCATGTTGCTCTTGGTAAGCTAAAACACTTTCTGCCAATGCCTGAATAAACATTGGATGCTGATAGTAGTCTTTAATAATCGTTAGACCCGGCAAGTTTCGCTGGGCTGGAATCCATTTAGCAAATGCATCGTATAATGGTGCTGTAGAAGTGGCTGAATATTGAGGAAATAAAGGCAATAAAATGACATGCTCTTGCGGATTAGCTGCCAGTTTTTCTAAAACTGCGTCAATACCCGGATTACCATAGGTCATCGCTGGTATCACGGTTAAATCAAACTGATTATTTTCTCGCTGCAAATAAGCCTGAATACGTTGAGTTTGCTCAAACACAATTTCACGCATGGGCGAATCTTTTGACCATACCGAAGCATAGGCATGTGCTACCCTTTTTGGGCGAAAAGGTAAAACAAACAGATTTAAAATAATCCACCAAATGAATTTCGGTATTTCAATCACGCGTGAATCAGATAAAAACTGCTTTAGAAAACGGCGAACCGCTGGAACAGTGGCCTCATCCGGTGTTCCTAAATTCGCTAAAATGACTGTGACTTTCGGTTTTTGTTCAAACGACATGTGTAAATGCCTTTCAATTCATCTTATGTCACTAATGTAACAGCTTTTATTGTCATATATAAATTGAATCGCTCTAAGCTTTTAATCGAATGCCCCGATGATTCCATTTATAGCTAAGTAATAATTTTTGAGCTTTAGCTGTGACTTTCCATAAGCTATAGGATTGTTCAGTTTGAGTTGGAACAATCCAGCCCTGTGACTGCATTTGCTTTTTTATCCGAAACAATGCTTTATGGTTAATCTGAGCGCAGGCGACAGCATGAGCGCGGGGTAACTCCTGACGAGCATCTTCTAGGCCAGCCTGATTTAAATATTCATTTAAGCATGTCCCAAAATTCTCTTCTGGTGTCGCTGTTTCAAACTGCTTTGCCAATATGCTTAACAACTGCGACCAAGTCATTTGTCGTTGTCGTTTAAGCTCTTTAAAATTCCCATCCTGAAATGCTTGAATTTGATATTCAAATGCAAAAACGTCTTGGGGAGCAACTTCGTTTACTTGAGCTGATGATTCTGCTAATTGTTGTTCTAACTGTAAAATTTTACTTTTTAATAACTTAATTTCATCTTCTAAGTGATGAGCCTGATGAGCAGGCACCCAACCTTGCCCCATATGTTGTTCAACCATTAAAGGCATATTTAAACGAACAGCCAACTCTAGTTCACGTGGCGTTTTAAAGTAAAATACGTGCTGAGCTTCATGTAATAGTTTTTTTCTAAATACGAGAAATTTATCTTTAAGCTGTGGATGTGTTTCTTGTAAATGCATTTCACGACTTTCAGGCTGCTCATGCATGAACACAATAATGGGTTTAGCCTGACTTAACGCATATTCATATTCTAAAGATAAATAACTCACACCAGCAATCGACTGCTCTCCATACTGGCTGCCTAAAAGTAGGATTACATAATCACACTCATCAATTTGTCGACGAGCAAGCGTAGTGGTTAGGGGTGTTCGTTGTTCTAATCCCCAAGCAAAGAAACCCATCCCTACCAAGGTTTGAGACAAAACCATTCGCTCTGGCTGCATATCGCGGCCGGATGTTGAAATAAAAATCTGATAGCGTGTATCGAGCATAACAATACCCTTTCGCCCCATGATCTGTCCGTGACTTAATATCAGTCAAGATCATGAACCGCCCCAAATAAAATAATAAATCTAAAAAACACTGCTTTCTAAATGATGCTAAAAGCTCAGTTCAGATTATGAAGTGTCCAAGTTAATTCTTGTGGAATCATATGTTGTAAAACAGGTTGCAGTGCCTCAGCATTATTACCGCTGACATAACATTCAATACGTGCAACATTCTGACCTATTTGGTCACATAATAACTCATTTTTTATTAAAATACGGGCTGTTTGTCGGGCAACTGCCAATCCAGAATCAACCAGTGTGAATTGGTTATCAAAAAGATGATGAATTGCTTGATTTAAGAAAGGATAATGCGTGCAACCGAGCACTAAATAGTCGGCACCTTGCTCAGCAGCGGGTTGTAAAACTTCTTTTAATGCCTTTAAACATATTTCACCCATTTGCTGACCTGCCTCTACACAAGGAACGAGTTCAAGGCTAGTTAAAGTCATCACTTTAACGCCTGCTGGAACAGCAAACTTCTCGACTACATCTTTAATAAGCTGGCCGCGAAAAGTAGCAGGTGTGGCCAACACAGCAACCACTTTAGAGCGAGTCTGTAATACAGCAGGTTTTAATGCTGGAACCAACCCTACAATTGGAAAGTGTTCACCATAATGCTCACGCAAATGATCAAGGCTAAATGCGGAAGCCGTATTACAGGCTACAACTGCAATTTTACAACCTTGACGATATAGCCAATCGACTGCTCGAGCCGTGAGTTCCCTGATTTCTTCATCCGAGCGTGGTCCATAAGGAACGTAGGCAGTATCGGCATAATACACAATACGTTCATTTGGTAAATATTTGGCAATTTCTGCTGCAACTGACATCCCTCCAATTCCCGAATCAAAAATACCAATTGGGGCATCTGCTGATGCTTTAGGCATAGGTTCTAGCTCGGAAAATAAAGGTTGTATGGCGGTCATAGCTGTACTGAAGTGTCAGAAAATTTCACTCCCTAAAGCTTAAACCTCAAGTGCCTAATTGCAAGAGCAAATTACCACTTTTTAGCTCTAAAATGGTTTCACCTTTATCGTTTTCAATTAGTGTTCCATAGTTCACCAAATGATAGAAAGCCTGACGTTGAATCAGCGCATTAATCCCAAAACGGACATGCACATAAGGACGCAACTCTCCTGCATATTCACGCATAAAAATAGGATGTTCTGCATCAACCAAAATTACATCTTGGTTGGTGGTGGTCAGTTGTAAAAACTGCTCACCTGAAATTTCCACCTGATCTGCCTGATTGATTAATAAAGGTTCATCTTCAACTTCGATTTCAATTTGTTCTACAGGGGTTTTCAGGTAGAATTTGCCTTCTTCTTTCCATAGGACTTTGGTAAACAGATCTAATAGAGCTTGGCGCTTGATTAATTGACCTTCGTGCCACCATTCTCCATTGGATTTCACCGTCAAATCCATTTTGCCACAATGCTTTGGATGCCACTGCTCTAAAGGTGGAATTGACCTTTTGTGACTTTGCTGTACACCTTTTAAGTATTGTGCAATGTTCATTAAGTTTTTATCATCAGATAACGGTATTTTTCCCATATCCGATGGTGAATTATTTTGATTTACCATAGTTTATGCCTTGCTGACGAAAAAATGTTACGACTCAGCCAATTGGCTAGATCATGGTTTAAAACTATACTAGCCCAAACGATAAAAGGCACAATAGCATATTTGCGCCTATGGATTAAAACACTCACGGCAGCACCGAATTATCTGAATATGACGGTTGCCACCTTTAAGTATTGAGGAGTCCTACATGGAACACATCGAACGTGAATCGATGGAGTTTGACGTTGTCATCGTAGGTGCAGGACCTGCAGGTCTATCTGCTGCGATTAAGATCCGTCAATTAGCGATTGAAAAAAACTTACCCGATCTTTCTGTTTGTGTAGTTGAAAAAGGCTCTGAAGTAGGTGCGCATATCTTGTCTGGTGCTGTGCTTGAGCCACGTGCCATCAATGAACTTTTCCCGAACTGGAAAGATGAAGGCGCGCCTCTTAATGTCCCTGTAACTGAAGACAAAACATTCTTCTTACTTTCAGACACCACTTCTAAAGAAGTACCTCACTGGATGGTTCCTAAAACCATGCACAACGACGGTAACTACGTGATCTCTTTAGGTAACGTGGTTCGCTGGTTAGGTCAAAAAGCTGAAGAGCTAGAAGTTTCGATCTTCCCTGGCTTTGCTGCATCTGAAGTGCTTTACCATGAAGACGGTACTGTAAAAGGTATTCAAACAGGTGACATGGGTATTGGTAAAGATGGCGAACCAACGCATAACTTTACTCCAGGCTATGAGCTTCACGCTAAATATACCCTCTTCGCTGAAGGTTGCCGTGGTCACTTAGGTAAACGCCTAATTGCGAAATACAACCTCGATAAAGATGCTGATCCTCAGCACTACGGTATCGGGATTAAAGAGCTTTGGGAAATTGACCCAGCAAAACATAAACCGGGCTTAGTCATGCACGGTGCAGGTTGGCCTTTAGCAGAAACAGCTTCTTCAGGTGGCTGGTGGTTATACCACGCTGAAAACAACCAAGTTACTTTGGGCATGATTGTGGACTTGTCTTATGAAAATCCACACATGTATCCATTTATGGAAATGCAGCGCTGGAAAACTCACCCACTGATTAAACAGTATTTAGAAGGTGGTAAACGTATTTCTTACGGCGCACGTGCGGTAGTGAAAGGCGGTTTCAACTCTCTTCCTAAATTAACTTTCCCGGGCGGTTGCTTGATTGGTGATGATGCAGGTTTCTTAAACTTTGCAAAAATCAAAGGCTCACACACTGCCATGAAATCAGGCATGTTATGTGGTGAAGCTGTATTTGAAGCGATTGCTGCGGGTGTAGAAAAAGGCGGTGATCTTGCGATTGCACGTGTTACTGAAGGCGAAGATTTATTCGTTAAAGAATTAACTTCATACACTGATAAATTTAACAACAGCTGGTTAAAAGAAGAGCTTTATAACTCTCGTAACTTTGGCCCAGCGATGCATAAATTTGGTCAATGGATGGGTGGTGCATTTAACTTTATCGACCAGAATGTCTTTAAAGTGCCATTCACTTTACATGACTTGAAGCAAGACTTTGCTGCATTGAAAACTGTTGATGCAACAAGCTTTAAGCCAAACTATCCAAAACCAGATGGCAAACTTACATTTGACCGTTTATCTTCAGTATTTATCTCAAACACTGTACATGAAGAAAACCAGCCAGCTCACTTGAAGCTTACTGATCCTTCAATTCCAGTGAATGTGAACTTACCAAAATGGGATGAGCCTGCTCAGCGCTACTGCCCTGCTGGTGTTTATGAAATCATGGAAAATGATGATGGTTCTAAACGCTTCCAGATTAACGCAGCGAACTGTGTTCACTGTAAGACCTGTGATATTAAAGACCCATCTCAAAACATTACGTGGGTAACGCCTGAAGGCGGCGGTGGTCCGAATTACCCTAACATGTAATTCCTTGCGCCGCTTTAGCCGCGGCTCATATCCTAATATGTAATAAAAAAGCCCCGATTATTCGGGGCTTTTTTATTAGTATCCACTTATTGAAAAGGCGGTATTTTTTCTACGTTTAAATTAAAATTCTTTTTATAGAAAATAAATGTGCCTAATAAAAATAAGCCAAGAAAACCAAAGTTTCGCGCTAAATCGTAGTACCAAACCGATTTACCAAATAATAAATCAAGAATTAACATCAGCCCGAGAAATCTTGTATGCAAGATCAAACTCATCTTTATCTTTGGTTCAGGAGCAAAAGATGTATTCCTATAACCGAGGAGAACAGAACCTAAAACGATGAGAATACATATAATAATGATAGCAACAGTTTCAGATAACCAAGAGATCTCTAAATGTAATAAACCAGCAATAGTGAAAAACCAAAGACAGATTAATAAGCTTCGTTTCACAAAATAATCATTCATTTTTATACGTCATTTATATACTTAATTTTATAAATTATATAACGATTCTTATTTGTAAAAAATTATCATTTCAAATTAAAGTTAAATTATTCATGGCTTCTAATCGTCTTTATTAGAAGCCTTATTATCCTATTAACCTTTCTTCACTAAATAATGAAATTCTTTATGACCATTTTCATCTAAGCGTTCTTCTTGTAACAACAACTCATGGCCTAAATGCATACAAAACTTAGGAATATCCCACGAGGTCGAATTATCAGTTGCGAAGACTTCAACCACATCCCCAGACTTAGATTTGCGGATGGCTTGATGCAACATCATGACAGGTTCCGGACAACGTAAACCACGCGTATTGAGTTGTACAGTAGGTGAAATGGGTTGCTCTGACATAACAAACTCGAACAAATAGAATTTTCACATTTTAGCATAAACAAATTACTGAGCTGTTAACTGTAACTGGCTTTTACATAACAATATACGTTTTGTCTTTTAGCTTGTTTTATAGATGCATAAGCATCTTTTCTTCGGTATGATCTGTGTATTCATTTGATACATTGAGTCTTTAGGAAAGATCATGCAAGAGGAACCAAGTCCGTCGTGGGGAATGCGAGGCTTACGAAAATGGTTAGGTACAGCGCCAGAAACCCGTGATGAATTATTAAAATTAGTCCAAAATTCACGCCGCTTTTTAGAACCCGATACTGTTGCTATGCTTGAAGGCGTTCTTGACCTTCCAGCTACAAAAATTCGTGAAGTCATGACGCCACGAACAGCAATGATCAGTTTACAAGAAGATGATCAATTACTTGATATTCTTGATGTACTGGTCGAGTCTGCTCACTCACGCTTTCCAGTCTTCTCTGCCGATCAACCTGACAATGTTGTCGGGATTTTGCTCGCAAAAGATTTGTTGCCGTTTCTAACTGAACCGAATACCAAAGTCGATATTCGAGTTCTTATGCGCCAACCGTTATTTGTTCCTGAAAGTGCACGTTCCGATCAAGTACTACGCATGTTAAAACATACTCAGACTCACATTGCGATTGTGATTGATGAATATGGTTCAACAGCCGGTCTTGTTACGCTTGAAGATATTCTTGAAGAGATCGTTGGCGAAATTGAAGATGAGCACGACACGGTCGATGAAGATGCTCAGTACATTGTTCCTGACAATGACCATACGGTAGCAAATGCGTGGATGGTGCAAGCACTTACACCAATCGAACATTTCAATACTGTTTTAGATGCTGATTTTTCTGACGATGAAGTAGAAACTGTCGGCGGTTTATTGCTTCAAGAGATTGGTCTGGTAAGTGATTTACAAGGTCAAACTGTTGAGCTTGGAAATTGGTTATTTACAATTGTTGAAGCAGATGCCCGCACTATTCATCTGATTCGAGCTGTACGTCAATGAGAGCATACTTTGAAAAGCTGTTAGATTCTTCGCAACAACAAAAACAGCTTCCTTTAATTTTTCCTTTACTCATTGCTTTATTTTCAGGTGCCGTGTTCAGTTTTTCACTGGCACCTTATTATTGGTGGTGGTTGGCAATTTTATCTCCAGCCCTACTCTATGCAGCATTACATAAGCGCTCAGCTAAACAAGCCTTTGCTATTGGTTGGAGCTATGGCTTTGGCTTATGGTTTGTAGGCGCTTTCTGGCTCTATACTTCCATCCATGTATATGGCGATACCAATGCATTTCTAAGCGTATGTATGATCGCTGTTATGGCCCTTGTGATGGGTTTATTTACAGCATTTCAGACATGGGTTTACCGACGATTCTTCCCTGAAACACCACTTACTTTTGCCCCGCTCTGGATTGTTTTCGAATGGGCAAAAACTTGGGTGTTTACAGGTTTCCCATGGTTGTTTGTAGGTTACGCCTTTACTGAACGTTTACTCGATGGTTATGCGCCGTTATTTGGTATTTATGCAATTTCCTTCGTTGTCATTGTATTAGCATGTGCTTTAGTTGAAGTTCTGCGTAAACGTATTTTCTGGGTTATCCCTTCGGCCCTATTGATTTTGGGTGCATGGGGAGCATCATATATACAGTTTGTAAAACCTAAAGCTGCTAAACCACTTAGCGTTTCACTCATTCAAGGTAACATTCCACAAGATTTAAAATGGCTGACTGAATACCAAGTTAGAACATTAGAAATTTATGCTGGTTTGACACAATCTGAATGGGGCCGTGATCTGATTGTATGGCCTGAGTCTTCAATTCCGCTTTTCCAAACCGATATTGAACCGTTTTTGGATGCAATGGATGCACAAGCTAAAAAGAACCATACTGCATGGGTAACTGGAATTCCCTACTGGGATGTTGCAAAATCACATCAAGTTGGTAGCCCACTGTATTACAACAGTATTATGGCTTCTGGCAGTGATTCAAGTGGACTCTATAAAAAGCAGCGTCTTGTTCCATTTGGTGAATACATCCCTCTTTCAGGTTTACTCTCTTGGGTGTTACCAGCCATGCAAAATGATATCAGCATGAGCGGTTTTACACGTGGTGAGAGTGACCAAAAACCACTTTTAATTAAAGGGCATGCGCTTGCTGCTGCAATTTGTTATGAAGTGGCTTACCCGAATCTGACAAGACGTAATGCAGAAGACAGCGACTTCTTGGTTACTGTATCGAATGATGCTTGGTTTACGGGCACTGCTGGGCCTTGGCAACATTTACAAATGGTGCAGATGCGCGCGAAAGAAAATGGCCGCTGGTTTATTCGTGCAACCAACACAGGTGTAACAGCGTTTATTGATCAAAATGGTCATATCACTGAACAAGCACCGATTGATAAAGAGTTTGTCTTGAGAGGTGATTTACCTGCCATGCAAGGCCAAACTCTTTATAACCGTTTAGGTGATTATCCAATTTTAGGATTTGCAGTCTTACTGCTGATTTTAGGTTGGGTTTATCGTCCACGTAAAGTTGATGTTTCTTTTAAATCTCGTCGCTAATTTACAACAACTTTGTACCCAGAGGCACTTCAAACTCTGGGATACAAAGTGCGACATCACCATCTGCATTATGAAACCCTGTCACCAAACATTCTGACTGAATAGGCCCTATTTGTTTTTTAGGGAAATTCACTACAGCAACGACTAATTTACCCAACAAATCTTGTGGCTGATAAAGCTTAGTAATCTGCGCACTTGATTTACGCACACCCAATTCTTCACCAAAATCTATATGTAAAATATAAGCAGGTTTACGCGCCTTTTCAAAAACCTCAGCTTGAATAATTTTACCAACACGCAGCTCTACTTTAAAAAAATCATTCCACTCGATTTGTTCCATTTCATATTTCTCATTTTCTTAAGTTGCTGATTTGAAGCATATAATATGTACAAATGAAGAAACATCCTGCTTTTAAGTCCAGTTAAAAAATAAAACGTAGATGTTTAGTCTACGTTTTATCTAAAAATTTGTTTTTAAAATGTTATTAAAAAGCTATCGATAATTGCAAAGATAAATAAGCAACTAAACTCGATAAAAAGACCATAGGTACATAACGGTAAGCTTTAAAAAGAAATTGCTCATATTTAGTTGATATTTGTTTAGCTTGCCAGACGCTCGCTTTTAATGCTGTAAAGAAGCTCACCATTAACCATGCGCTCACAATACTTAATGCGAAGAAACCAATCATGATTTGGCTACTTCCCTCTGTACTCAGCCATAACTTTAATGAAACCTCAGCAATCGGCAATAAACCCAAAATCAATAGGACAGACTTGAGCATTACCCAATGAAACTGAGTCAGTTCATCTAATATGAGAAATGCTTTCATTTAATCTCTCCTTTTAATTGAATAAAGTGCTTTTTATTTATTATGCAAAGCTTTTATTTAAATATATAGCTTATTTTTCTCTACATTTTAACTTTCTTGTAACTATTAAATATGGGAATAATTCTTATTATAAATCTCAAATATTGATATTAACTTTAATTTATATTTTTCAGTTAGTTATTATATTTTTCTGATTGAGAGAGATTATCAATTCGTATTTATCATTTTAACTGTTTAACTGAATTGATAATCTCCATTACATTTTAATTAAGGTTGATAATAAATATCTGCATCATTACCTTCACCGCCTTCTTTGCCATCTGCTCCAAATGAGTACAAGTCAAAAGCTCGACCATCTGCCCCAGGAATGACATATTGAATATCATTTTTCCAGCTGTCTTTAGGATAACCACCTTTTACATAACCACCTGGCATCCAGTTTTTCGCTGTAGCAGGCTGGTTAACCAAAGCATCTAACCCACCTTCTTGCATGGTTGGGAAATGGCCATTATCTAGCTTGTACTGATCTAAAGCACCCGCCACACCCTTTAATGCAATTTGAGTAGTATCAATTTTAGCTTTTTCACTACGCCCCATGACATTTGGTACGATTAAAGCTGCTAACACACCTAAAATTACAATCACGACCATGACTTCAATGAGGGTAAAGCCTGAGGCACGCTTCATTCGAGCACCGCTCGAACGTGCCGCAAGTCCGAAAGCTGTGCTTGAGGAGCAAACATCTGATAGAGAGCAATGCTCGGAATGGCACGTTGGCTCAAACTGATTTGAAACCGCAGATTCACTATGTTGTTCCATCGCTGTTTCGCTTTGAATATTTTTTACTTTCATCATTATCTCTAATATCAAAGTTATTAAATCATATTGTTCATATTTACGATTGGCAGCATAACCGCGATTACAATAACCAGTACAATGCTTGCCATTAAAACCAGCATAAGCGGTTCAAGTAATGCCAGTAAGGTTGAAATAAATGTCGTCACCTCACGGTCTTGCATGGTCGATGCTCGTTCTAACATCCTGTCAAGCTCGCCTGATGCCTCTCCACTTCGAATCATTTGTACCATCATTGGTGGGAAATAACCACTGCGCTCCAGTTGCGTACCTAAGTTACCCCCCTCTGTCACTCGCTCAGCCGCATGAGCAATTGAGTCGCGAATAACCCAGTTGTTGGTCACTGCTGCACCAATTTTTAAGGCATCAACCAAAGGGACACCTGAACGGGTCAAAATAGATAAGGTACTGGCAAATCGTGCAGCATTAATACCACGTGATAGTTTACCGAATAATGGCAATTTGAGTGTTAATCGATCAAAAGCATAATGTCCAGCAGTGGTTTTTAAAAACCGTACGAATGCAATAACACCCACCACTGCAAAAAGAATAATAAACACCCAAGCGTGGCGAATAAAATCACTGGCTTTCATTAAAGCGACTGTAATCCACGGTAAAGCATCTTTATTTTGATCAAAAGTTTTTACAATCTCTGGCACAACATAAGTCATTAAACCCATCACAATACCAAAAGACATCAGCATTAAAATGATGGGATAAATCATGGCACCCTGAACTTTCTTTTGCATGGCAAAGCGGTTTTCGGTGTAATCCGAAAGCTGATCTAAAATGAGATCTAAATGTCCCGAGCGTTCACCAGCGGCGACCGTTGCAATATAAAGGTCAGGAAACCGTCCAGATTGCTGCATACCTTGTGCGAGTGAATGGCCTTCTAAGACTCGAGAACGCACAGATAATAAAAGATTTTGCACATGTGTTTTTTCACTTTGCCTACTCACGGCGCGCAAAGCTTCTTCAAGTGGAATAGCAGCAGCAACCAAGACCGAAAGTTGTCTGGTCATGAGCGCCAAATCGTAAGCACTGAACTTTTTTTGGAATAACCCCTGACTCTGATGTTTATCTTTTTGTTCAACAGGATCGACACTAATGGGAGTCCATGCTTTATCGCGTAATTGTTGGCGAATCTGGCGCGCTGAGTCTCCCTCAAGCACCCCTTTTTGCTGCTTCCCTGAAGCATCAATGGCAGTAAATTGATATGCAGGCATGGTAATGTTCTAATTTTCCAAAAATAATAGTCGCTGCTGTTGCATCTATGCTACGCAATCATTCATATTCGTTCTATAGCCTGTGTAGAATACCCAAGTCCTCTTCACGACGCTATGCCGTTTTTTAAAATTGACGAAATGAGCCTCTATGACCATAACGCCAAAGCCTGATTCAGTTGTTTATCGTGTGCGTGTAGCCGTACCTGTGCATCTGTACGACACTTTTGACTATACACTCACCCAAGCACAATATGAACGGGCTCACGTAGGCTCACGCGTCGCGATTTCATTTGGACGCCAAAATCTGATTGGCATCATTACTGAAAAAGTTGACCCAAGTGAATCATTTACAGGTACCTTTCAGCTTAAGGCCATTTCTGACCTTTTAGACGAACAGCCTATTTTAGATGAACAAGTTTTAAGTTTATTGACATGGTCAGCCCAGTATTATCAATTTCCAATTGGTGAGGTCATGCAAACCGCCCTACCTGCGTTATTGCGTCAGGGCAAACCGATGGATGTTTTGTTCCATCTTTGGAAAATCACACCATGTGATAATGTTGAAGCACTTCTTAAACGCTCTGTTAAGCAACAAGACGCGTATCAAATTTTAAAGTTACACCCTGCCGGAACTACAGAGAATATTCTTAATTTAAGTGGTGTAGAAACGGCTACGCTTAAAGCACTTCAAAAGAAAGGACTGGTTGACTGTACGCTTGAACCACACGACTTTAGCCCATCGCCTGTTCAATTGGCACAAATGCCGCTCACGCTAAATGAAGACCAAAAGAAAGCAACTCAGCACGTAGTAAACGCACAGCATCAATACCAAGCATTTTTATTAGATGGTTTAACAGGAAGTGGTAAAACTGAAGTTTATCTGCACATCATGCACGAGGTTCTAAAGCAAGGTAAACAAGTACTGGTGTTAGTCCCAGAAATTGGTCTAACCCCTCAAACGATTTCTCGTTTTAAGTCTCGTTTTAACTGTGATATTGCTCTATTGCACTCAGGCTTAAATGACTCTAAACGCTTACAAGCATGGCAACAGGCCCAGACTGGCAAAGCATCTATTATTTTAGGAACCCGCTCAGCCATCTATACGCCACTACCACGTTTGGGCTTAATTATTTTAGATGAAGAGCATGACCTGTCTTATAAGCAACAAGAAGGCTTCCGCTACCATGCACGTGATGTCGCACTTTATCGAGGCCACTTACAAAACTGCCCTGTTATTTTAGGTTCAGCAACACCGAGCATCGATAGTTATTATTTGGTCGAAACTGGTAAATTAACTTCACTGCAACTTAACCAACGTGCAGGCCATGCGCTTTTACCTAAAATGCATTTGATTGACCTTAAAATTGTCAAAAAACAGCATGGAATTAGCCAGCCTTTAATCGAACAGATTAAAAATACGCTAGCGAGAAAAGAACAGGTTTTAATCTTTTTAAACCGTCGTGGCTATGCACCTGTACTGGTCTGTGAAAGTTGTGGATGGCAAGCAAATTGTCCGCATTGTGATGCGCATTTTACGTTGCACACTCAGCCTTATTCTTATTTACACTGCCACCACTGCGGCACTGTTCATCGCTTGCCCGATCACTGCCCTGAATGCCAGCAAAAAAGCCTAAAAACCCTAGGTGCTGGAACGGCTAAGGTTGAAGAGCACTTACAAGAACTATTTCCAGACTATGATGTGATTCGGGTTGACCGTGACAGCACCAGTCGTGTCGGTAGCTGGCAAAAAATCTATGATCGTATTCATCAAAACAAACCAACAATTTTGCTTGGCACTCAAATGTTGGCTAAAGGCCATCATTTCCCACACGTAACTTTGGTTGCTATTTTAGATATTGATGCTGGGTTACTTAGTGTCGACATCCGTGCGCCAGAGCGTACGGCGCAGCTGATTGTACAAGTCGCTGGACGTGCAGGCCGTGGTGAACATAAAGGCCATGTTTATTTACAAACCCTAAGACCAGATCACCCTTTACTAACCACACTCATCGAAAAAGATTATCGCGCGGTTGCTAAACAGACTCTTGCGGAACGTAAAGTCGCATTGCTGCCGCCTTATCGCTATGCCGTACTGATACGTGCAGAGTCCAAAGATCGCGACTACACCTTACATTTCTTAAATGAAGCGGCAGAACATTTACGCCAAATTGCAGGTGACATTGTTGATATTTGGGGACCGATTCCAGCCCCTATGGAGCGTAAAGCTGGACGCTACCGCGCCCACATGGTGATTTTATCTGCCGACCGTGCTCGCCTGCATTTTTACTTAAGACAATGGTGGTCTCAATTGGTTCATGCACCGCGTCAGCATCAACTCAGGCTGTCAATTGATGTTGATCCGCAAGAATTTAATTAGATGGCTTGAATATCATGGTGTGAAGAAGCCTTTTTGGCTTTACACTTAAAAGAGACTAATACATTCGAGGCAATGAATGTCATTCTTACTGCAAGCAACAATTTTTCTTGGAGCTTCTCTGATTTTAGTCCCTCTTGGCAAGCGCCTAGGGATAGCAACAGTTTTAGGTTATTTATTTACAGGAATACTTCTGGGCCCTAGTGTTTTAAATATTGCACATGACCCTGAAGCGATTATGGAACTTGCCGAATTTGGCGTTATCTTATTAATGTTCCTGATTGGTTTAGAGTTACGCCCCCAACGTTTATGGGAAATGCGTGACTCTATTTTTGTAATGGGAAGTCTGCAAGTCCTCATTAGTGGGACTATTCTTATGCTGATCGTACTATTACTCTTTCAACAGCAGCTTTCTGTCAGCTTTGTGATTGGTTTTGCCCTTGCGCTTTCTTCTACAGCTTTTGTATTACAACTTCTGACCGAAAAGCAGCAACTCAATACGACTTATGGTCAGCAGTCTTTTTCCATTTTACTTTTCCAAGATATAGCGGCTATCCCCTTACTTGCCATTATTCCATTATTGGCAGGAACAGAATCAACCCATCATGGGGTGGCTTATTTTGCGGCTATCATTGCAACGTTTACTGGTCTATTTCTGTTTAGTCGCTATGTGATGCGTCCATTCTTCCGCTTTGTTGCCAAAAGTGGAGCGACTGAACTTATTACAGCAGTAGGATTATTTATTATTCTTGCTGTTGTCTTGCTTATGGATACTTTAGGAATTAGCACCACATTAGGTGCATTCCTTACAGGTGTATTATTAGCAGATTCAGAATTTCGCCATGAAGTTGAAGCGAGTATTGCACCGTTTAAAGGTTTATTGCTTGGCTTATTCTTTATGACCGTCGGCATGACTACACAGCTGTCACTGCTCATTGAAATGCCTTTGCTTATTATTGGTGGTGCAGTCGGCTTATTGCTCATCAAAACGCTGATATTGACCGCCATTGCCCGCTATAAAAAATACAGTTGGAATAACAGCTTGCTTTTAGGTACTTGCTTGGCACAAGGCGGAGAATTTGCTTTTGTAATTTTGAGTCTTGCAAAAAGTGAGAAGGTTTTAACTCAAGCTATATTAGAACCCGTGACTCTGATCGTGACATTGTCGATGGTACTTACACCAGTAATTTACTGGATCATGGCAACTCAGGTCATTCCTCTGTTTAATAAAGAACGTCCTCCCGAGTATGATGAAATTCCTCAGCAGGATAACCCGATTATCATTGCCGGCTTTGGTCGATTTGGACAAATCATCGCGCGTATTGCTCGCCTACAGCATTTAGGCTTTACTGCAATCGACAACAATCTTCATCAAGTGGACTTTGTTCGTCGCTACGGCGGCAAGCTCTATTATGGCGATGTGACCCAGCCCGATTTACTGCGTTCTGCCGGTATTGAAAAAGCTAAAGTATTTATTTTAGCGATTGATGATGTTGAAGACTCCATGAATGTCGCACGTCATCTTAGATTAAATTATCCAAACTTAAAGCTATTAGCTCGTGCTCGCGACCGTCACCATGTCCATCTTTTAAGAGATTTAGGTGTTGAATATATTTGGCGTGAAACGTACTTATCTTCATTAGGAATGGCTTATCGCGCTTTACGAGAACTTGGAATCTCTGATGAACAAGCCTATAACAATATCGAAATCTTTCGGGATTATGATGAGAAATTGCTCATACAGCAGCAAAGTATTTATACTGATGAACAGAAGATTTTTGAAACACATCGTAATGCCTTAGCCGAGCTTGAACATTTGTTTGAAAGTGATGCGCAGCAACAGGCTACATCAAAGCATGATGTTAATTTAAAGCGTCATTTACAACCAAATCGCATCGACATTACAAGAGATCATCTAGAATAACTTGAGATTTCAGAAAATGGCTATATTAAGGACTTATTCACATTGCCTAAATAATTGGACAATGGGCACAAAGCTGCCCCTGTCCGGCTTGCGGCTTAGCTGCATTTCCTGAGCTTGATTAAAACGAAATAGTTATACTCTGCTTAGGGCCCTGGAGAATATTATGTCTGATTTACGCCAACGCTTTTATATAGAGAACTTTCCAGTACGTGGAGAAGTAGTTCATCTAGAAGAAGCCCTACAAACTATCTTAGCTCAACGTGACTATATGCCTGCGGTTAAAATTCTGCTAGGTGAAATGTTGAGTGCGACTGCATTACTTGCAAGTACACTAAAAATCAAAGGCCGTATCAGCTTGCAAATCCAGGCTAGCGGCACCTTCAAATGGGCGATGGCTGAATGTAACCACTTAGGAGAGGTTCGTGCTTTAGCGGACTATGAAACCGACCCTCGCTTTGTTGAAGCAACAGACAGCAGCACAGTTCTTGGCGCTTTAGTTAATCCGGTTTTATTTATTAATATTGAACCGGAATTTGGCGAACGTTATCAAGGGATCGTGCCGCTTGATCAAGTGACTTTAGCGGGTTGCTTAATGCAATATTATGATTTATCTGCACAAATTCCAACTCGTATTGTGTTAGCAAGTACAGATAAGCGTTCTGGCGGTTTACTGATTCAACTCTTACCACGTCATGATGAAGAAGAGCAAAACTTAGTCGATGAAGATTTATGGCCACGTTTGACGATGTTGACTGAAACATTAAAAGCTGAAGAGCTTACCAATTTAGATGCAAATGAAATCTTATATCGTTTATATAACGAAGAAGAAGTTCGTTTACCAGAAATTGAAGCATTAAAATTTGGCTGTACATGTTCAAAAGAACGCTGTGCAAATGCCCTGATTCAAATTGGTGTAGACGCTGTTCATGAAACCCTAGAACATCAGAACCCGATTCGTATGGACTGTCAGTTCTGTAATACGCAATATACCTTTACCGCTGAAGAAGCTTTAGCGTTATTTGGTGAACATTTAAGTTAATATTTTAACTTTATAAAAAGGCGGTTATACCGCCTTTTTATTTACCTGTATTTTTTGATGATAATTTTCAACATGTTAATTTAAATAGGATAATATAAGGCTACTTTATAGCCTAATAAATAAGATGCCTAAATACCATGAATTATTTTGATTATTTTCTCTTTATTTTTAGTGTAGTTATCATGATTGCGACCCCTGGTCCTGTCATGATTTTAGTTGCAAGCGCTGGACTTAAAGGGGGCTATAAAAAAGCACTGGAAACCATTTTTGGTACAAACCTAGCATCCCTTGTTTTAATTTTTATTTCAGTACTGGTTTTAAAAGGAGTACTGAGTGTCAATGATAGTTACCTCAATATCATTCGTATTTTAGGCTGCCTATATATTGGTTATTTGGGTTTTAGTATTCTCAAAGAAGTGATTCAAGCACCTCACCCAGAAGCGATACAAACAGTTTCAGCACAAAATGGTGGCTTTAAAAAAGGTTTTCTTGTCGGTATTTCAAATCCAAAAGATATTATCTTTTTCTCGGCTTTCTTTCCGCAATTTGTTTCTATTACACCTCAGTTAAATTTAAGTTTAACCCTACTTACGCTGACATGGATTGTTTTAGACTTCCTCACACTATCTTTGGTTTATATCTTTTTCCGCCGCCTTTCTAACAGTCATTTATATCCAAAAATATTAGGCCTCTGCGGTTTATTACTTCTACTTATTGCCCTGTATGGCTTATATCAAAGTTTCATCTAAATCCTGAGAGATATGGGCTTCACTTGCTTATATCTTTTTCTATCAATTTCATTTCGTAATAGAACAACTCTTATACAATCTAGCTTATTGAAAACTCTAAAAATCGTTTCATAATGAAATAAACAACACCATCGTGATAAAACATTATGGCAAAAAATTATTATGAAGAATTAGGGGTTACACGCAAAGCCTCTGCTGATGAAATTAAAAAAGCTTATCGAAAATTAGCCCGTAAATATCATCCCGACATCAGCAAAGAAAAAGATGCAGAAGAAAAAATGCAGGCGATTAATGTTGCCTATGACACATTAAGCAATGCAGATAAAAAAGCCGAATATGACCAAATGTTAGATCATCCTCAAGGTTTTAATAACTTTGGTCAAGGTGCTGCACAAGGTGGTTTTGATGGAGCACAGTTTTATCATCAAGGTTTTACAGGCGGTGAACAAGCAGACTTTAGTGGTTTTGAAGATTTATTTGGTCGCTTTGGTGCAGGCTTTGGCGGTGGCCAACAACAATATCAAAGACAACAACGTAGTTATCGCGGTGAAGATCAACATGCCAGCATAGAGGTTGATCTTGATATTGCCTATCATGGTTCAACCCAGCAAATTACTCTGCAAATTCCAACCATGAATGCTTATGGTGAGCCTGAAGTTCAACGCAAAACTTTGCAGGTAAAAATACCAAAAGGTATGAAAGAAGGTCAGCAGATCCGCTTAAGTGGACAAGGCCAAAGTGGGATTAATGGTGGTGCGAACGGCGATCTTTATATTGAAATCCAGTATAAAGATACAGACCGTGTTCATGTCGAAGGCAATGATGTGTATTTGACTGTAGATGTAACCCCATGGGAAGCGGCATTAGGTCAAGGTATTGAAGTGAAAACACCAGCAGGATCTTTACATGTCAATTTACCTAAAAATGCAAAACAAGGACAACAGCTACGTTTAAAAGACAAAGGGATACCAAATAAAACGCCAGGGCATCTGTATTTAATTTTAAATATTGTATTCCCGCCTGCAAATTCTGAAAAAGAAAAAGAAGCGTATCAGCAACTGGCAGAAGCATTTGCTTCATTCGAACCTCGTTCATCTCATTAGGGAGCAAGATCATGACAACCATTCACTATCGAGAAATTGTATATGACGGCCACACCTTTAGTGCAGAGGTCGTTGATGAACAATCGACATTTGATTTACAACAATTTGCCCAAGCTTGTGGCCAAAGTCCTGACTGGATTCTTCAGTTAATTGAATATGACATTTTATCAGTCGAGAACACACCTGAAGCACACCAGTTTATGGGTGAAGATGTCGCACGCGCACGTAAAGCTTATCGTTTACAACGTGACTTTGACGCAAGTTTGGCAGCAGTTGCTGTGATGTTAGATTTGATTGATGAAGTGCAACAACTTAGAAAACAGTTGAAGCATTTTCATTAGATTAGATAGTCACGACGGAGTCCTACTGGCACTCCCTATCTATTTCATCAGCTAATTACGTTACTTTTGTTTTGGCAAAAGTAACCAAAACCATTGTCATCCACAAAACCTGTTCACTACTTTCATTTAAAATATTACTTTTCAAAAACAATAATTTCTAAATTATGGGCAGGTTGTGGATGACGCTTAGCTCAAGCAAATTTGGAAAAAATTCAATAAAAATTGAAGAATTATTTCAACCGAGTAATCTTTTCCACTTCCTTCAAAGTCTGCTTAATCGGTTCATATTCCAAAAACCAAAACAAATTCATCCGATCTTGGCGATGTTGTTGAGCCAATAAATCAATCACACTTTTTTCACCTCGCCCGACCAAATGTTGTCGATAAAAATAGTACAGTAATAAAACAGTACTGAGCAGCATGACACCCAGCATAATCCAGAAACCTACTGGTGATTTAAGCCCTGGAATGAATTCAAAGTTCATTCCATAAATACCCGTTAAAAGGGTAAGTGGTGCAAATACGGCAGTAATAATGGCAAGAATACGCATATTTTCATTGGTCTGGTTTGCAATTGCCGAGAAATGCAAATCAATCGCTGATTGAATAGCGCTACGTAAACGTAAAGTATGTTTTTGAATACGTTCGACATGACTCATTAAATCATTCAAACGAACTAACAGAAGGTCTTGAGAACTATGCGTCTTCTCACCAATAACATGATGATAGTTTTCTACAATTTCATCTCGAAACTCTTGTAAGGTTTCGATTTGCTCTTCGCATAAATTTTCAACTTGCTGAAAGGCCATGTTTTCATGAAACAACTGATGCCATTGTTTAAAACGACGATTACCTTGCAGCAATTGCTGTTGCCAATGCTCGACCCTTCTAGTCAAAGGTGAACGGATATCAAGGTAGCCATCCACCATACTATTAAGCAGTCGTAAACATAAATCTACAGGTGAATTAGGAAGCTTACGGGTTTTGTTTTGTTCTTCCAAAGTTTTACATAAAATATTTTCGAGACGTTGAATATAGTTTTCAATCGACTTATTGCCCTGCTCACGAACACTAATCAGAACTTTAGGGGTAAAAACAAAGCTAATCGGCGTAGTTGCTAGGCCAAATACACTCTCGTGGGATTCCCCATTTTTAATTTCATCATCAGGTGTAACGAGCTTTCTAAAAATAAGCAGGTCATATTCTTCAAGCGTATCAAATGCACAAGGATGCTCAATATTCGCAATATCTCGCATATGAAATTCATTAATAACCACGCCTGAAAGCTGCTGAATTTTTTGTTGCCATTCTTCGTTATGGTTCACCACATCAGCTCTGACACTATCAATCCAGAAAAACTCCAGAATGTGTTCATTATGCTGTTCACGGCTTAAAAAGACATAACCGTCAGCTTGATGGCGATAAAAGTAATAAACCTGCATACCACAATGATCTGTTTTTGTATTACTTGCATCATGCCATAAAAAAAGTCCGCATCAAGCGGACTTTTTCATGTCACTAGAACAATTATGCTTGTTCAATGTCTTTCATAGTCAATTTAATACGACCACGATTATCAACATCAGCAACTTGTACTTTCACTTCCTGACCTTCTTTAAGAACATCAGTTACGTTCGCAATACGTTCATTTGAAATTTGCGAAATGTGAAGAAGACCATCAGTACCCGGCATGATGTTTACAAACGCACCGAATTCTACGATACGGATTACTTTACCGTCATAGATCTTACCTGGTTCAACTTCAGCAGTAATTGCTTGAATCTTAGCAATTGCAGCTTTAGCAGCAGCTTTAGTTTCACCAAATACGCGAACAGTACCGTTGTCTTCGATATCAATTGCAGCTTTAGTTTCTTCAGTAATTTGACGGATAGTTGCACCGCCTTTACCAATAACATCACGGATCTTGTCTGGGTTAATGTTAATAACTTCAAACGTCGGAGCATGAGCACTGATTTCAGCACGAGCACGTGAAATGACTTTATTCATTTCGTTTAGGATGTGCATACGACCAGCAAATGCTTGGTTTAATGCAACTTCCATGATTTCTTCGGTAATACCTTCAATCTTGATGTCCATTTGAAGCGCAGTAATACCGTTTGCAGAACCTGCTACTTTAAAGTCCATATCACCTAAGTGATCTTCATCACCCAAGATGTCAGAAAGTACTGCGAAACGCTCGCCTTCTTTCACTAAGCCCATTGCGATACCCGCAACTGGAGCTTTAAGCGGAACACCTGCATCCATAAGTGATAATGAAGCACCACATACAGAAGCCATTGAAGATGAACCGTTAGATTCAGTAATGTCAGATACAATACGAATTACATACGGGAAGCGGTCAGCAGCAGGAAGAACTGCTTGAACACCACGACGTGCTAAACGACCGTGACCAATTTCACGACGCTTAGGACCAGATTCACGGCCTGTTTCACCTACAGAGTATGCAGGGAAGTTGTAGTGCAACATGAAGTTGTCAGTTTTAGTACCAGCAAGGGTATCAACCATTAACGCATCACGAGTATTACCCAAAGTTGTTGTTACTAACGCCTGAGTTTCACCACGTGTAAATAATGCAGAACCGTGTGCACGATCTAATACGCCAACTTGAACATCGATAGCACGAACAGTTTTAGTATCACGACCATCAATACGTGGCTTACCTGACAAGATGTTGTCACGTACTGTACGGTATTTAAGGTCTTCGAATAATTCGTTTACTTCATCAGCAATACCAGTTTCATCATTTTCTGGAACGAACTGAGCTACAGCTTCTGCATAAAGTGCATCAAGTGCTGCGTAACGATCTTGTTTAACCGCAATTGTATATGCTTCAGAAATTTTCGCTTCGAAAGCTGCTTTTAATTGCTCAAGAAGAGCTTCGTTTTTAGTTGGAGCAACCCAAGTTGACTCAACAGCACCAGCAGCGGCAGCAAATTCTTTAATCGCTTGAATTGCGATTTGCATTTCGTCATGACCGAAAAGAACAGCACCCAGCATTTGGTCTTCTGAAAGTTCTTTCGCTTCAGATTCAACCATCAATACAGCAGATTCTGTACCAGCAACCACAAGGTCAAGGTCACTTTCTTTCAACTGTTCGAAGTTCGGGTTAAGAACATATTCACCGTTGATTAAACCAACACGTGCGCCACCAATTGGACCACGGAAAGGAGTACCAGCAATAGACAATGCTGCTGATGTACCAAGCATTGCTGCAATGTCAGCATCCATAGTTTTGTCAGAAGAAACAACAGTTGCTGTTACTTGGATCTCGTTGAAGTAACCTTCTGGGAACAACGGACGAATTGGACGGTCAATAAGACGTGAAATTAAAGTTTCAGCTTCAGAAGCACGACCTTCACGCTTACCGTAACCACCAGGGATACGACCAGCTGCATATTGTTTTTCTTGATAGTTCACTGTTAACGGGAAGAAGTCTTGACCCGCTTTTGCTTTAGGTTGAGCAACAACTGCAACTAAAACAGTTACGCCACCCATAGTGATTAAAACTGTGTTTGCTTGACGTGCAACGCGACCCGTTTCTAAAACGACTTGATGTTGACCGAATTGGAATTCTTTACGAACGATATTAAACATTGACATGTATTGTATTTTCCTAATTTTATTCTAGTGAGACCCCTAAGGTTTGGCATTCAGACTACACCGATTGGTAGATAAATGACAAAGCTTAGAAGCCATCACACTAGATCAATTATTTAAAATAAGTTAAACGCAAAGAAGGAGCGCACAAGCGCCCCTTCTAAAAATCACTTAACCTAACATTAAGTGAAACTCTCTTTTCAGCGATAAAGCATTGCGACATGCGAAATAGCGAAAACAAAGTAAAAATCGAATTAACGACGTAAACCTAAAGCACCGATCAAAGCAGTGTAACGACCGTGGTCTTTACCATTTAAGTAGTCGAGCAATTTACGACGTTGGTTAACCATACGGATCAAACCACGACGGCTGTGGTGGTCGTGTTTGTGAGCTTTGAAGTGACCTTGTAAATCATTGATTTGAGCAGTCAATAAAGCTACTTGTACTTCTGGTGAACCAGTGTCATTTTCAGCGCGAGCAAATTTAGCAATGATCTCTGCGCGGTCTGCATTAGTTAAAGCCATTCGATTTCTCCGAGATGCTTAAAAAAGTAAACGATATGAATCAGTTGAGGCAACTGACTGCCGTGCATCACTACAGCAAGTCGCCTATTTTAAGGTATCTATAGGTGGATTGCAAAATAGTTTTCAGTAACTTGTCATTTTAGACACTGACATGAAGACCTTAACCCTGCACACTAGCCTCGAATAAAAAGAAAGAAGCGCGAGGGACGTGTGAAAATTTTTTCAACCAACACTTGTCCAGTACCGGACAATATTGAGCAAGTCATTCGACAAAAAGATGAAGTTGCTGCTGAACAGGGTGGAATGAGTGATCACCAGATTCAAAAAATCTGGAAAAGTATAGAAGCACTATATAAAACCGGAAACTATCCACTTATTACCTTTTGTTTACGCAGACAAGGTAAAATTTTGCTGAATAGAAGCATTGGATATGCCCAAGGAAACTCTCCGGCAGGACTTCAAGGAAATGCCCTGATTGCAACACCAGACACACCTGTTTGCCTATTTTCAGCATCAAAGATGATCACAGCCATGTTGATTCATCTATTAGATGAAAAAGGTGAAATCAATTTGCTTGATCCAGTGAGCTATTATGTTCCTGAATATGGTGTCAACGGTAAGCGCCGTGCAACGATCTTTCATTTATTAGCACATCGTGGTGGCATTCCCTATATTGATGGTGATGTCACACCAGAATTGTTATTTGATAAAGATGAAATTTTAAAACGCTTATATGCTGCCCGACCTGTGTCTCCTGCTGGCAATCACCTTGCCTATCATGCTGTTACGGCAGGTTATATTTTAGGAGAAGTCATTGAACGGGTGACTGGGCAGGATTTACGTGAATTTGTACATCAAACTATCGAAAAACCAATGGGGATGCCTTATTTCAATTATGGCTTAAAACCAGAATACCGTTCAGAAGTCGCCTTAAACTGTGCAACAGGTCTGCACCCTCGCCTTGGTACCGATCACTACCTGAATCATGTGTTAGGTGGCGGTTTACAACTTGCAGTTGATGTGACTAACGATAGTCGTTTTATGGACACCATTTGCCCAGCTGGAAACATCTATACCAGTGCAGAACAAGCTAGCCGCTTCTTTGAAATGCTTTTAAGTGGTGGAAGCTACGGCGGTCAGCAAATCTTTAGTGAGAAAACAATTTTCAGAGCAACACTGCCAACCACAGGTGTTAACATTGACCGTACTTTGTTAATTCCAATGGGCTATGCTCTGGGGCCAATGTTAGGTAGCAACCCTGTAGGCCTTTTTGGCCCAATGACAGGACAAGCATTTGGTCACTTAGGGTTCTCCAACATTTTATGTTGGGCCGATCCTGAAAGAGATATCAGTGTTTCTCTATTAACAACTGGTAAGTCTGTAGTAGGTACTCACCTACCTGCTTTAGCTAAAGTGCTCTATCAAATCTCAACCCAATGTCCACGTATACCGAGAGATCAACGCCGTTCGTTATTTGGTAGTGATTCTCATGAGACTGACTTAGTGTAGAAGCAAATAAAAACCCAAGCATTTCTGCTTGGGTTTTTTGCGCTGTAGTTTTTGTTTATCGTGTTATTGCTGTTTTTATTGTCGTTGGTGAGATGCTAGTCACATCCTTCTTGTTGTTTTAACTCACTTCCGATGTTTTCGTTTTCCTTATGTGATGTATTGTGACATATCCAATTATGAAGAAAAGTAGTATTTTTCTTATCATCATGTAAGTGAAAACGTACAGGTCTGTATAATATTTGGTAAATAGCCATTTTTACCCTTTAACGTACAGTTCTGTATAACATATAACTTAACAATTCACAGGAAAAATGCCTGTTTTGAAATCATATTATAGATAAATATATTGATATTATTGATTTAAATCTTTAGACAAAAACAGAGTGAAGATAGTGCTAAAAACGAAATGTTGTAATGCTTTTTTAAACATAGTGAAAAGTAGAATATAAAAAAGCCCTGTAGTCTCTCCCAAAACTACAAGGCTTAGCGGCTGTAAGTTTCCTCTTTATACACCTACTTCATTGTAAGTTCGCAGTCTCTCGACTTAAGTTATTATTATTGTGCGATTTTGCCCGACATTCCGTGCCAAGCTCGTTGTGCGTTTATAATCTCAAAAACACGGGGTGTACTCTAGCAGCAAATATCTCGAATCTATGTAAGCTTTTTCTTACAAGGGTAAAAATATTAAGTTTGTCTTAACGAACTAACCGATTAACTTTTTGAACTAAACCGCTTTTTCGTGTAGTACGAACTGTAAATGCTTGTAATAAAGCCTCTTGATGCACCAAAAGACTGACTACCTTCTTAGCTCGTGTAATCGCAGTGTAAATAAGTTCTTGGCTTAATAAGTTCTTGGCAGCCTGATCTAAAACGACAGCAGTGTGTGTGAATTCAGACCCTTGCGATTTATGAATCGTTAAAGTGAATGCACTTTGAATACTTTTAGGTAATCGATTTGCAGCGACCCATTTATTCAAACTTGGAAAATATACTTCGAACTGCTGTGGCTGAGTTCTGTGCTCAAAACACAAACCAATATCGCCATTTGAAATACCGAGCTGATAATCGTTATAAGTCATCATTACAGGACGACCCACGTACCATCCCCCTGCTGTCACTATTGAAAGTTGCTGCTGCAACCAACGCTGCGCATATTGGTTTAACTGCTGCAATCCAAACGGACCATGACGAACCGCGGTTAAAATCCGGTAGTCATCAAATGCTTTTACTACGTTTTGGACCTGTTCAATCGAGCGTTCTTCTTTTAAATAATTTTTTAGGCTTTTTACATATCCTTGGAAACCGAGCATGAGCTTCTGATAATAAATTTCGACTTCTGCGTGATTTCCTTCTGGTAAATATTCAAGCTGAACAACATCAGGCATATCTCTTTGTAAAAGTATGGGCTTTAATTCTGACACCTGAACAATATCAACTTCAAACCGCTGCAAAACTTCTACATGGTCTTGTTGATAGCTTTGTGCCTGAATAAATTTGGCCACTTGTCCAATCAACGCACCTTCAGCAAAACGACGACTGGTTTGTAATTGTACCCGGTTATCAGCCAACGCCTGTATTTGCTGCAAATCTGCAAGAACCGCCCCGACATCGACAGAAGCGAGCTGATTTGCATCTCCTAATAAAATAATTCGACAAGACTCTGGCACAGCTTCAAATAAAAGAGTAGCCAGATTTAAATCCAGCATAGAAGCCTCATCCACGACAATCACGTCATAAGGCAAAGGCTGTTTTTGATTAAACCGTGGTGTTTGGCTATGTCCCATCCCTAACAAACGGTGAATCGTTTGTGTTCCCTGATTTCTGAGTTCCTCACTCACTAATCCGGACTCAAGCAATTTAGGATCGTTAAATGAGTTCTGTAAAGCCTCTTGCATTCGCTGTGCTGCCTTACCTGTTGGAGCAGCCATCGCCACACGAATATGCGGAATTGCCTGACTCAGCACAGCAATAATACGTGCCAGCGTATAAGTCTTACCTGTACCCGGCCCACCGGTAATAATACTCAAGCCCTGCCGAGCAACCATTTGTAAAGCTGCCTGTTGATGAGCATCGGTAAGCAGGTCTAAATAGTCATCACAAGAGACAGGTTGAATTAATTGTTGCTTTAATCGACAAATTTGTTCTGCAAGTCGTTGCTCTAGGTGCCAATATCGGTATAATGCCAACCCCTGCTCATCGTAGACGCACGGCGCAACTTTTGAGGTTGCTTGATCGGCAGATATAGTAAGCTGACCAAGTGCTGCAATTTGCTCTGAACTGATATCAATACAACTATCGCCTTGTAAGCTCGCTTCAATAAGCTGCTGCAAGTAAGAAGTGGCTTCTGACACTTGCGATTGCTCAGTAAATGGAGCCTGATTTAAGAAGTTACTCCACGTTGTTAACCAGCTTAAATCGGCCTGTTCAGAGCTATTTAGATTGTCCACACACTTATCCACCTAGTTTTCCACACGCTTGTCCACATGGTTATAGACAGGCTTATCCACATGCCAAATATTTGTTAATATTAAAATTACATACTTTATCAGCATTTTTCATGCAATTTTATCCTCAGCAAAATACCCTAAAATGGCATCAAGACGCAGAATAAACTCAATGCTAGGTTGCCAGTAATAATAGCCCTGCTCAGCTTCACCATTCATGCCACGTAAATAAAGATAAGTTGCCCCACCTAAGTGTTGCTCAATTTGGTAATCCTGCATTTTGACTTGCAAATAGCGATGTAATGCAACGAGATATAAGCCTGCTTGTAGCCAATAACTTGCTAAAGACATGCTTTGGGCAATGCTATCGCTACGATAATCTGCAAGATCATCACCTAAGTAATTACTTTTATAATCGGCAATGTGGTAACGCTGCCCATCAAAGTAAACCAAATCGATAGAACCATTAAGGTAACGCGCTGAACGAGCCTCAAGTAATTCCGGCATATTCAAACCATACTCAGCGAAAAGCTGCTGAATACGTGTCATCGCTAAAACTCGATCTGAGAGTGCTAAATAAAAAGGAAACTCTGACAAATACTGTTCTTGTTGAAGTTGATTTAGCCGGAAACCTTGATAAAGCGGTGTTCGCAAAATATCTTTCAGCCAGTCTGCAACTGACTGGTAAAGCAGATTCTCGGCGTCCTCTTGGTCTGGGAAGCTCTCGTTATATTTATTAAGTAAATCTTGCCAAAGGCTACTATAGTCATTTTTAAAACGACGACGTATTTCTATGATCCACTCATCTGAGCATTGAAAATCGATATGCTCAAATATTTCATGTAAGAAATTACCGGCAAGCGTTCCTCGCGGGAAGTTACTCTTGATCCAGTCAATCGGCTGAGCACCGATTGCTTCAGCAGTGTTGATTAAATCCAGCTCATCTTCTGCTAATACAGCATCATTGCTCTGACTCGCCAATAAATCTGTGCCAGCCTTATGTTTTAAATGCTGTGCCAAATAACTGAAACTGGTTTTACCTCTCGAATAAAAACGTTGTTCAGGAAACCGTTGTGCTTGTATTTCAATAATACTTGTTTGTTTGGCTAAATGAATTGCCTGTGGAATCTGCTCCAAAACCATTTCATCCGTACAGCAACGGTGTTGAAAAGGCTCAGTCCTATTTTTCCAAAACGCGAGGCCTGATACTGATTTACCATCCCCATCTTGTAAAAGCGCATAGACGCGGTGGCTTGCTCGCGTTAAAGCGACATACCAAAGTCGATTCTGTTCAGCGAGCGCTCGTTCTTCGTGCTGCTTAAGTTCTATTTCATTCAAATAAGTCTTGTCAGCAATCGCAACGACACGTTGAGTCAAAGTCTGGTTTGAGTCCGGTTTGACAATATCTTGGGTCGAAAAATTGAGTGTTTTACTATTTTCTCGAAAGGGCTTATCTGCACCTAATAAAAATACAATCTTAAATTCCAGCCCTTTTGACTGGTGAATTGTCATGAGCTGAACACCAGCTTCACTCGATAATTTACGTTCTAACTCCCAATCACGGTCAAGAGGAGAACGCAACTGTTTGAGATACCAGTGATAAAGGTTCTGAGCACCTGAGTATTTCTCACTGTGCTGACTCAGAATTTCAGTTAAATGACGCAAGTTCACCACAACCCTTTCATTATCTTTACTTTGGGCAGCGACCAAATTTTGCCATATATCAAACTGGATGAGGCATTGTTGCCATGCCACTAAAAAGCCTTGAGCGGACCACAACTCTCTAATCGTGTCAAAACCAGTCATAAACTGGCTTAACCCTTCGGCTGTCTGCTCAAGTTGCAAGAGTTGTTTTAAATCCATGGCAAATAGACGGCTAATTAAAGCTCGCTTCACTTTTGCCTCATCGTAAGGATGAAGTATGGCGGTCAACAAAGCACCCACATCTTGAGCAATCGTGCAGTCGAAAACACTTCGTTTTGATGGCCTATTAACCCGAATTCCTAAACGCTCTAGCTCAAATTGAACTTTATCCAACCCATCATGATTACGAGACAATACCGCAATATCATCTTCGTTTAAGACTTGAGTCTGAGCATCTTTTTGAAAATATAGCTGTCCAGCATGTGACTGGTTAAGTAGATCTCGAATCTTCCATGCAACTTGCTGAGCCTCTGTTTCTTTATCTTTGAGCATTAACCAGCGCAAAGGGTGAGGATTATGATTGTTCTGCTCAATCAGTACAGGATGAGGTCGAGTGCCCGCTCGAATTGGGTCATATTGAACTTCTTCGCCAAAGTCGATTTGCCTTTGAAATAAGGCATCGACCACTTCAACCAGATCAGCAACAGAACGATGGTTATGAATTAACTTATATTCGCGGCCATGTTTGGCTTGAATATCTTTATAGGCATTTAAAAAGGTGAGCATATCCCCACCACGGAAACCGTAAATTGCCTGTTTACGGTCCCCCACCATAATCATGCAACCTTTTTGGTAGCGCTCTGGATGGCGCCAAATGCTCGCTAACATGTCGTCTTGATCTTGGTTGGTGTCCTGAAATTCATCGACCAAAATTAAGGGATAACGCGCCTGCACAAACACAGCGAAACGCTGTCCCTGTTCACCTTTTAAAGCTTCAGAAAGTGTTCGAATTTGCTGAGAAAAAGTAGTTTCACCTTTATTTTGCAAAACCTGTGGTAAACGTTTTTTAACCTCAACACATAAATAGGCTTTTAAAAAAATATGAAGCTGGTCGAACTGCTCAGCGTAGTTTTTCAGCACACCAAATAGCTGTTGAATCTGTTGAATACAAGGATGTTGATAGAAACCATCTGAAATTTCAACAGGACATTTCTTGAAAACTTTTTGATCGACAAGTTGACCTAAAAACTTAAAAACAAGCTCTCGCTGTACCGCCAACGAACCGTCAAAAACCAAAATGCTGTCGCTTTGCGTTAGAACTTGCAAAAGCTGTGGCAAACATTCACTAAATAGTTTATTAAATGCCCCATTTCTAAATACTGTCCCGCTCACATGTTTATAGTGCTCTCCATCAAGCAAGTAATATGCTTCTAAAAGACTGATATCAATTTCTGTCGCTAATTGTTTGAGCTGCGTAAGTTCTTCAAATTGAATGGTTGGTTTTTCAGGAAGTTTAAAATGAGCAGAACTAAAGTTAAGTGAGTCTTCAACAAGTTTGACAAAACTATCGACACTTTTTAACTCACCTGCCAGATACAACGCATCAATCACGGTCTGAGGTTGAGACTGTATCCATTCACGCAAAACATCATGAATCAGTTGTCGACTATAAGTTTTAGCATCATCGGTAATTTGAGCGCGTTCAATTTTGCCACTCTCAAAGGCAAACTCACGTAATAGTTTTTGGCTAAAGCTATCGAGTGTTCCGACAAATAACTCGTCTAACTGATCTATAACCAATTTTAAACGTTCACACGCATAGGCAATACGCGTCGCAAAATGCTTTAGAATATGCTGGAGTAATAAGTCAGGTTCTTGCTCTGCCTGCGTAAGTAATTCTTGTTCTGTAAAACTACGCTTGGCATCTAAATAACGGTACGTTTCAACCAAACGTGCACGAATACGGCTTTTTAACTCAGCAGCAGCAGCACGGGTAAACGTGGTCGCAATGACTTGTCTAGGCAAATATTTTTCAAGAAAGATACGGACCATCAAACTTGATAAGGTATAGGTTTTCCCTGTACCTGCCGAAGCTTCAATTAAGTGCAATCCACTAAATTCAATATCAATAATAGGTTGATAAGACACCTGTACTCTTGAGTTCATGCCTTACTCCGAATGTTGAAATTGAAAAACCGGATGATACAAATCATACGCAAACTCATCACAAGCATGTTGAAGCAAAGCCTGTGCATCTTGTTCTTGTAAAATAAAGCTCCAGTCTTGATGCAACTTACAAGCTTCATTTTGAGTCATATCCATTGTGGTAAATGACCCTGTTTCATTCCAGTATTTTAACAGCTCAGTGTAGCTCTTCTCATCCAGTTTTGCTTTTTCTGTCTGATTTGTTGTTTCCCACTGATATGCTTTAGCTTTTTCTAATGGCTTTAATAATAAGGCTGCTGGTAAAACCAATGGTTGTTGCTGTGCATGGCGCCAGATTTTAAACCATGGTTGTAAATATTGCCGAGCTTGCTCAGAACTAATCCCACTACAAATCACAGTTTGATCGCTAAAAACCACAATACGGCGCTTTTCAGCTCCTGCACTACCCTCATTTAAATAAGCTAACCAGAGCAGATATTCTAACCAGACTTTAGCACGTCTTTTTGCCCGAGCGCTTGAAGGTTCCATACTCACCCAGTCCCGAGTTTCAGACTTCGGAACGGTAATATTCATATGAAGCTGTTTAGCAATTCGCCAAATACGCTGAGTTGTTTGTGTCACTGCTGGTGCATAATGGTGAAGGCGTTCAAGTAAACATTCTTGCTCAAAAACACCTTGTTGCCATGCGCTATATTTGACTTTACCGACAGGCAACTGATCAATTAATACTTCAGGTTGTGCTTGCTGTTCAGATTGTTGTAAAAAATGTCGAATCGCATAGCGCCCTAAACCATCTAATAATAAAGGTTCATTTTGGTCGAGCACTCCGACACTTCCTAAGTTTTCTACCCCTAAAGTTTTCAAATATAATCGTGCAGGGAATGTCACATCCTGTATCCACTGTTGGCTCTCTAAAACCAGCATGTCAGGCGCTTGTAGCGGATAGGTTGTGTTCGCCCAAGGTTGGCGACTTCCTGAAACTTGCTGAATTTGTGAAGCGACCTTAAACCAATGATCTTGATAGCGAATAACACTTTTTTCAACAGTAAAACCTTTCGGATCGAAGGGCTGTAAATCATGTAAGTGATAGAGTTGTTTTAACTGTGAAGGTATCTCAATCCCTTCAATAACGACACTTTCAGGTTCACCATCTTCAGCTTTCACAATCAGGGCAAGATGTTCACGGAACTCTTGAAGAATACTGGAAGGTTCGCGCACCTCGCCATCGTTCACATCAAAGCCGTTATAAAACAGCCATAAATTTTCTTGGGCTAATAATAAAGCATCTAAAAAAGCACCTTGATCATCTTCAAGTCGAGAACGATCACCTAACTGTTGGCGCAGTGCATCCATCAAATCAAATGGAACGTGTGTATCACGGTTTGGAAATTGTCCTGCATCAAGATTTAGCATGACCATTAAACGATAAGGTAACGGTCGAATGTGTCCAATTTGGGCAAAGGTAATTTGCCCTGTCGGTTCAGCTTGTGCACTTTGGCTTTCTAATGTCCGTTGAATTTCTTCAATAATATAAGGCAGAGGCAAGGTAATTTTGCGCAAAGTTCCTGTTTCTGTCTCGGCGTAATAGCTTGCGAGCGTCAACATTCGCTCTTGTTTTTTAACAATTTCACGCACAGCTTTTAGAGCAGCAACACCAACCTGCTCAAATTCAACAATATCTTTGCCTAGTACCTGAAGCCAATATTCAATCGTATAGACTTTTCCTTGTTCATGCAGAGTCAGCCAATCACGGCGCTCGTTCAAATCCTGATAAATCTGAATGAGTGTACCCACCAACTCGAAATCGCTCGGTTGAACTTTGGCATAACTCAACACCTGATTAAAGGTCGCATGTACAGGCACAGCAATACCAAGAGCCAATCGCTCTAAGGCAAATTTAAAGCTATATCGATAATCATCATCACCGTCACACAAACTGCGCTTGAGATGCTCTGCATCAAGCCCTCGTTTAAAACCCGCATCGGCAAGCAAATTTAAAATCCGCTCGACCTGAACATACTCAAGTTCGTAACGTTGCTGGGTAGCATGCAAGCTTAACCAATCAGCAAAATCATCAAAGCTAAAACGGCCCTGCATCAGTTGAATACGCCCAATTACGGCACGCCAAGCATTAAGTGCATCAAGTGATGCAACACCTGCAATTTTCACTGGCAAATGTACACCTTGCTCAGTGGCAGTAGCGGGAAATACACTTCGAATTAAAGGTTCTATGTCGGCCAAATTAGGAACTAAAACTAAAATATCGTTTGGTCGGCGCGGCTGCTCATGTGGTTTAGCCAACCAACAGATTAATTGCTCTTTTAGAACTTCAAGCTGACGTAAAGTCGAATGACAAACATGAATCTGAATCGAGTCATCGTCTGGGGCAAGCTCATATTGCTTAGCTTGAGGTTCAACTAAATGCAAAATATCTGACTGAACTTTACCGAGTAAACTTTCAGGAAAATCATCCACAAAAGCATCCACCCACTTACCTTCTTCCCCCGTAGATAAATTCGATAATAAAGAAAAGTGGTCGCGGGCTTGTTTACCCAATCTGGTTAAAAGCGGATGTCTAGACTCACGCGCTTCAGCATTAAAATTGAGTGTGAATTTATTAAAGAAATCACTAATTTCAGCATCAGTAGCCTTTGGATTTTTCGCAATAAAACGCTCTTTTACCCCTAAGTCATAACGCTGTTTCCAGAGTGGATCGACACTATCGGCCCAATATTCTTGTGAAGGGTTATAGTGCAAAATCAAGACATCAATATATTGGCCTAAACGGCGCAAGAACTGTAACTGACTTGGCGGCAAATCTAATAATGTAAAGATCACCACTTGATTAGGTAATCTTGAAATAGCACGCTTACCACGGTCTGGATGATCTAACTCTTGCCAAAACAACGCGTCAATTTGCTGCATCTGCACAAAATCATCATGAAAATGTTGCTGCCACAACCAACGCTGCCAACGCTCTAGCTCCTCAGTTTGATGTAATGCAAAAGCAGTCACTTCTTCATCTTTCTGCACAATATATTTTTCAATATCGAGTGCTCGGCCCTGTCCCCAAGCAGACAACCAGTTTTCCGGACAGGTACAACTATTTTCACAACCACGCTGGCACTGTCCACGATAAATCATATAGTTGCTAAATAGATCAGCAACCTGCTCAGCGACCCAATACAGCATTTTTTGTTTTTTTAATTGTTTATCTATGCCTTGTTCGAGTCGATCTGCACTGTCATAAATACGCTGAACAATAGAATGTAAAGGATGCGACGTATCGATGCTCATCGTGTCAGGTTGAATAAATTCGTGCAAAGCCTGATGCACCCGCCATTTAAAAATCAAACGCGGGATGTTCGCTTTACGGACCTGTTCTTTATGCGCAGTTAAAACTTGCTGATAGGCAAACCATTGGAAACCTCGTACCCGTTGGTGAAACTGGTAATTGGCACTCATGCCTTGCTGTTCTGCAAGTTTTTGTATCAGCCACTGCTCGACCGCAGGACTTGGAACAATAAAATGTTGGGTTTTCAAAACCTGTAATGGATGCGTTGAAGCTTGAGATGTAGACGCCAATACACCTTGCAACAACACATCAATACGTTGACTTTGAATAACATGGATCCCCATTTATTTCATTTCCTGCTTGCATAATTTATGCACAAAATCATAAACATTCATTACTATACAACTGAATCTGACTATGTCACGTTGGTTTAAACACAGCATAATTTAACTTTAGGTGTCACTTACACTTAGTTTGAATGACGCCATCAAGAAACTTATACAGGTAGACATTATGAAAATTGACAAGATTCCTGACTATATTGATCCTAGCCTAAATCTGGAACAAATTCGCGATGAGTGCCATGATCTCATCAAAAAAAGAGCTTACGTCTCAGCCGGAGCGGCAATTGTACCGATTCCTTTTTTTGACGTGGCGGTAGATTTGGGAATTTTGTCTCACCTAATTCCAGATATCAATTCCCGTTTCGGTTTAGCACCTGAGCACGTGAGCGTTTACGACCCAAAAACTAAAACTATTCATTGGGATGAGTTACGTAAACGCGGTTTTGAGTTTTCTGGTTTTGTAGTGGCACGTACTACCGTTAAAAAAACATTTAACGGCTTTTTAGGCAAAATCGTAACAAAACAGGTGACTAAATTTATACCGCTAGGCGGACAAATTGTAGCAGCAAGTTTAGGCTATTTCATGATGAAAAAAATAGCAGAAACTCATCTGAATGACAGTTATAACCTTGCAAAACGTATTCAGCAAAAAAGCCGTAGCACCATTGTAAATTAATGTTTGCCTTGTAGCTGAGAGCTTAGTCTGCTCTCAGCTGTTTTAAAATGGCCTTCAACACCTCCAGACGGGCCGTATATTTATCATCAGTTGCAACGATATACCAAGGTGCATATTCAGTACTGGTTCGCTCAAACATATCGGCTGCTGCTTTTAAATAATCATCCCACTTATCACGATTACGCCAATCTTCCGCAGTGATTTTAAAGCGTTTATGCGGTGTTTCTTCTCTGGCCTTAAAACGCTGCTCTTGCTCATCTTTACTAATCGCTAGCCAAATTTTTACCACAATCGTTTGACTATCAAATAAATCTTTTTCAAAGCGATTTATTTCATCATAGGCACGCTGCCATTCTAAAGGCGAAGCAAAACCTTCGACACGTTCAACGAGTACGCGCCCATACCATGTCCGATCAAAAATCGTGATTTTTTCAGCTTCATTAATGCGGTTCCAAAAGCGCCATAAGTAAGGATGTCGAGCTTCAAAGCGTTCAGGTGCACCAATACAATGAATATCATATTCACGTGGGTCTAAGTTTTTAACAATTCGCTTAATGGCCCCTCCTTTACCAGCAGCATCCATACCTTCAAAAGCAATGACGACATTGCGTTTATCAAAACGCATGGCATCGGCAATTTTCTTACTCAGCTTATCCAGCTCTTTTTTATATTCAGCTTTTTCAAGTGGTTCATTAGAAGGTTTTAATAAACTCTCTGGAATTTTAGCTTGCTGCCATTTTCCTTTAACTTCAGTTTCATGCTCTGGAAGTTGACGCATGTGTTGTAAAAGGTATTGAGCGAAAAACTGATCACGCTGCTTTTCATCTTCGCCATCAATAATGTACCAATCGTCGGTAAAACGACGGCGTAACTTTTGCAAAGTGTCATATTGTTTTTTATTACGCCAGTCTAGGCCGTGGAGCTTATGCCAGTGTTGCTCTGACGGGTCAATTTTGTCTAAACGTTTTTGTAGTGATTTCCATGATAGATCGAACCAGACTTTAACCACATCGACATAGTTATTTTTTAAATCTTGCTCAAATGCCCGCATATTTTCAACGTATTCATCAAAACGCGAATCATCTAAAGGCTCGGAAACATGCGTTGCTGTGACGAGCAAATCGCTATACCAGTTGCCGAACATCACCACAATTTGTCCTTCAGTCGGAATAAACTCCGAGTAAGATTGCCAAAATGCTTCTGTATCTGTCAGCACACGTGGCGCGTCTGCTTTGACTCGTAAATATCGTGGATCTAGCCATTCACGGAGTTGCTTAACAGCCTCACCTTTTCCAGCCAATTCAATACCGCTCATTAATATCAGTGTGCTTTTAGCGTTGGGTTTGCCCCGACTTTCTTTTAACGCATATTGTGCTTCAATCAAATCGACTGAAAGCTGTTCTTCATCACGAATCTCAAATTTTGGTTGTTGTTCACTCATAGTCCACGGCTCTAATCTTTTATTGTTTAATTTCGATGATCTTTAACTTATGCGGTTAAATGATGAATTGCTATACAAATTATGTCATTGCGACAAAATTCTGTTTAAAAATTGACGCATGAATCATTTTTTTTACATCTACTCGCCATAGTACAAGGTTACAATGCCTTTTATGATTTTTTGCAAATAGCCCAATATTAGAGCCTTAAATGTCTAAACTCGCTGCTTTTGATGATCTTTTACAACAATATAAAACGTTTAATTATCACGATAATCCAGTGCTTGCCCAGCGTTTGCAAGATGTACAAACATGGCTAAAAGAGCGGATGAAAGATACGCATCATGACTTTTTTAATCTGCCAACACACAAGCTCATGTCAGAGTACTTTTTAAATCGTTTATATGGTGGCCCAGAATTTGATGCTCTTGCAGCTCAAATCGAACGCTTATTGAAATATGCGCATAAAGCAGAAAAAGTCTTACCTGAGAATGCAATTAAAACAGGTACTAAATCAGTAAGTTTGGCTGTACTTGCAACCCAACTTGATGAGCAAGTAGCAATGCAACTTCTTGAGGACTATCCGGCAGATACAGTACTCACTGATGAGATTATGCGTTTAACCTTAATTAAGCTCGATCAAGCAGAAGCTCGTTACCAGCAGCTTGCTCTGCTTGACGATTTAGGAGCAGCGCTCGATAAATACATGCGTTCATTTATGATGTTTACTGCTTTTAAAATGTGTAAAGGTATTGCCCAAAAATATCACTTCGAATTGATGTATGATTTCATTCAAGATGGTTTTAATGCGATGAAACCGTTAAAATCAGCCGAGACCTTTATTAAGACTTTTACTGAAAAAGAACGCCAGATTATTGAAAATGTACATTCAGGGCATCCGAATCCGTTTAGAGTGTGATAAGGTCGGCACATAGAAAAACTCAACCTCACGAAGTTGAGATTTTATTCATTATATTTGCATGATGATGCCTGTAAAAATAGACAAAATCTGTCATCATGCAGAACTTATTCCGTTTCACTTGAGTTTGAGTCTAGGAGAGACAATATGTCTAACGAAAACCAAAAGCCAACATCTCCAACTGAGCAGGCACAAAGTTCAGACAAAGTTAGCCCATTCCTAAGCTCACCTTTACCTCAAGGTACTCCTCAAGGGCAACAACAAACTTTACAGCAAACCTTAACAGACACACCTGTGAATGGTTCTGTACCTAAATACAATTTACCTCGTGGTGCTGGCAATACTGGCAACGTTGGTGAAACCACACACTTTGGTTACTCAACTGTTAGAACTGAAGATAAAGCACAAAAAGTTGCAGAAGTTTTCCACTCAGTTGCAAGCAAATATGACTTGATGAATGACTTGATGTCATTTGGTATTCACCGTTTGTGGAAACGTTTTGCAATTAACATGTCTGGTGTTCGCCGTGGTCAACACGTGTTGGATATTGCGGGTGGTACAGGCGACTTAGCAAAAGTATTTAGCCGTGAAGTTGGTCCGCAAGGTCATGTTGTACTTTCAGACATTAACGAATCTATGCTCAATGTTGGTCGTGACCGTCTAATTGATGCAGGCTGTACCAATGTTGACTTCATTCTTGCCAATGCAGAAACTTTAGAACCTTTTGCAGACAACAGCTTTGATCTTGTAACCATTAGCTTTGGCTTACGTAACGTGACAGATAAAGATGCAGCACTTGCGTCTATGTTCCGTGTGTTAAAACCAGGTGGTCGTTTACTGATTCTTGAGTTTTCTAAACCTGTATTTGAGCCATTCTCGAAACTTTATGACCTCTATTCATTCACCGCTTTACCGATCATGGGTAAATTGGTTGCGAATGACTCAGAAAGTTATAAATATTTGGCTGAATCAATCCGTATGCACCCAGACCAACGTACTTTAAAAGGTATGATGGAAAATGCTGGCTTCCAGAACTGTGACTATCACAACCTTACTGCTGGTATCGTTGCCGTTCACCGTGGCTTCAAACTGTAAGGGATAACGATATGTGGTCGATTCTGGCACTCGGTGCAGTCGAACGTATCATTCATCATCTGATCGATCTGGATGCGGTTACTCGCATTCAGCTTAATCAGTTACAGGGCAAAATGTTGCGTGTTGTGATTGATAGCCCGCAACTTTCTGTCGATGTATTCTTTGACCAAGAAAAAGTACGTCTTGAACCTACCGTAACAGGTCATAGTGAAAAGCCTTCTATTTTTGAACAGCGTCCTTTTGATGCCCAATTCAAAATTTCTGAAGCAACTGCAACTTTGCATGTTAATGATGTCATTGAACTGATTAAATTATTGGTCAGCGATCCAGATCAGATTGGTAATATCCCATTGCAAGGTGATTACCATCTGCTACAGGATATTCAAAAGATTATGCAGCAAGCTGAACCAGATTTAGCTGCGCATTTATCAAGATGGGTGGGTCCTCAACTCGCCCACGAAATTGGCAAGATTCAACTTGCACCAAAACATTTAAAACGCTCGGTGCAAAGCCATCTATTTTTCGCAGAAGACGCATTAAAAGAAGATAGCGGTCTATTTGCCCCTCGCTGGGAAATGGATGATTTAACTCAAGCAACTCGCAAGCTTAATCAAGACATTGACCGTCTTGAAGCAAGATTGCAGCAACTCAATGCACAACTACAACCCTCTCAAGACTAGGTAAGACTGTATATGATTCCGCACGTTTCACGTTTACTCGAACTTTGGCGTATTGCAGCGCACTATAGACTCGATACGTTGTTCCCTGCGGATGAATTACCAGTTAAAGCTCAGCATGCATTAAATATTATTAAAATGCACCCTGCTGCATGGTCGAGTCGTGAACGTAAAAATCCTTTAAAGCTCAAAGAAGCTTTAGAAGATATGGGACCACTTGCAATCAAGCTCGGTCAATTACTGTCTACTCGCCGTGACCTAATTCCACCTGAGGTGCTCGCTCAGCTGGTTTTACTTCAAGATCAAGTAAAACCTTTTGATGGAGATGTTGCTAAACAACGTATTCAAGATTCGTTAAAAGCTGACGTTAATACATTATTTGCTCGCTTTGATGATCAGCCATTAGCTGCCGCATCAATTGCCCAAGTGCATACTGCTGCATTGCATGATGGTCGCGAAGTCGTTGTTAAAGTCACTCGCCCTGACATTCGCAATCAAATTTTACAAGACTTTGAGATTTTGGCATGGCTAGGTAATACACTAGAAAGCCGCCTTGAAGCTGCTCGTGCGTTGCATCTCACCGAAATTATTCAAGACTACCGCCAGATCATTTTAAACGAACTGGACTTGAGTATTGAGGCGGATAACACCCGTCGTATGCGCCATTACTTTACTGGCTCAACCATGATGTATGTGCCTGAAGTCTACATGGACACCAAAGATGTCATGGTGGCAGAGCGCATTACAGGTGTTCCTATTTCAGATACGGCAACCTTTGACCGTCTAGGCATGGACCGCGCACAACTTGCAGAAAAAGGGTTAACCATTTTCTTTACGCAAGTCTTCCGCGATAACTTTTTCCATGCAGACATGCACCCTGGTAATGTCTTTGTAGAAACCATCAACCCAAGCAATCCACGCTTTATTGCACTAGACTGTGCGATTATGGGTGAGCTTTCTAAGCACGACCAGATGACAGTTGCCCGTATGTTGCTTGCTGTGATGAACAGCAACTTTATGCAGCTTATTCAAATTGTGCATCAAGCTGGCTGGATTCCACCGGGTACAGATCAAGACGCGTTAGCACGTGAAATGCGACGCACTGTTGGGCCAATGGTGTCTAAACCAATGGATCAACTTGATTTTGCGGGTATCTTAATCCAAGTCATGGATATTGCTCGACGCTTCCATCTTGAGATACCACCACAGCTCATGCTGCTACTCAAAACTTTAGTGCATGTAGAAGGCCTAGGTACTGACCTTTATCCGCAGCTCGACATCTGGAAATTGGCAAAACCAATTTTGACGGAATGGGTCAAATCCAACATGAACCCAGTCAAAAATGTAAAAGAGCTTGGCCAGCAATTACCTGACCTGCTTTTAGGCGCTCAAGATTTCCCAAGCTTAATTATTGATAGCTTAAATGGTTTAAAAAATCAGTCAGCTTGGCAAGACCGCCAGTTACGCGAAATTCAGCAACTTCGTTTGCAAATGGAACATCAGCAACGCCGTAGCTGGATGTTCGGCAGTACCATGCTGATTTTGCTGACTATTGCAATTATTAGCCCTTGGTTTGTTTCGATTATTCTAATTGTGCTGAGTAGTTTACTAGCGCTTTGGCGTATATTGAAATAAGTTCAAAATCCCTTGCCAGTGCAAGGGTTTTTTTATGAGAAAAATTCAATATTTTAAAAAATTTATAGATCAACTATTCGTTCATTGCTAAATTGAACCTATAAATGCTTCAAAAGAACAAACAATGAAAACACCTCATTTTGCCATTATCGGTGCCGGCACTGCAGGTTTAGCCACTGCGATTTTACTCGCCCGCCAAGGCAATAACGTTACTATTTTTGAACAAGTTGATGAGTTATCTCCAGTAGGTGCTGGTTTATTACTACAACCTGCGGGCTTAGCTGTATTTGAACATTTAGGTGTGCTCGAAAACGCCTTAACATTAGGTGCAAGAGTCACAGGCTTAGAGGGCCAACTTCCAGACAAGCGTCTTTTAGTTAACAGTCACTATCACGAAGCATCAGCAAATCTTTATGGCCTAGGTATACACCGAGCCACTTTATGTCATGTACTCACTCAAAAGCTTAGTGAATATTCAAACCAGATTACTTGGTGTATGAACCACTCTGTTGAAAGTTTTGAAGAACGTAACGATGAAATTCAGCTATTCGGCATGCATCAAAACCATAAGTTTGATGCTCGCTTTGATGCCGTACTTATTGCCAATGGTGCTCGTAGTCAATTAAGACCTAAAGCATGGGTAAAGGTTGACCAAGCCTACCCTTGGGGTGCGGCGTGGAGTATCGTGCCTGAGTGCCAAGTGCTCGATTCTGAAATTCTGCATCAATTTTATGATCGCTCGAAAATTATGATGGGAATTCTTCCTACAGGAGCAGTTCCAAGCGAACCTCAACAGCGCCTTTCAAGTGTATTTTGGAGCTTACCTAAGCCACAATTACAAAGCTTTTTGCAAGATGAGCAGGCTAAACAAGCTTGGTTAAAGCAAGTCTCTGAGCGTTGGCCCACAGTTGCAGAATGGCTAAAAGAGATTTTATATAACAGTCCAACTCAGCCCAAATGGTTATCTGCAAACTACCGTGATGTCGTTATGACTCAATTTGGTCAAGGTCGAATTGGGGTGATTGGCGATGCCGCTCACGCGATGAGTCCGCAGTTAGGTCAAGGCGCAAATATGGCATTATTGGATGCTTGGGCTTTCTCTCAATCATTGCAACATGCTAAAAAAAACCAGAATATTGATTGGTCCCTGCTCTGGCAGCACTACCACCAGCTTCGCCGTTCATCCACCCAGTTTTATCAATTTCTTAGTCGCTTACTAACACCACTTTATCAATCTGATCATTGGTGGGCTGGAGGTTTAAGAGATTTAGTTTTTCCGTGGATGTATCAAATCCCTTATTTTCGAAAAGAAATGGCAATTACAATTTCAGGCTTAAAAACAGGACCATTCAAGCAACTTGATTATGATCAGGTAGCTCAATTTCCTAAAGAAAACAGTGCATTTCATTTAGAAAGCCAATCTTTGTCTGACTATTAACCCCACCAAATAATAGTGATTAACACATGAAAATCAGCCATCTTGATCATCTTGTTTTAACTGTCTCAAATATTGAAACTACCTGTCATTTCTATCAAACCGTATTGGGGTTTGAAGTCATCACGTTTAAAGGTAATAGAAAGGCTCTAAAGTTTGGAAATCAAAAAATAAATTTACACCAGCAAGGCAACGAGTTTGAACCGAAGGCATTACAGCCGACTCCCGGATCTGCCGACTTGTGTTTTATTTCAGACACTCCCATTTCAGAAGTGGTTGCGCATCTTAATCAGTTAAATATTCAAATTGAAGAAGGTCCGATTGAGCGTACTGGTGCAATGCATCCTATTCTTTCAGTTTATATACGCGATCCAGATCAAAATTTGATTGAGATTTCAAATATCCTCACGCCTTAGTCATTCGAATAATATACAGATTGGTAAGTGTTACAAGCTATTCATTACGCTGACAAAGACAAAAAGGACAAAGAATTTTTCCGCAAAGCGACGTTGATGCCGTACACTATACAAGCTATTTTTTAGCATCAGATTGAAATCAATTTATAGTTCATATTTCTTTGGTGATTCCTCATGAATAACACGCAATGGCTCGATGAAGTAAAATTTAACGAACAAGGTCTTATCCCTGCCATTGCTCAACATCATCAAACCGGACGTATTTTGATGGTAGCGTGGATGAACCGTGAATCACTTGCGCTCACAGCAGAAAAAAATCAAGCGGTGTATTTCTCTCGCTCTCGCCAAAAACTTTGGCACAAGGGTGAAGAATCAGGTCATTTCCAAACGGTTTATGAAATTCGTCTGGACTGTGACGGCGATGTAATCATATTACAAGTTGAGCAACACGGCGGTATTGCTTGCCATACAGGTCGTGAGTCTTGTTTCTACCGTAAACTTACCCCACAGGGTTGGGAAATTGTCGATGCACAATTAAAAGACCCTACTGCAATTTATGGCGATAAAGCCAAAACTGAAAGCCACGATCATGCTCACACCACTGAACAAGTTGATGTACTTGCTCACTTAGGGCAATTGATGCAAGAGCGTAAGCAAGCTGAAGCGGATACGTCATATGTTGCAAGCCTTTATAAAAAAGGCATCAATAAAATCTTGGAAAAAGTCGGCGAAGAAAGCGTAGAAACTATTATTGCTGCGAAAGACTACGCTGCTCAAAATACAGAAAGCAATTTAAATGACTTGATTTATGAAACTGCCGATTTGTGGTTCCATAGCATTGTCATGTTGGGTTATTTCGATCTTAATCCACAACTTATTATTGACGAATTAGCTCGTCGTCAGGGTTTATCTGGTTTAGTTGAAAAAGCTAACCGCAACAAGGTTTAAAATCACTCAGTGTCGAATATCGAAAAACCTAAAGCCACCTATGAGCAAGCTATTGCCATAGATAACGGACGTCTTGGGCAATCATTTAAAGTGATTGCCTATGCGGGTACAGGTAAAACTACTACGTTACAAATGATTAGTGATGCCATGCCTGAACGGCGCGGTATGTATTTGGCTTTTAACAAAGCCATTGCTGGTGAAGCACAAAACAAATTTCATCGTAATGTAGACTGCCGGACTTTTCACTCACTCGCGTTTCGCAGTGTGCCACGAGGTGTGACTGATAAATTACGCTTACCTCGCTTAAGTCCAAGCTTTATTGCCAAAGAATATCGACTAGAACCTATTACTTTACGACGCATGATGGGTGGACGTTATGAAAAATACGTCTTAATGCCAAGTCGCCTCGCAAGCCTTGTCGCTAATGCTGTCAGCTATTTCTGTTCAACCAGTTCTCAATATCCAGCTCCTCGACATATTCAGGCGCCCAACTGGTTACATCCGGACGATATTACCGAGCTACAAACTCACCTTTACCCTGCTGTAGAGCGCCGTTGGTTAGAATCCATCGACCCAAATCATCAGGCAGGAATTGGTCACGATATTTACCTCAAACTTTGGGCTTTGTCTGAACCTAACATTCCAGCCGATTATGTACTATTTGATGAAGCACAAGATGCCGACCCTTTAATGTTGGGTATTTTACTTCGCCAAAAAAGTACGCAGGTCATCTATGTAGGTGATGCACATCAGCAAATTTATGCATGGCGTGGTGCAATCAATGCCATGCAGCAATTACCATTGCCAGAGTCTCGCCTCACCACTTCTTTCCGTTTTGGTGAAACGATTGCGGATGTTGCCAATGCATTGCTGGGCGGATTAAATGAAACTGTTCCTTTGCTTGGTAATCCAAATCAAAAATCAAGTGTCGTAAATAAACCGCATACCAAAATGCGTGATGCGATTTTATGCCGTACCAATGCTCGGGCTATGGAACTTCTATTAGCAGGTTTAGTTCACGGCGATAAAGTGAGTTTGCAAGCTGATCATCAAAAACTAAACCGTTTTGTAGATGCTGCAAGTCTCTTAAAACAAGGAAAACGGGTTACTGATGTGCCTGAATTAGCATGGTTCAACTCATGGCATGATGTCCATGAATACTGTGAAACCAATGAAGGTAGTGATATTAAACCATTGGTTAAATTGGTCGATGATCACGGCACTGACCCGCTAAAAAAAGCACTTGCAAAGATTACTCCACTTGAGCAAGCTGACTATGTCATCTCTACAGCACATAAAGCAAAAGGCTTAGAATGGAACCGTGTTCATATTGAAGATGACTATCAATTTAAAATTAATGGGTTAGAACACAAGATTACCGATGAAGAATTAAGACTACTGTACGTTGCCTGTACTCGTGCTAAAGTAAGTCTAAATATCCATCATCTTTATGATCTGATACAACAATTAAAACTAAGGGCGCCTTTAAGTCTTCGTCAGTCGGTTGGTTGAAGCGCTCATATTTAGGTGAGCCTATGAAACTTGAATCTGTCCAATTTAAACATATTGCTCTGTTTCACGACCTTAAAATACACTTTCACTATGAAAAACAGCCAATCACCTTAATTTTAGGTGAACAGGCAACTGGTAAAAGTATGTTGCTCAAACATATTTACCATGCTTTAACTTGGCTGCCTGCTCGCCTTAAAGATTTGCGTAGTCCCGGTATTGTCATGCCTGATCAAGACATTACTCAGTCGCGTCTACAATCAAAAATTGAAGTGACTATTCAAGTTCGTTCAGAAATTGGTCATCTGCCAGAAAGTACCTCTGCTCAGCAGGTAGACTCTTCACTATGTAGCTGGAAACTTTTTAAAACCTTAAATGCAAGTGGGATTGGAGTGAGCCAAGTTGAAACTCAGCAACTTGACCAAACCATGGCTCTTTATCAACAAGTCATAAAAAAAGATCCATTACAGGGGCTTCCCTTAATCGCTTACTACCCAGCCGAGCGATTTGTGAATGATATTAATCTGCTTAATAAAAATTTACCCGGCATTACTCAAGCCATTTCAGCCTATGACATTAGCCCACTACCGTTTACAACTTTTACACGCTTTTTTGAATGGTTACGAGAAATCAGCGATATCGAAAATGCTCAAGCTGCATATCTAGTACAACGGATTAGATCGAAACAATCAGATCAGCAAGATCAAACAGAATTATTAAATGAGCTTCAAAAAGAGTTATCAGGGCAACCTAAACAGCTCACTTCACCCAATCTATATGCTCTTAAGAATGCATTGAATATAGTTTTGCCTGAGCTTAAAGACCTCTATTTACAATATCAGCCTCGACTGCAACTCATGGTCGACTATGAAGATCAAACCTTACCTTTTCAGCAGCTTTCAAATACAACAAAAACCTGGATTGCTTTAGTAGGTGATATAGCCCGCCGACTCTGTTTACTCAATCCTTTGAGCTTAAACCCTTGTCTTGAAGGGGATGGCGTTTTACTCATTGACCAGATTGATGTACAGCTCGACTCAACGCATTGCTCCGAGATCTTAAATCGGCTTCATCAAGCATTCCCACACCTACAAATTATTGCAACAGGAAGTCGTGAAGAGCTACTCGAACATGCTTCAACCTATCAATGTCTAAAATTAGAGCACGGTAAAGTTAGCCATCTTGATTTAAACACCACCAAACAACAGCTTGAACATATCTACACCTTACTTCAAAGAAGCGAGCCATTAACACCATCTATAGAAGCACAGCCTTTGAGTTTAATAGACCCAACACCAGCACCGATTGAGGTTTTATTTCAGCAGATTCAGGGTTTAACTGAACAACAAAAAAATGAATTATTAAGGATGATTCATGCGGGAGACGCGCCGGAAGAAAGCCCTTCGGTTTGAGTTTTATAATCAAAAAACCACAGTCACAAAATATATGGTGGAGTACGGTTTTTTAGGCACTAAAATAACTAGATGTTGTTACTACATGTAATAACATCAGATTTTCAATGCTTTTTTAGTGTACAATAAATTTCATTTTGCGTTTTTATTCTTCAAGTTGCGCAATACAACTTGTTTCTCGCTTTATTTTCTAATTTGGTTGGGTTTTCGGAATAATAAGCTTTGGAACTCTCTTTGAATTCCTATCTATTCTGAAATTAAAATTTCACCTTTAGGTTTCGACCTAAATCACATATGGATACGAGTGTGCTACCGATAATTATCTTATTACCGTTAATATTAGGCACCACCCTTGTTTCATTGCTTCAACGGTTCTCGCGTGGAGTAACGGCTTTAGGGGCAATTGGAGTCAGTTTAACCAGTTTTGGTTTATTACTGACTCAAGCTAAAACTGTGCTTGGTGGTGCAAGCATTCAACAAAGCTGGGATTGGTTACCTCAATTAGGGATCAATCTGAGCTTCAGGCTCGATGCTCTTGGTTTATTATTCTCTTTACTTATTACCGGTATCGGTACACTCATTTATATATACGCCTATTATTATTTAGGCCCTAAAAATTCATTAAGTAAACTCTATACGTTACTCATGCTGTTTATGGCAGCAATGCTGGGTATTTCGCTCTCTAATAATCTTATTATTTTATTAGTCTTTTGGGAGCTCACCAGTATTTCATCTTTCTTGTTAGTGGGATATTGGAGTCACTATGAAGCTGCTCAACGTGGCTCTCGGATGGCACTCACAATTACAGGAATGGGCGGTTTAGCAATGCTAGGTGGATTTGTTCTATTAGGACAAATCACCGGAACCTATGAAATTAGCGAAATCATGGGCATGAAAGATGTTATCCAAGCCCACGCTCTTTTTATTCCAATGTTATTGCTTATTTTGCTTGGCGCATTTACAAAGAGTGCTCAGTTCCCATTTCATTTTTGGTTACCTAACGCAATGGCGGCACCCACACCAGTGTCCGCTTACCTGCACTCTGCGACCATGGTAAAAGCCGGGATTTTTCTACTTGCCCGCTTACTTCCAATCTTTATAGGCGCTGCGATCTATCACAATATCGTTACGTTTGTCGGCCTATTTACGCTCTGTATGGCAGCGTGTTTTGCTATTTTCAAAGAAGATTTAAAAGGACTGTTAGCCTATTCAACCATTAGTCATTTAGGGCTTATTGTTTGTTTACTCGGTATCGGTTCTCCTTTAGCAGTTGCCGCTGCTATTTTCCATATTATTAACCATGCAACATTTAAAGCAGCGCTGTTTATGCTTGCAGGGATTATTGATCATGAAACCGGCACACGTGATCTTCGAAAACTCAGTGGTATTTGGCAATTACTTCCTTTCACTGCCACACTCACCATGATTACCGCTGCCTCTATGGCAGGTGTACCACTTACCAACGGCTTTATTTCAAAAGAGATGTTCTTTACCGAGCTATTGGCGAATCTTTCAGGCTCAACAGTTATCTTTGCCAGCATCATTGCAACTCTGGCTGGTATCTTCGCAGTAAGTTATTCAATTCGCTTAGTACATGGTGTCTTCTTTGACGGCCCAATTGGCAAACAAGTGCCAAATAAAGACGCACATGAACCACCTATCGGGATGCGTGCTCCAGCCATCCTTCTTGCTGTGCTTTGTATCTTGGTCGGCGTTCTGCCTTCGTTATTGGTAGAACCACTGGTCAATAGTGTAACTAGAGCAAGCTTAATGCAACTAGAATTTGCGGGTACACACCTTGCAATTTGGCATGGATTCAACGCTCCTCTTGTGATGAGTATTATTGCCTTAGTAGGCGGTACGCTGTTCTACTTTGCCTTAGCAAAAGACGGCATGATTCGTAAAATTGACCTTGACCCACGTCTAGGCAAATTACAAGGCCGTATCTTATTTGATTTATTTTTAAAACATCTGCTGCTTACAAGCCGAAAAATCAAACAAAAAACTGAAAATGGTTCATTGCAAAGTTATTTGTTCTGGATCATTGCTTTTAGCATCATCATGGTCACTATGCCTTTACTCAATCAAGGGCTGAGCACAGGTACACGTGAACTCACCCATGCTCCATGGATTGCTGTGGTTCTTTGGCTGACGTTGTTCTCAGGCTGTTGGATGATGCTCTGGTTCCACCATGAGCGTATTAAAGCAGTACTTATTAGTGGTGCAATTGGTCTAGTGGTAACGATGGTCTTCGTCACCATGTCAGCACCAGATTTAGCGCTGACTCAAATTACAGTAGACGTTGTAACGACTGTTCTTTTATTGATGAGCTTATCGTTACTTCCACAGCTCACACCGTATGAATCTCTTCGTTCTAGACGTTTGAGAGATGCTGCCTTAGCAATTATTGGAGGTTTAGGAATTGGCTGGATTACTTGGCTCATTTTAACCCGTGATCATAATTCAATTTCTTGGTTCTTTGCCCAACAGTCTTTACCACTTGGTGGTGGCTCAAATATTGTAAATGTCATTTTAGTTGACTTCCGTGGCTTCGATACCTTCGGTGAAATTACGGTATTAGGCATCGCTGCGATTGGTGCCCTATGTTTAATGGATGGTATGCGTGTACACGGCACCACCATGACGCAAGGCCTCACCTACCGTTTTAATCCTTCTCCGCTTATGTTCCGTATTACGGCCTCTTGGGTATTACCTCTAGCGCTTGTCGTCAGTGTTTATATCTTTTTGCGAGGACATAACTATCCAGGCGGTGGCTTCATTGCAGGTCTAATCACCTCAATGGCGCTAATCATTCAATATATTGCACTAGGTCAAGATCAAGCAGAACAGCTGTTAAAAGCGAAGTCTGGCCGCCTTTACGAAGTCTGGATTGGCACAGGATTAACGATTGCAGGCCTGACTGGTATAGCAGCATGGTTCTGGTTACGTCCGTTCCTCACGAGTGCTCATGTCTATGTTGAATTACCAATTCTAGGAAAACTACATCTAGCTTCAGCTGCAAGTTTTGACTTGGGTGTTTATATCACCGTTGTAGGCGCGACAATGTTGCTCATCTCTGTATTAGGCGACTCTCGTCATTCGAGTATGTCCGGTCCTGTACCACATCGGGAGGAATCATCATGATCAGTTTAGAATTCTTACTGGCTTCTGCTATTGGTTTACTTGTTGCCACAGGTATTTATCTGATTTTACGTGCTCGTACTTTCCCTGTTGTGCTCGGATTGGCTGTAATCGGTTATGCAGTAAACCTATTTTTATTTGCTATGGGTCGATTACAAATCAGCTCGCCAGCAATTTTAACTGAAACGACAAAAATAACCGATCCACTCCCTCAGGCGTTGGTGTTAACCGCCATCGTGATTGGTTTTGCAACTACAGCGTTTATTGTACAACTTGCGCTACGTAGCCGTTATGAATCAGGTAGTGATCATGTTGATGCTAAAGAAGATGCTTCCCCAACATACGACCCACGTGAGGATGAGCCGTGATGTTTGATTTTTTATCTTTTTGGCAACAACACACGCCTATTTTTAGCATTCTCATCCCAGCATTTACTGCTTTTATCTTATTACTGTTAGGCAACCCCGGGGCAGGAGCTTTAAAAGATGACTGGCGTCAGCCTTGGCGTCGTGGCATTAGCCTCGTCTCAGCAATTGCCGGATTAATTACCGCTATTGTTTATCTTAGTTACGCCAGCACGGGGCAAATTACTGTTTACCAATTAAGCGAATGGTCAGCGCCATTTGGTATTGTGCTTGTACTCGATCGTCTTTCTGCTTTTATGCTGGCACTGACTTACGCATTAGCGGTACCAGTTTTATGGTATGCAAGTGATAACTGGGATACGCGTGGTCGCTATTTCCATGCCATGGTACATTTTCTATTAATGGGGATTTGTGGAGCATTTCTAACAGGCGACTTATTTAACCTTTTCGTCTTTTTTGAAATCCTGTTGATGGCTTCGTATGTGTTGCTCTTACATGGACAAGGCAAACCTCGTTTTCAGCTTGGCGTTCACTATGTCATTATCAATCTTTTAGCCTCTGCCCTTTTCTTAATTGGGCTTGGTATGATTTATGGCAGTGTGGGTAGCCTCAACATGGCGGATGTCTCACGTCTTATACCGACACTTGAAGCAGATCAACACAAATTAGCAGTCGCTGGTTCCTTACTTCTCTTTGTTGTTTTCGGTATTAAAGCAGCAATGCTTCCTGTCGGTTTTTGGCTACCAAAAACCTATGCCGTTGCAAGTACGCCTGTAGCTGCAATTTTCACTATTATGACTAAAGTCGGGATCTATTCTATTTTACGTGTAAATGGAACAGTATTTGACGATGCGCTTAGTCAAGAAATCTTAAAAAGCTGGTTATTGCCTATTGGCTTAATTACTTCTCTTTATGGGGTGATTGCAGCAATTGGAGCAGATCGTTTACGTCGATTTGTCGGCTTTATGGTCCTTTCTTCAATTGGTACCTTGCTTACAGCAATTGCCATGTCTAATACGCAGGCATGGTCTGGTGCTTTATATTATTTAGTGCACAGTACCTTAATTGGCGCAGCTTTTTATCTATTCTGTGGATGGATCACTTCACAACGTGGAGATTTTAAAGATCATTTAAAAGTTGCCCCAAGAATCAAACAAGAAAAAGCGGCTATGCTGACTTACTTCTTGATTGCCATGATGCTTGCAGGTTTGCCACCTTTTAGTGGTTTTCTTGGAAAAGTATTCATTTTACAAGCGACAGTTGAAGCTAGCTATCAAGGCTGGATTATTGGTGTTGTGCTTGTTGTGAGCCTATTAAGTATTATTGCACTCACACGTGTTGGTTTTATCTTATTCTGGCGCGCCTCTCCTCCAGAAGAAGATCCAATCCATCCAGCTTATATTCTTTATCGTGCTTTGCCGGAACGCGCACCACCACGTAACGATCAAGTTATCTATCTATTACTGGCTGGTTTAATCGCTTATGTTGTCTTTGCTGCACCAATTCAGCATTACACATTAAGCACCGCACAACAGATCCAGGACCATGCACTTTACCAACACTCTATTCTTAAAGTAGATCAAAACGGTGAAGTCATCAGTGTGCAACCATATGATCCAGCTTACTTACCGGAAACCAAGTACGGCGGTGAAGTTGAAGATCATAATGCTTATCTTGTTCCAGATATTATTTCGAAAGATACGTTCAATGGCGAACATATTTCTGAATATAAACAACGACAAATTCAGCAACAGGACAAACTCCAAACGCCTACCATTGTTGATGAAAGTCAATTGAAACCTATGGAGCCATAACAATGCAGTTAACTCATTTGCTTGAACGCTGGTTTCCACATCCATTTGTTTCGGTTCTCATCGTTTTATTTTGGTTGATGCTGGCGCATAGTCTTGATGCGAGTGATCTTTTGACTGCGATGCTTTTGGGCTTAATCATCCCTCGTTTAGTCAAACCGTTTATTACCCGCACACCGCATATTCATTGGAAACCTGCGGTTAAGCTATGTTTTGTAGTTCTTTGGGATATTATTATTTCTAACTTTAAGGTCGCAAAACTTGTTTTGGGACCTACTAAAAAATTACATCCTAAATGGTATCGCGTACCTTTAGAGACAGAACATGAGCAGGTCAACACCTTACTTGCAATGATCATTACCACAACACCAGGTACGGTTTCTGCGGGTATCGATCAGGAACGCGGGGATATTCTGGTTCATGCTTTGAGCACAGATAATACCGAATCTGATATTCAAGACATCAAAGAACGTTATGAAATTCCTCTTATGGAAATTTTTGATGTGAAAAGTAAAACGGAGGCAAGTGCATGACAATCCTACCCTATGCTCTAGGTATTAGCTTGATTGCCGTTACAATCTCGATGCTACTTTGCCTTTTTAGATTGGTTATGGGCCCATCAATTGTAGACCGCCTTTTAGCGCTCGATACACTTTTCCTCAATGCAACTTGCCTCATTGTTGTGTTAGGCATTTATTGGATGACGACTTCTCTATTTGAAGGAGCACTATTGGTTGCGATGTTAGGTTTCGTATCTACAGCCGCCTTAGCACGCTACTTCACAACCGGTCATGTTATCGATTAAGGAGAGGTCAAATGCAATTTACAATGGAAATTATTGTTTCGGTCTTTCTGGTTTTTGGCGCCTTCTTCATGTTAGTTGGCTCAATCGGTATGGTCCGTTTACCCGACTTATTCATGCGCTTACATGCGCCAACTAAGTCGAGTACGCTCGGCTTAGGAAGCTTTCTGATCGCTTCCATGATCTTTTTTGCTTTCCAAGGTCGCTTTGGTTTTGCCGAATTACTTATTACCCTTTTAGCTTTTATTACCGCGCCTGTTTCGGCTAATTTGATTGCACAAGCTGCGCTACATTTACGTTTACGCTCATTGAGTGGTGAAGTACCTGAAGCCATTGAGCGCCCACTCCCTTGGGACCGTTACAAAATTGGTCAGCGCTTCTCACAAAACAAACCGCCAATGGAACCTCCTAAAGAATAAGAAATTGAATCAATAAAAAAAGCCACCCGAAGGTGGCTTTTTTTATTTTTGAGTTCTAATTACTCTTGGTCATCTGACTTACGTTCTGGTAAATCTTGTACCGCTTTTTCGATTAGACCAAACATATAGTTACCATATGCATTCGTCTTATCGTAATGGAAACGTAAGCGAGGCGTAATACGAGTCTTAATGCGACGGCTCAATTCATGACGCAAGAAACCAGAAGCTTTATTTAATACATCTAAAGTTTCTTTATTTGCTGCTTCACTTTGCTCATCGCCGAGTTCACGTCCCATAACAGTAACATAAACTTCAGCATAACCCATATCCGCACTGACTTTCACCGCAGAGATGGTCACTAGACCACCTAAGCGAGGATCTTTAAGCTCTTGACGGATCAGCTCAGACAACTCACGTTGTACTGAATCCGCCATGCGCTTTAAGCGTTGGCTACCCGCCATTAAAGACTCCGTTTAATCAATTGAACATCATACACTTCGATCTTATCTTGTGGTTTGATGTCTTTATAACCTTTCACCGCAAGGCCACATTCCATACCGGCACGAACTTCATCAACAACGTCTTTATAACGACGAAGAGATTCAAGCTCACCTTGGAAAATTACAACATCATCACGTAATACGCGAATCGGTTTATTACGATGTAATGTGCCTTCAAGTACCATACAGCCTGCTGCTGCACCAAACTTACTTGAGTGGAATACTTCACGTACTTCCGCAACACCCAAGATTGTTTCACGATGTTCAGGAGCAAGTTTACCGCTCATGGCATCTTTCACATCATCAATTAATTCATAGATGATGCTGTAGTAACGAATATCAATACCGTCTTGGTCACTTCGTTGACGAGCAGTCGTATCGGCACGTACGTTAAAGCCTAATAATACAGCTTCTGAAGATTCAGCAAGAATTACATCAGACTCAGTAATCGCACCAACACCTGAGCTAATTACACGAACTTTTACTTCATCAGTAGATAATTCATGTAGAGCAGCATTCAATGCTTCTAAAGTACCACGTACGTCTGTTTTCAAAACAACGTTCACTGTAGGAACATCTTTTTTGCCCATTGACGACATGATATTTTCAAGGCGCATAGCACTTTGACGATCAATACGTTTTTGACGCTCACGGTCAGCACGAGCATCGGCAACTTCACGCGCTTTCTTCTCGTCATTTACAACAAGAACTTCATCACCCGCCATTGGAGCATCTGGAAGACCCAGAATTTCTACTGGAATAGATGGTCCTGCTGATTTAATCGGCTTACCGTTTTCATCAGACATTGCACGGACACGACCATAAGATGAACCTGCAAGAACAAGGTCACCAATGTTTAATGTACCGTTTTGAACAAGAATCGAAGTTACTGCACCACGGCCTTTATCTACACGTGCTTCAATAACAACACCTTGCGCAGCACCTTCAGCAGATGCTTTTAATTCCATCAATTCTGATTGAATAAGAATTAAATCAAGGAGTTCATCAATACCTTGTCCGCTGTGTGCAGAAACTTTAGCAATCGGAACATCACCACCCCATTCTTCTGGAACGATTTGTTTCGTTGTTAATTCATTTAACACACGGTCTGGATCAGCAGATTCTTTATCCATTTTGTTGATTGCAACAATAATTGGAGTACCTGCTGCACGAGCATGGTCAATTGCTTCTGCAGTTTGTGGCATTACACCGTCATCTGCAGCAACAACTAATACAACGATATCTGTTGCTTTAGCACCACGTGCACGCATTGAAGTAAATGCCGCATGTCCTGGCGTATCAAGGAATGTAATAATTCCTTTGTCTGTTTCAACGTGATATGCACCAATATGCTGGGTAATACCACCTGCTTCCCCAGCCGCTACTTTCGAACGACGGATACGGTCAAGCAATGATGTTTTACCATGGTCAACGTGACCCATAATGGTAACAACTGGCGGACGAGTTGTTTGCTCACCACGAGCTTCTTCAGCTGCTTCAAGCAAGTTATCTTCCGCTTGTGTATCAGAAACTAAAACAGGGTTGTGGCCCATTTCTTCTACAACAAGTGCCGCTGTGTCTTGATCAATAGCTTGATCTTGATTAACCAATTCACCCATTTTCATAAGTGTTTTGATAACTTCACGTACTTTAATCGCCATTTTTTGAGCAAGATCGGCAACAACAATGCTTGAACCGATTTCTACATCATAAACTTGCTTTTTAACTGGCTTTTCAAATCCATGCTTATTCGCTTGGCTTGATTTTAAACCACGTTTGTTATGGTTAACAAAGCTTTGCTCTTCTTGACCACGACGACCACCTTTCTTCCCAGCACGTGGGTTAGTGGTTGCGCCACCGCGTTTAATTTCACGGTCTTCTTGCTTAAATGAATCTTCATAAGCTTGGCCAACTAGACCTGAAGCAAGTGGAGAATCATCAATAACACGAATTGTCGTAGTAGCATCGTCATTTGAATACTTAGACGCCATTTTGCGCATTTGTTCAAGTGTACGTTGCTGAGCTTCTTCAGCTGCTTTACGACGTGCAGCTTCTTCAGTTGCTTTTAACTGAGCTGACTGCTCTTCACGAGCTCGTTTCTGTTCTGGAGTTTCAGCTGGTTTTGGTGCAGGTTTTACTGTACCACCACCACGCTTTTTCACTACAACAGCAGCTTTTGGAGCTGTCTGTGCAGCACTATCTTGTTGATGAGCAGCACGCATCGCATCTAAAGTTGCTTTAGCTTTTTGCTCTGTTTGAAGACGCGCTTTTTGCTCGGCAGTTTCACGCGTTTGCTGTTCTACACGTGCTTTAGCTTCAGCTTCTGCACGTGCTTTAGCTTCAGCTGCAATTTGTTCAGGGTTTGGTTTAGCAAAAACCTGTTTTTTACGTACTTCTACGTTAATCGTTTTTGCTTTACCTGAAGTACTTGCAACTTTAGCGGTACTGGTTGTTTTACGTTTCAACGCAATTTTTCCTGTGTTACCACTTTCCTGACCATGAACTTTTTTCAAATGATTGACCAAAGTATCCTGTTGTTCAGTGGTAATAATGTCGTCTGCTGTACGTTGAGGCAAACCTGCTTCACGAGCCTGTTCTAGGAGCTTCTCAACAGGACGTCCTACACTGAGAGCTAACTCTTTAATCGACTTGTCCGTCATATTTCATCTCCTAGTTAAACCATGATTCGCGAGCTTTCATGATCAATTGACCTGCTTTTTCATGACCAAGTCCTTCAATATCAGAGATATCGTCAGTAGCTTGATCTGCCAAATCGTCGACAGTAATAATACCGCGAGCGGCAAGCGAGTAAGCGATCTCAGAAGTCATGCCTTCCATAGTGAGAAGGTCTGCGCTCGGTTCTTGAATATTTTCTTGCTGTTTCAAAGCATCAGTAAGGGCTGCTTCTTTTGCACGACTTTGCAATAACTCAACCAATTCAGCATCAAGCTCAATTTCGTCAAAAGTCTCAGCAGGAACATAAGCAATCTCTTCTAAAGAAGTGAAGCCCATTTCCACCAATGCCATTGCTAAATCTTCTTCAATATCGAGACGTGATACAAACATATCAAGATATTGCTGAGCTTCATTTTGCTGACGAGCACGATACTCTTCTTCAAGCATCATGTCGAGTTTGTAGCCAGTTAAATCAGAAGCTAAACGAACGTTTTGACCTTGAGAGCCAATCGCACGAGCTAATTGATCGCTGGTTGCAAAAATAATGTCGGCACTTCTTGCATCTTCATCAAGCACGATGCCTGAAACATCAGCTGGTTCTAATGCACTAGCAATGTATTGAGCCGGATCATCAGACCAGACCACTACATCAATACGTTCACCATTTAACTCTTGTTGTACAGCTTGAATACGCGTACCACGCATACCAATACATGCACCTACAGGGTCAATACGGTGATCATTTGTTTTCACTGCAATTTTAGCACGAACGCCCGGTTGACGTGCCGCTGCTTTAATTTCAATAATTTCTTCAGAAATTTCAGGAATTTCTTTTTTCATTAAAGCAATTAACATTTCAGGCTTAGCGCGTGATAACAACAACTGAGCGCCACGACCTTCACGGTTAACATTATATAAAATAGCGTTTACACGTTGTTTTGGACGAAGAATTTCTTTTGGAATCATCTCTTCGCGTGCAAGATAAGCTTCTGCGTTGTCGCCTAAGTCGATAATGAAGCCATCTTTGGTTTGTTTTTTCACTTCACCGTAAATTAACTCACCAACTTTAGACTCGTATGCATCAGCAACTAAAGCACGCTCAGCTTCACGAATTTTTTGTACAATAACTTGTTTTGCAATTTGTGCAGCAATACGACCAAACTCAATAGACTCTACTTCGAGTTCACGCACGTCACCAATTGACCATTTAGCTGGATCAACGTCAGAAATTGCATCTTGGCAAGCTGGCATTTCATGATCTTCATCTGCCACAACAGTCCATTGACGGAACGTACGGTAATCACCAGTTTTACGATCAATTTCTACACGAAGCTGAGCTTCTTCAGCATGCGTACCTTCGTAAAATCTTTTCTTCGTTGCAGCAACTAGAGCTTGTTCCAAAGCTTCGAAGATCGCTTCACGACTAACACCTTTTTCATTACTAACCGTTTCAACAACGGTAAGAATTTCGCGGCCCATAAGTCACCTACCGATTTCTTATAAAATTTAAATAAATTTAATCTTGATAGATCAAGTTTGCTTTATCGATATTGTTGCTGTCGATCACAAGCACATGCTTCCCATCAACTTCAACCTGAATTTCTTCATTTTCAAGGTCTACTGCGATAAGTTTTGCTTGAAATTTACGACGGTTTTCTACTGCTGCAATTAAACGCAAAGCAATTTGTTGTCCGATGTAGCCTTGTAACTGTTCTAGTTGAAAAAATGGACGATCCCAACCCGGTGAAGAAACTTCTAATGAATACTCACCTGAGATTGGATCATGAACATCCAACATTGCGCCAACTTGTTGTGTTACACGCACACAATCTTGTACACCAATACCACGGCCTAGTTCTACTTCGCCATCTTCATTAATTACAGGCTCAGCATCTTCACTTACCGCTTTATCGATATAAATACGCAATAATGAACGTTTACCTTGTGGGAGAAACTCGATTCCCCAAAGGTCGACACCACATGCTTCCACTGCAGGAACAATTAAGTCATGCAATGCTTGGGATTTATTTGATAATTTCATTTACTCTCGTCATTCTCGTGCGATTCAATCGGTTGTTTTAACCGACACAGACCTACTATAGTGAAGCATGACTATTTGACCAATTGATGTCGACACTACACGATAGCGATACGATAACCAATAAAAAAGGGCGTTAATCGCCCCTATTTAGCACAGAAAACAATAGTCCACTGTGCAAAAAGGCCCACCTGTCTGTGAGCCTCTTTTAAGAAACTTGGTAGCGGGAGCTGGATTTGAACCAACGACCTTCGGGTTATGAGCCCGACGAGCTACCAGACTGCTCCATCCCGCATCAACGTGCAAAAATTATATACAAATATCGAAAAAAGTCAATGTAAACTTATCTAATATTCGCTTGATTAAGTTGCACCTTAATCAAATTGGTAGCGGGAGCTGGATTTGAACCAACGACCTTCGGGTTATGAGCCCGACGAGCTACCAGACTGCTCCATCCCGCATCAAAAAACTGCTTGCACTCAACTTTCTGGTTCAAAGTTGGTGCGGAAGGGGGGACTTGAACCCCCACGCCCGAAGGCACTACCACCTCAAGGTAGCGTGTCTACCAATTCCACCACCACCGCAGCTTGTGGGACGCATTCTAGTCCTTCCCACTGCAAAAGGAAAGCCCTATTTCGAATTATTGACTCGATTTTGGTGCATTTGGTGAAGTTTCAGGCGATGTCGTTTGAACTGGCGCTGTAGTTTGTACAGTTTTCAAACTATATGCATCAGTAGTCTGTTTTTTCGCAAAAACAGCGAGAGTTAAACTCGTCACAAAAAACAACGCTGTTAAGATAGCAGTAAGTCGAGTAAGGAAGTTACCTGAACCTGATGCACCGAATACAGTTGCTGCTCCGCCACCGCCGAAAGAAGCACCGGCATCAGCACCTTTACCGTGTTGCACTAGAATTAAGGCAATCATCAGTACCGCTAAAATAATATGTACGATCAGTACAAAAGAGTGCATACCCTATCCTCGTTATTTACTTTGTGCAAAGGCTTGTACGATTTGATAAAAAGATGCTGCATTTAATGAAGCACCGCCTACCAACGCACCATTAATATCTGGACATGCCGCCAATTCAACTGCATTTTCAGCTTTTACACTACCGCCATATAAAATCGCAATGTCTGAACCCGCTGAGGTAATCTGACTTAAACCTTCACGAATCTTAGCATGCATTGCCTGTGCATCTTGTGGAGAAGCAGTTTTACCTGTCCCAATTGCCCAGATTGGCTCATAAGCAATTACAATTTGCTTTTGCCACTGCTCAACAGTTACTACAGGAGCAATATCACAAATTTGTTGCAATACAACTTGCTCTGCCAAACCTTGTTCACGTTGTTCGAGGCTTTCACCAACACAATAAATGACAGTCAAGCCCGCATTTAATGCATTTTGGAGTTTAGCTTTCAAAATTTCAACGTTGTCGCCAAAAATATCACGGCGCTCAGAATGCCCAACCAGTACAAAATTAATTTGGCTATCTTTTAATAGTTCTGCGCTGACTTCGCCAGTATAAGCGCCAGTACCCGCTACACGTGATACATCTTGTGCAACTGTATATACTGTTCTTGCAGCATCTTGCAATTGTGTTTGTACCATTGCAAGCGCAATAGAAACTGGAGCAACCCCTACATGACAGCCTTCATCTGCAATTTGGTTTTGTTGCAATAGTTGTTTAAATTCTTCTATAAGTTGTTTGGCATTGGCACGCATTGGGTTCATTTTCCAGTTGCCAACTACCCAAGGCGTAATCGTCGAACCCGACATACGGCTCACCTTTCATCAAAAATGCAGCACATTCTACACGCATTTATACAAATTTCAGATACTTTTCTTTAACGGCTTTGCCCATATCTTTTCTACTAATTGAAAACAGTTATAAAACTTTATCGAGTCTAAAGAATCGTCTTTTAAAAATTAATGAATAAAAACTTCGACTAGTTCAAGCTTTGGCGAGTGGATCAAGACCAGAGCATCATTTTCTCAGGTAGTAATTTTAGATAACAAAAGTATAATTTTTTATATACCAATTATAAACATATGAGCACAGGTAGGCAGATGTCAGTCATACATACATCTCCAAAATTTTCGGGGTTTTTTCGACGATTAGTCGAAGAAAAACATGTGTCGGCAGCGACCATGCAAACAGCATTAGATGCAGCAAAGAGAGCTAAACGGGATACGGTTGCGTACCTGATTGAAGAGGTTCATCTTTCCTCTTCTTTATTAGCTGAAACAATTTCTATTGAATTTGCTGAACCATATTTTGATCTGGATGTTTACGATACAAGCCAAATTCCCAAAGATTTGGTCGATCAGAAACTAGTTTTAAAACATCGGGTCTTACCTCTCATACAAAGAGGACAGATTTTATATGTCGCAACCAGCAACCCGAGTAATATTGAAGCAATTGATGCCATTCGCTTTAATAGCAAGCTCATGGTTGAACCAGTTATTGTCGAGCACCATAAGCTTGAGAAAATTCTGGCGCAGCAATTTACCGAAGAAAGCAGCTTCGAATTTAGTGATGAAGAGTTTGATCTTGATGTAGACCTTGAAGCTCCACCCTCACAAGAGGATGAGGAAGAAACACCTCAAGGCGATGAAGCACCTATTGTTAAATATATTAATAAATTACTCATCGATGCGATTCGTATGGGGGCTTCAGACCTACATTTTGAACCCTATGAGAAATCATATCGGGTCCGTTATCGAGTCGACGGCGTGTTACGTCAGATTGCAAATCCACCTTTGCAATTGGCTAACCGTTTGGCTTCACGTTTAAAAGTCATGTCTCAAATGGATATTTCCGAGAAACGAGTGCCTCAAGATGGTCGTATCAAGCTTAAGTTATCAAAAACTAAAGCAATCGATTTTCGTGTGAACTCACTTCCAACCTTGTTTGGTGAAAAACTGGTTCTGCGTATTCTCGATCCATCTAGCGCAATGCTCGGAATTGATGCTTTAGGATATGAAGAAGATCAGAAAGCTCTTTTTTTAGAAGCACTCGATAAACCACAAGGTATGCTTTTAATTACAGGTCCTACCGGTTCTGGTAAAACGGTATCTTTATATACTGGCTTAAATATTTTAAATACTGAAAGCTCTAATATTTCCACTGCCGAAGATCCAGTCGAAATCAACCTTGAAGGCATTAATCAGGTTAACGTTAACCCAAAAGTAGGTCTTACTTTTTCGGCCGCACTGAAATCATTTTTACGTCAAGACCCTGACATTATTATGGTCGGTGAGATTCGTGACTTAGAAACGGCTGAAATTGCGATTAAAGCTGCACAAACCGGTCACATGGTAATGTCCACACTGCATACCAATAGTGCGCCAGAAACACTTACTCGCCTACGTAATATGGGTGTTCCATCCTTTAATATCGCAACGTCTGTCAATCTGGTGATTGCTCAACGTTTGGCGCGTCGGTTATGCCCACAGTGTAAAACACCTGCCGACATTCCTAAACAGAGCCTATTAGAAATGGGCTTTACCGACCAAGATTTAACCCATCCCGATTTTCAAATTTTCCAGCCTGTCGGTTGTACTGAGTGTCGTGAAGGCTATAAAGGTCGAGTAGGTATTTACGAGGTAATGAAAGTTACACCTGAAATTTCCAAGATTATTATGGAAGATGGCAATGCTTTAGAAATCGCTGCTGCTTCTGAAAAACTGGGGTTTAATAATCTGCGTCGTTCAGGATTAAAGAAAGTCATGCAAGGGGTTACTTCTTTACAAGAAGTCAACCGTGTGAGCAGTGAATAAAAGACAATTTAAAAATAAGGATAATTCATGACTGTGAAAAAGGCACAAATGATGCCGACTTTTGCTTATGAAGGGGTTGACCGTAAGGGCATAAAAATTAAGGGAGAACTTCCGGCTAAGAATATGGCCTTAGCCAAAGTCACCCTACGCAAACAAGGGGTAACTGTCCGTAATATTCGAGAAAAGCGTAAAAATATTCTTGAAGGTTTATTCAAGAAGAAAGTATCCACACTCGATATCACGATTTTCACCCGTCAACTTGCAACGATGATGAAAGCAGGGGTTCCACTGGTACAAGGCTTTGAAATTGTAGCGGAAGGTTTAGAAAACCCTGCTATGCGCGAGGTAGTACTCGGTATTAAAGGCGAAGTTGAAGGTGGTAGTACCTTTGCTTCAGCTTTAAGAAAGTATCCTCAACACTTCGATAACTTGTTTTGTTCTCTTGTAGAGTCTGGTGAACAATCTGGTGCACTTGAAACCATGTTGGACCGTGTAGCAATTTACAAAGAAAAAAGTGAATTGCTTAAACAGAAAATTAAGAAGGCTATGAAATATCCAGCAACGGTTATTGTAGTTGCTGTGGTTGTTACCATTATTTTGATGGTTAAAGTAGTGCCTGTTTTCCAAGACCTGTTTTCTTCTTTTGGTGCAGATTTACCTGCATTCACCCAAATGGTCGTGAATATGTCGAAATGGATGCAGGAATACTGGTTCATTATGATTATTGTGATTGGAGCAGTGATTGCTGCCTTTCTGGAAGCCAAGAAGCGCAGCAAAAAATTTCGTGATGGTTTAGATAAACTCACCCTGAAACTACCTATCTTTGGTGATCTGGTTTATAAGGCGATTATTGCCCGTTATAGCCGTACTTTAGCCACTACGTTTGCCGCAGGTGTTCCGCTCATTGATGCGCTTGAGTCAACGGCTGGTGCAACCAACAATGTCATTTATGAAGAAGCCGTCATGAAAATTCGTGAAGATGTTGCTACAGGCCAACAACTCCAATTTGCAATGCGTGTTTCAAATCGTTTTCCATCTATGGCTATACAAATGGTCGCAATTGGTGAAGAATCTGGTGCACTAGACAGCATGCTCGATAAAGTTGCCACTTATTATGAAAATGAAGTTGATAATGCCGTTGATGGATTAACTTCAATGATGGAACCTTTAATCATGGCAATTTTAGGGGTGCTCGTAGGTGGTCTAGTGATTGCTATGTATCTTCCAATTTTCCAAATGGGCTCAGTCATATAATGCAAGAAATTATTGCTTATTTTATTCAAAACTTAACTGCACTTTATATTGCAGTCGCACTATTGAGCCTATGTATTGGTAGCTTTTTGAATGTGGTAATTTATCGCACCCCCAAAATGATGGAACAAGATTGGCAACAGGAATGTCAAATGTTGCTTAATCCCGAACTACCCATCATTGAGTATGAAAAGCTGACATTAAGTAAACCTGCTTCATCATGTCCTGCATGTCAGCAACCGATCCGTTGGTATCAAAATATTCCAGTTATAAGCTGGTTAATGTTAAGAGGAAAATGTGGCCATTGCCAACATCCTATTAGCATTCGTTATCCAGCGATTGAATTACTCACGATGCTATGTTCATTAGTAGTCGTCATGGTTTTTGGTCCAACCCTACAAATGCTTTGGGGGCTAGTGCTCACTTGGATTTTGATTGCTTTAACATTTATAGACTTTGATACTCAGCTACTACCTGACCGTTTCACCCTACCTTTGGCTGCGCTCGGCTTAGGTATTAATACCTTTAGTATTTACACCTCGCCTAACTCAGCCATTTGGGGATATTTAATCGGCTTTTTATGTCTTTGGATTGTGTATTACTTATTTAAAGTGATTACAGGCAAAGAAGGTATGGGCTACGGCGACTTTAAATTGCTTGCCGCATTAGGCGCGTGGATGGGGCCATTGATGCTGCCATTAATTGTGCTATTGTCATCTTTACTAGGTGCAATTATTGGCATCATTTTACTAAAATTACGTAATGATAATCAGCCCTTTGCGTTTGGGCCATATATTGCCATTGCGGGTTGGGTTGCCTTTTTATGGGGTGACCAAATTATGAAAATTTATTTGGGAGGTTAAGATGGCTTTTATTTTGGGAGTCACAGGTGGTATTGGCAGTGGAAAATCTGCTGCAACACAATGGTTTGAATCCCAAGGAATCCAAGTCGTCGATGCCGATATTGTTGCTCGCGAAGTGGTTGAAAAAGGCCAACCTGCCCTTCAAAAAATCCAACAAACTTTTGGAGATTGGGTACTTCAACCCGACGGCAATCTAGACCGCCGTGCACTACGTGAATATATTTTTCAAAACCCTGAAGCAAGACAAACACTTGAGAAAATCACGCATCCAGCCATTCGCCAATCTATTGTTCAACAGCTACAAAACCCAAAAAGTCCTTATGTGATTTTAGTTTCACCCCTACTTTTTGAAACCAACCAGCATGAATTGGTTAATCACACTCTATTAGTTGATGCGAGTGAACAAACTCAAATTCAGCGTGCAAGCCAGCGAGATGGGCAAAACCAAGAACAAATCCAGAAAATTATTGCAGCACAAATGCCACGCGAGCGTAAACGTGAACTTGCCAATGACATTGTGTTTAATGACGGATTACTCGAACATTTATATCAGCAATTAGAGCCTTTACATCAAAGCTATTTGAAGCGCGCCAACTAATCTTGCTTATTTTGCTGCTGAATCTTTTGTGCCAAGCTATCTTGTCGAAACCAGCGCCAAGGCTGTAAAGCGCCTATTCCCATACCTACTAAGCCCACTACAATTGATGAGCTTAATGACTCGCCAAGTAAAGGTACAGCTAAAATAGCAGCAATAAACGGCGCCAAAGTAACAATACTTCCCGTTTTAAAAGCACCAAGTCTTTGGATAGCCGCAACATAGGTTAATGTCGCAATAATCACGACAAACACACCATGGAAAATACCTTGTATCGCTAGATGAACAGGACTGACTTCCATGAAATGTTTAGGTAAGAATAAAGCATAGATGGGTAAGTAAATAATTGCAGACCAAATCGCAACACTCGCCATAGAGTGCCATGCGGAAAGTTTCCACTGTTTAAGTAATACAGTGAAAATGCCCCACCAAATCGCACTAATAAAAAGAAGTAAATCCCCCACGCCAAAAGCAGAAGCATTACCTCGCAACATCAACACACTCATGAGAGCCAAGGCAGTGATCATAATTGCCAGACTCACCCATGTGTGCTTATCAAATGGTTGTCTAAATAAAATGTATGCTGCAATTGCAGTACAAATAGGAATACAACCATTTAAAAAAATGGCAGCATGTGCAGCGGGAGCATAGAGAAACGCGGTATAGACGGTAAGACAATAAATAACTCCGCCAATGAGCGCCAAAATAACAGCGTGCTTACTCCATAAAAAAGCGAGATCTTTCTTATAGATTAGAATAGGCATCAAAATCAGGAAGGCGATAGCAAAGCGCAGTGCAGCAATGTCCCAAGCACTGATGTGCCACTGTGCATTTAAACGGGCAAAAAGTGTAAACCCGCCCCAAATGCACATGGTCACCAATACAAAAAAATAACCTTGCTTACGGGGAGACATATCAAGACTGCTTACAAACTAGAAAGGCAGCTAGATTATACCTCAGAACGCTGACGGCAAGCCTCATAAAGTGCCATACCCGTTGCCACGCTCACATTTAGACTCTGTAAATTTCCAGACATCGGAATATAAACTTTATGATCACACTGTGCCTGTGTAATTGGGCGTAAACCCGTATCTTCTGCTCCCATCACGATCACGACGGGACCCGCGAAATCACATTTTTGAATTGGCATTGCACTTTCATCAAGCATAGTGCCAATCACACGTGTATGAGTCGTCTCTTTGAGATGGGCTAATGTACGAGCCAAGTTTGTGACTTGAATAAATTTAACTTTTTCAGCTCCACCCGCTGCAACTTTACGAGCTGTTGGGGTTAAACTTGCTGAACGATCACGAGGTACAATCACTGCTTGCACGCCCATTGCAGCAGCGGTACGGATGCAAGCCCCTAAGTTATGCGGGTCTGTCACCTGATCTAATGCCAGCAATAAAGCATCTGGGGTTTCAGCCAATATCTGATCTAGATCTTTTTCATTTAAAGTCGGATGCGGACGTACTGCTGCAACCACGCCTTGATGAAACGGTAGACCTGCAAGCTTTTCGAGACTATCACGGCTTGCTTTTTGTACACTAATTCCAAAAGGCTCTGCCAATTGCAAAATCTTTTGCAAACGCTGGTCATCCCGTCCTTTTAAAGTAAACAGGGTTAGCACACGTTCCGGTTCAAGTTCTAACAATGACTCCACTGAATGAACGCCATAATAATATTCCGGTTTTGCCATGCATGACCTCTAACAACGTTTGAGCAAAAAAATAAAAATCCTGCAAAGCCAACTTCACAGGATTTCTTTGGGCATAGTGTACCCGATTTGAATAGGAATTTCTTAGCCTTCTAAATGGCACACGTAATCGAGTACTTCATCAGTTTCGATTTTAAAAAGACTATTACCAGGCACATAAAATGATTGACCTGCACGGAACAACTCACTTTCATTACTGTCCGCGATTGTTACACGGCATTCACCTGAAATAATTTCCATACGCTCAGGAACATGGGTTTCAAAAGTTAAAGCTTGCTCAGTCGGCAAAATAACACCTAGTGTTTTTTTTGTTCCATCTTCAAATTGCACGGTATGGCTGATACATGCTCCACCAAAATAAACGTTTGATTTTTTGATGACCGTTACATGATCAAATTGGGTTGAACTCATGCACACTCTCCAGATAATGCCGTATTTATATAAATTATGATGAATGTAGTTTAATTGTGCCTAAATAACTAATCAATCAGTTTTCATACGGATAGACTTGTAATTTCCACTGCTGTGCCTGAATTTTTTTGGCAAAAGCATAAGGTAAGTTAATCTCAATATTTCGACTATTCGACACAATTGCATCGTATCTGCAAACTTCGACCTGATTTTCATCTAGAAGTACCCAACACACTCTCTGTGCAGTTGGATGGGCAACTGCTGTAGCAACTACCGGTGAACCGTCATTCATTCCTACATGAAAATTTTCGCTGTCGTTTTGCATTAACGCCAGATCATAAGCTGGAAAATCGATAGCATCTGAATCGAATTGCTGGCTATCGTGTATAAGCACACTTTGTTTTAAAGTCGGCCAAATACAGTAGCGCAAATAATGCTGATCCATCACCCGATTATCCAGATAACGTCCGGTGGCAACATAATCCCTGATATGTGCTTCAATATTATGAAAAATCCCCGTACATCCACCCCACATTCCCGCCAAAATTAACTCGGTATGAGAATAATTATCTCGCATTAAGTGAAACCATTTATCACTCTTGAGCCAAGCATCTACAGCTGCTTTTTCGCGGTGCGAGACAATAGAGTCGGCATCACGTATCAGAAAACGCTTAATTGTCGGATCATCCATCACCAAAAAGCGCCAAAACAAACCAGATAACTGTTTTTGAGAATCTGTAACCTGAATAACTTGCGCGCCCTTCTCTTTTAAACGCTGTTGCACCAGTACTGGCACAGTATCATCGACATAAAAGCGACATGTCCATTCTGGATAAATTTGTTTGGCTAACTGAATATTTAAAATAGAGGTTTCACAATAGCGGGGGTTTGCCCCAAACAATGAAAAAGCAATAATATTTTCTTGAGGATTTGCACTAAATGCTGATGGTACCTGATCTGGAATCGCCAAAACAGGTTCTTTCTTCGCTAATTCTTTTTTGGTTGCAATTGCCAAGCGTCCAAATTTGATTGTTTCTTCTTTTTTCTTTAAATGATGACAAACTTCTGTGAGTCCATCATATAAGTTTGTATTTACATTAGCTCCACTTGCTTGAATCGCTTGTAAATAATGTTGATGGGCATCGTTATAACGGCCTAAGCGCAATTCGGTATAAGCTAAATCTGATAAGGCGCCAGCATGCTTGGGAACCAAATTAACAGCTTGTTTAACATGTTGATAAGCTTTGGCATAATCCCCTTGTGCTGCTGCCTGTTTAAATGCATTAAAATACTGATTTAAAATTTTATTCATTTCCGCAGGATTATTTTTTTTATGGCGGTTGATCATCCCTATTGGTGGTTTCGGTAAGCTTAATGTTTTTTTCATTGTAAATATCCGCAATCTTGCTGTTCTATAATTTCAGTTAGAATAATAGATCACTTGTAGCAAATTCAAAACTTCTCTATCTTTAACCCATAATTTGGCGCGTTGGATGCGTTTATGCTCACACATTTAACTTTAATTAATTTTGCATTAGCTGATCATTTGGCTATTGATATAGAACAAGGATTTAATGTTCTAACAGGCGAAACAGGTGCCGGAAAATCATTATTACTGGATGCACTCTCTGCCTGCCTAGGGGAACGTACAGATACAAATTATGTCCGTTACGGTTCGGACAAAGCGGATATCACCGCTGTTTTTACCTATCAAAATAATAGTCCTGAAGCAAAATGGCTCCAAGACCACGAGCTAGATGATGATTCTGGGGAAATTCATTTACGTCGTGTTATTTTTGCAACTGGCCGTAGTAAAGCATGGGTCAATGGACGCCCGAGCAGTCTATCTGAACTCAAAGAATTAGGTCGCTTGCTGGTTCAGCTCTATAGTCAGCACAGCCAGCAGCAGCTGCTTGAACCACCTTATCCAAAGCATTGGTTAGATCGTTATAACAATTTTTATGCTGAAGCGAATGATGTACGTGAAGCCTATAGCACATGGCAACGTACCATTCGTTTGCATCAAGCAGCCTTAGATGCACAAGCAACCCGACTTCAGCGTATTGGTACTTTAGAGCATCAAATTGAAGAGCTCGAAGAGGTCATTCAAACTGACTATAAAGAAATTGAGCAAGAGTTCGATCGCCTCAGTCATCATGAACATATCATGCAAGATTGTAGCTACAGCCTAAATGTACTTGATGAAGCTGAGCAAAACATTACTCAAGAAATGTCTTCGATTATTCGTAGATTAGAATCCCACGCGGGCCGTAGCGAACAACTTTCCGAGATTTATAATTCTTTACTCAATGCTCAAAGTGAAATAGATGATGCAACGGCAAACTTGCGTCAATTTATTGATCGTCAAAGTTTTGATCCAGAGCGAATGGAAGAACTAAATTCCAAGTTGGAAGTTTTCCACCGTCTGGCACGGAAATACCGAACTCAACCAGAAACGCTTAAAGAAGAATATGAAGCTTGGCAAAGTGAGCTTGAGCAATTACATCAACTTGAAGACCCAGAAACATTGGCAGAACAAGTTGAAAAGTCGCATGAGGAGTTCTTGGAGAAAGCTCAGCATTTAGACAATATTCGTCGTGAAGCGGCTGCTCCACTTGCTAAACAATTAACCGAACAAGTTAAACCTTTAGCGCTGCCAGAGGCACATTTTGAGTTTAAGTTTGAACCACTAGAGCAACCTACTGCTGAGGGTTTAAGTTTTATTCAACTATTATTTACTGCCAATAAGGGTATTCCTCCACAACCATTAGCACGAGTAGCTTCAGGTGGTGAACTTTCACGTATTGCACTTGTCATGCAAGTCATGAACGCTGAAAAAACCGAAGCAGAAGTGTTAGTGTTTGATGAAATTGATGTTGGTATTAGTGGTGGTACAGCAGAAGTTGTTGGACGTTTACTTGCCGACCTAGCCCAACATGTTCAACTTTTATGTATTACTCATCAGGCACAAGTTGCTGCACAATCAGATCAGCATTTACTAGTGAAGAAACAACAAACTGATCCAGCAAGCAGTACAATTGTTGAATTAGATGAAAATCAAATTATTTCTGAGTTAGCTCGCATGTCAGGTGGTGTTGAAATTAATGAAACAACCTTGCAACACGCAAAACAATTACGCCAACTTAAATTTCAGGCTTCTTCAAATTAATAAAAAATGAGAGAAAAAGATTGGCGAAATCCGATTAACTCTTGTATGTTGATAAAAAGAACCTATATAGATAAAAGGGTCGAGAGACCCTCTAGTGACATTTTTTGAGGGAGAACCGCTTAGGTGACCAAACAATATCTGACTCACCGTTGTCTGATTGCCCCGCCAGAAATGGCAGATGACTTTTTCGCAAACACTGTAATTTATCTTGCCCGTCATGATGAAGAAGGTGCTCAAGGCATTATTATTAACCGCCCTTCCGGCATTCAAATTAAAGAATTACTCAATGATCTCGACATTGAAGCAGACAATGTAAATCCACATGTGGTTTTACAAGGTGGGCCATTACGTCCCGAGGCTGGATTCGTTCTTCATACTGGACAACCGACATGGCATTCATCTATTGCTGTAGGTGAAAATGTTTGTATTACTACCAGTAAAGATATTCTTGATGCGATTGCCCACAATGAAGGTGTCGGTCGATATCAAATTGCTTTAGGTTATGCGAGCTGGGGTAAAAACCAGTTAGAAGATGAAATTACGCGCGGTGACTGGCTCATTTGTGATGCCGATATGGATCTGATTTTTAACCTGCCTTATGACGATCGTTGGGATGCAGCCTATAAAAAAATCGGTGTAGATCGTGCATGGTTAGCATCTGAAATCGGACATGCTTAATGACCGAAACACAATCAAAATCGATTATGGCTTTTGACTTTGGTACTCAAAAAATGGGAATGGCGATTGGCCAATCATCAATTGAAAGTGCCAATCCCCTCCCTCTATTTGTGATGAAAGATGGAATTCCAAACTGGGATCAGCTCTTAAAAATCGTGAAAGAATGGCAACCTGATCTATTTTTGGTTGGTTTGCCTCTGAATATGGATGATAGCGAGTCAGAACTTTCTACACGTGCCCGCAAATTTGCGAGACGTTTACGCCATCAAACCAATATTGAAACATTAATGGTAGATGAGCGTCTAACTACACGTGAAGCACGAGAAGAACTCGGTTTCTACCAAGAGCAAGGTCGAGCAAAAAAACTTTCTGCAGATAGTTTTGCAGCAGCCTTACTCATTCAAAGTTGGTATCGAAATCCGGTCGGTTTAACCCCGTAATATTAAAAAGGAAGGCTAAAGCCTTCCTTTTTAATTTCTCGTTTTATTTCTCGATAATATGCACAGTTGCCGTACGTCCAGAGACAAAAGCAAGCTGGTTCTTTGGTGTTTCATCCAATACGATTTTTACAGGCACACGCTGCGCTAAACGAACCCAACTAAACGTTGGATTTACATTGGCAAGAAGTTTAGAGCTGCTTGAGCGTTCACGATCTTCGATACCTGATGCAATACCTTGTACATGGCCTTTAATTTTTTGGCTATCCCCCATTAACTGTACACTGGCCTGATCGCCGACATGAATACGGTTTAATTTAGTCTCTTCAAAATAGCCCACAACATAGAGTTGTTTACGGTCAAGTAGTGCCGCAACAGCCTGACCAACTTGAACATAGTTACCTGGGCGCATATCAAAGTTAGATAAAGTACCATCAGCTGGGGCAATTACAGCAGCACGATGCATATTAAGCTCAGCCAAATGCAAATTGCTCGTTGCCGCCTCAATGAGAGCCTGTTGTTGTTTAACAGTTGCTTCTGCTTGCTGAATGGCAGCTTGGAGTTGCTCATGTTCAGCATGGGATTGATCACGTGTTGCGAAAACTTGATCTTGTTCTTGTTTAGAGATGGCGCCATCCATAAGATTTGAGTAGCGGCTTGCATTTTTCTCGGCTAACTTAATATTCGTATCTGATTTAATCAGGTTCGCTTTGGCTTGTGCTAAACCAGCTTGCGCTTGGGCAAAGGCTGCATTTGCTTTTGCTAAATCAGATTTTGCCTGCTCTACATCTAAAGCTCGGCGGGAAACATCAATTTTAAAGAGCACCTGACCTTTTTTCACAGTCTGGTTATCTTGAACCAATACTTCTGTCACAAGCCCCGCGACATCCGAAGATACTTGAATAACGTCACCACGAACTCGACCATCACGCGTCCACGGCGCTGCATTATAGTAGTTCCACAAATGCACAATGGTATAGACCGCCACCATTAATGCGACAATCAAAATTACTGGACGGATGACTTTTTTCAAATCCACCTGATTCATTTCACTCACCTAACTCAATCTTTAATTTCGCAAACATCTCTACGCACCGACCCCAACAAAAATTTGATGTATTACCAAAAGTAATAAGAGGTAAAAACACAAATTAAAAATACTAGGTAATGCAATCCAGCCTTGTGCAATCAACTTATTTGTTAAAGGACTTAACCCACGGAAACAGATATATGCCAAGAGTGCTTGAACGAGCAAAGAAGGCACATAAATACCATAAACATTAAACTCACCCATTTGCTGTGGCTCCTCTCAGGGTGCTGTTTTCATTCATTTGCTCTGATGAAACATGGCACATGCTATAAGCAATATTGTTCAGTGAAATGAGTAGTCTTTGTCGCATAGTCATATCTTCAACATTTGAAGCAAGCTGTTTTAATTCAAATAACGCTCGGTAGATTCGCTCTACTAAAGCGGTCGTATCATTTTCATCGTTTTCTTTAGCTCTAAACAACTCATCCAGATTTTGTTGCAAAACGCCAATATGCTGAGTGAGTTCGGATGTTTGAGGAAACTGATTGGCTAACTCTTGCAATCGGCTTAAATCAACAATACTACTCGACTCAATCAGAGCCTGATGAATTGAAGTTTTAATCTCGTCTGATTGCACCATTTTGCTGTTTAGAATCCCAATCCGATCTAGCATACTGCGTAGATGAACTTTAAAATCAAGACCATATGGCAGATAGATCGCTTGTCGCATGGCGCGATAATGCAAGGCTAAAATACGGCTTGCACTTGTATCTGGTGACATGGCGCGAACAACATCAATGACAATCAAAGACACTAAAACACCTAAGATCATGGCAAATGAACTATCAAGATAAGACACTGCATCCATGCTATAAGCATTGTGCAGGTTTAGTCCCATCATGGTATTAATACCCAACACCATACCTACTGGCATCAGCATCTGGTTAGCCATCATAGACACTGCGAATAAGAACATCGGTAACAAAACCAGACCAAGTTCCCAAAAAGTTGTGACATGCGGAAAAATACCAAATGCATAAACAAAGACTAAAACTGCTGAAGCTATACTGCCCCAGATAAAAATACGCAGAACTGGAACCGGGTTATCTAAGGCTGTTAAAATACAGGCGGTTACTGCGCCCATCTGTGCCATCATAAATCCAGCTTTCCACCCCGAAACAATCCAGACTCCAGTCACAATAAATGTAATAAGGACTGCACTGATACCGCCTCGTATTGCCACACCATGGTCACGATGCAAACTTGGATATTTGGTGGTCATTGGGGTAATGTTGTCAGGAATTTCTTTATTACCTTGCTGAATTCGCTGCCACAAAACTTTAACCGCTAAAACATTGCTAATGAAATGGCGTACATCCATTTTCATGGCTGCAACTAAAACTTGTTGGTGTGTAGAAGCCGACTCCATCAAACTTGCAAAATCACTTTCAAATTCATCAGGTAACTGCAAAATATTTTCATCAATAATCAGATCTTTTTGCTCTAAAAACTGTACAACATGAGCTGAAAGCTGTTGCAGTTTTTCTGCATGAGTCTCGATAAATCGAAGTTCTTTAAGCTGCTTAATACGCTCAGATAAAGCGACTAGATTAGCGACAACCATTGAGATTTGATGAAGCATTTCTTGCAAGGGTTTGGTCATACCATGCAGTTCACCCTTTTCATAGCTCAAATGTACTGCCAAAGCATGAATATCTGTGGTGTCGCGAGTAATGGCAGCCAAGAGCTGAGTATTGTTCTGCTGCGAATCTGTATTTAATAAATTAGCAAACAGATTTTCTGTATCTTTTAGGGTTTTTATCACCCGCTGTTTAATTGCTGAGCCAATATGCATTGGAAGAATCGTGGCAGAAACCACTGCACTTGAAATCACGCCAATCGAAATTTCTATAACCCGAGCTAAAGCAATATCAAATATATTGTATTGATCAATATAGGTAATCGCATTGAAGACGATCATGGCTGTCGAGTAACCCGCCAGCATAAAAGCGTAACTACGTGGAGTACGATCTAGTAACGACACATAAAGCGCAAAACCCACCCACAACGACAACACCACGGTAAATATCCAAGGTGTATTAATTAGATGTGGCGTTAGAGTTAAGGCAATCACAGCTCCGCCAATTGTCCCTACCACTCGATAGACACATTTAGAAGACACCATTCCTGAATATGGATTGGCAATAATCAGGACCGTACCAATCGACCACATCGGGTTAATCAGATCTAATTCAAACGAAACAAATAGTGCCAACATTCCGGCAATAAATGTTTTTAAGGCAAAGATCAGATCAAGCCTACTCGGGCGAAACGCCAGTATTTGCTTTAATAACATGAACTCATCTCAAATACAGATTTGAACTGATGAGCATGCCCTTCAATATTTGATTGTCTTTCTAAAGACAACACAACTTTGCCATTTGCCTCAAAGCAAATGATATGAGGAGCATCCTTCAATACAATGATTTTTCCACATCTCGCCTGATTGGCCGAAATGATTTCAGTTTGGGCGCCATTTAAACGGCCAAGCTTTGGAAAGAAGAGGTATCAAGAAATCAATCTGGAACCGACCAATTTCTCGATTAGATATTTTGTTTGGCAATTTTTTCAAAATAAAGCAATTTAGTCAACTAAAATATCTCTATTTGATAATTTGATATATTTTTTAATTATCGTATATGATGTATAAGCCGAGAGAAGTTTTCTCTTTGTCAGAGTAAAATACTCAAATCAGGCATTTATTTTAGAATTGAGACAAATCTTCTTTTTTTCTGTTATAAAAACTCAAAGATGACTCGTTGTTAAAGGATACGAACAAGACATTATGGCAATTTCAAGTTTTGGCAAAATTTTAACCGTACTGGACCTATTTTCAGTTTCGCGTCCAATCATTAATGTCGATATTATTTGCGAAGAACTTGGCTTGTCCAAACCAACGAGTTACCGTTACCTCAAAGAGCTAGTCTCAGCTGATCTATTAAAACGCATTAATGGAACCTCTGGCGATTATACCTTAGGCTCAAAAATTGCAGTTCTTGACTATATATCTAGAACAACCGACCCACTGGTTCAAATCAGCACACCGTTTATGCGAAATATTGTAGAGCGTACTGAACTGTGCTGTTTGCTTACCTATTTAAATGATGACTATTGCATTGACATACATCATGAAATATTTAAAGACACTGAGCTACTTTCATATGGCCGAGGCTGCCCAAGACCGATTTACGTTGGATCATCTCCAAAAACAATGGTTTCGCATTTAAGTAAACAACGCATGCAAGACTACTACCACCGTTACCAGCAAGAATTAAAACAATCAGGTTTTGCTGAAGATGAACCGAGCTTTATTCAGCGTATGCGTAAAATTAAAAAACAAGGGTTCTATTTCTCACAAGGTGAGATTGACCCAAATGTTTCAGGTCTAGCGGTTCCTGTTCGTTTTTCAAACAAAGAAGTACCTTTAGCTTTGACTTTAGTTGCCTCTAAAAATCGTTTTGATTTTTTAAATGTTGAAAAGCTCATCGAAATTTTGCAAGAAAATGCAGCACTTATTGAACAACGTTTTATGGAATTATCTGAAAAAGGTGAAATCTAAAACCCCACCTTATGATAATTTAAACTTTTCTTACACTTTAAAACATTGAATATCTCATAATATTCTCATATTATGATTTTAGCTCCTATTGATGATTCTTTTCATCAGCAGCTCATCAGTAGAAGCATCCCCCTCAGAGGAATAAGCTCATGCTGCCATCATGGGCTTTTTTCTTGCCCGCTTTTTAATGAAGGTTATAAAAACTTAAATTGCCGAAAAGTAAGATTAATACGTGGTTGTAAAATCTTTGTTGAGCGATTTAAACGGTGTTGCCAATATTGTTGAGTCTCACCGCGCATTACGATAAGTTGGCCTGGCTGTAGCCACAATTCAACTTTCTCTTTACTTTGAATATGTCTAAAAGAAAATTTACGGGTAGCACCAAAGCTTAGAGAGGCGATTGTTGTCGTTCTTGCCAAAGATACATCCGAGTCACTGTGCCAAGCCATTCCTTGAGTTCCATCTTCATAAAGATTTGCCAAACAAGAATTAAATTTTTCTGAAAGTATTTGCTCTATCTGTTGTTTTAGTTTGGCGAGTACTTTGTCCCAAGGCAAAGAATCACGTGCGACACCCGAATATTTATATTGATAGTAGTCATCTCCATACCATGCAACTTTTCGAGCTGTAATAAAGTGCTTGCCATACAACTTAGCCTCGTCATGTTTCCATGCAAGGTGTTGATAAAGGTAGTGAAAATATTGTTCAGCTTCTTCAGGGCTTAAAATACAACCATAGTCCTGAACTTCACCATCGTAGGGTAATAAATTCTCACAAGGCTCTGGAGAAAATAAATCCAAGGTCATACGGTCTCTCCATGTTGCTTTGACATCTCCCAAGCTAACAATGCCAATTTACGACCTTTTTGCCAATGATATTCTCCAACCATCCCTGTGGCACGGATCACTCGATGGCAAGGAATCAGATATGCAATCGGATTTTGTCCAATTGCAGTAGCAACGGCTCTGACTGCTTTAGGCTTTCCAATTTGCTCTGCAATATCTTGATAAGTCCGCAATTGTCCTTCTGGAATGGTGAGCAAGGCTTCCCATACTTGTAGCTGAAATGGGGTTCCAGCCAAATTAAGAGGAAGTTTCTGCTGTAAGTGTTCTGAAAAATCCTGTTCAAACCACTTCGCAATTTGTTGATGCCAAATCGGTGACTGATTTTTCAATTGAGCTTTCGGAAAGTACTGCTTAATGGGTTGTTCAATATTTTCGTGAGTTTCGATAAACCTTATAGAACATATGCCTTTTTCACTACTGACCACTAACAACTCACCGAAGGGACTTGTCTCAACCGAATAATTAAGAATAACACCTTCACCTTGTTGTTTATATTCACCAGGCGTCATCCCTTCGAGCTGAATAAACAGATCATGTAAACGTCCTGTGCCAGATAAACCCGTATTTAAAGCAGTTTCCAATAAACTCCGCTGTTGCAACAGATAATATTTAGCCTGTTGCAAACTCATATATTGCACAAATTTTTTGGGGCTAATCCCTACCCATTCCTGAAACTGGCGTTGAATATAGCTTGGGCTTAAATTCATATGACTCGCAACATCGTCCAGACTGGGTTGTTGGTCTAGATGTTCATATAAATATTCAATCACAGTGGCAATTACAGCAAATTGCCGAGAAGAAAGCATTTGCATGTGTCACCTCCTTAGCACTTATATCTTACATTAAAGTAGCCAAAGCCTTATGACGACCCGATTCTTGCACTCTTTAAAAATAAAAAAAGCCTTTCATTGTAGAAAGGCTTCATCATTCAATATGCAGCACTTAAGGTTGCTTTAAATAAGGCCAAGCTGCTTTAAGATAAATAAACATTGACCATAAAGTTAAAATGACTGCCGTATATAACAAGGCATATGCGAGCATTTCTAATGGCTGCCAATTGAGTAAGAACACACTAATGGCAATCATCTGAAAGGCTGTTTTATATTTACCTACAGTCGATACTGCCACACTGGTTCGTGCACCAAGTTCCGCCATCCATTCACGTAAAGCAGAAACTGTAATTTCGCGAGAAATAATCACAATTGCGGCAAAAGCCATTGAAATGGTTGGATTCCACTGCACTAAAACAATCAGTGCAGCCGCCACCATGAGCTTATCTGCAACTGGATCTAAAAAACGGCCAAATGCTGAAGTCTGGTTTAAAGTTCGTGCCAAATAGCCATCAAACCAGTCGGTAATAGCAGCAAACACAAAAATAGCCGTCAAGATAATATGACGACTCATACTACCTTCATGCTCACCAATACCCATTGCAGGCGGCCAATACGCGATCACCAAAAATACAGGAATAAGCGCGATACGCGCTAATGTTAGGATATTTGGGATATTCAGGATTCGCCCTGTGGTCATAAACACCGCCAATTAAGTCTTCATGCATCTTGTAACAGACAAAAATACTTTCTTCAATATTGTATCTATCTGTAACAGCCACTTTATACGAAATATATGAATCGAGGAAGTGGACTGCTTAGGTAAATACCGTAACAGTTTGCCGTAAAATTGCAATTAAATGATCATTTTGGTCCCAAAGATGGGCATATTCTGTGGAATAACCTTCACCGGCATATTCAGTTACCACTTTATATTTAAACCAGTCACACAATTGATGTTGGAACGGATGGACATAGGTAATGTGCCAAGTTAAAGAACTTGCAGGAGCAACTTGCTTAAACATCGGCAATACACCAGGTGGCCAAATATCCATCAAGACAATTAAATCTGGCAAAGTCATTTGACGATTTTCATGCTTATCGGGATTAAACCTCGACCACCCTCCAAAGTCAGCATACTGACTTCCTGTAACAGGATAATGACCTTCTGCCCAGCATACATCAAAATGTTGATAGCATTCTGGTATTTGTCTAGCAAAAGGAATAGGTTGTAACTCTTCAGGTTACCTATAAACTGGAACGATAGGCTCATGTCGCACTTCAATATTCGACGCACGCGGCACACCAAAGCTTGCCACCAAAATCGTTTGTACCGCACCATCTTGCCATAACCGGGTTTCAAGCGTAGTGACCGATTTCCCTTCTCTTAAAATTTCAATAGTCAATTGAGCAGGTCCCTGCTGTACAGGCCCCACAAAAGTAATACTACAGCTTAATAATCTTTTATTTGGATCTTGAATATTGCAGCAGGCCTTTTGCATGAGTAATCCAGCGACAAGACCGCCAAAAATAGTTCGCCCCTGCAACCACCCTTCAGGTATTTCAATCCATTCCTTTTGTTTTATTTCTTCAAATAATTGCAGTAATGACATTCACTTCCCTAAAGCACTCTGACTCTTGATGAAACATCTTTCATCATTTTAAAGGGAATGTGAATGATCATTCTTGTACTTATATCCCAACTATTTGGTCACTCAGCATAGAAACATGCTTTATTCATGCAGAATTTTATAAATCGTTCTTGCCATCATTTCACCAAAACCGGGCACAAGAGTAAGCTCTTTTTCGGATGCTTTTAAAACACCTTGGATCCCACCAAAATGAGTTAATAAATCTCGACGGCGCTTTGGCCCCAACCCAGGAATTGCCTCTAAAACTGAGGTACTGCGGCGTTTGTCGCGTTTAGCACGATGTTTAGTAATCGCAAAACGATGGGCCTCATCACGCACCTGCTGAATCAAATGCAATGCCTTATGGTCTTCCGGTAACTGGATTTTTGTGCCGTCGGTAAAATGCAGGGTTTCAAGTCCGGGTTTACGCCCTTCACCTTTAGATACACCCACCATAAAAGCGTCTAACCCAAGCTCTTGCATGACTTCCATTGCCATATGGAGCTGGCCTTTACCACCATCAATCAACAGTAAATCAGGCAATATGGCCTTTTTATAACGTCGTGTTAAAGCTTGACGCATAGCAGCATAATCATCGCCTGCTGTAATGTCTTGAATGGCAAATTGGCGGTAGTCGCGTTTACGTGCCCCACCTTGGTCAAACACGACACATGAGGCAATTGGAGCTTCACCCATGGTGTGACTAATATCAAAACACTCAATACGATCGACAGGTCTTCCCACCACTTGCTCTAACTGATGGAAACGTTCATTAAGCTCTAAATGATTACTCAACTGCCCCTTAATGGCATGTTGAACATTCATTTCAGCTAGCTCCAGCCACTCGGCACGAGTTTCTCGAACATTACTTTTAATCTGAACTTTTTTGCCAAACTGCTGTGCCAACGCTTCTTCTAATTCTTTACAGTCAGGCAAAGCAATATTTACGATAAGCTCATTGGGAACTTCATCTGCAACCTGAAAGTAAAAGTTCGCCATAAAGTCACTGAGCATTTGCCCAAGATCATCACCGAGCATGTCTGGGAAATAACTTTTTCCACCCAGCATTCGCCCATTGCGTACATACATAATTTGCACGCATGTCACACCAGCCTGATATGCAATTGCCAGAATATCTGCTTCGCCTTTGACTTTAAATACGGCTTGTTGGGCTTGTACTTCACGTAATAAAGATAAACGATCACGGTAAAAAACAGCTTTTTCAAATTCAAGCTCAGCCGCTGCTTGTTCCATTTTGGCAATGAGCTCTTGATTAAGCTCTTTGGTATCACCTTGCAAAAAGCGAATACTATTATTAACGTCTTCTTTATAATCTTCGGGCGAAATCAGACCTACGCACGGAGCTGAACACCGCTTGATCTGGTATTGCAAACATGGACGCTTGCGCTGTGAAAAATAACTATTTTCACACTGACGTACATTAAAAAGTTTTTGCAAAACTAGTAACGTATCACGTGCACTATAAGCACTTGGATAAGGTCCAAAAAACTTACCAATTTGGTGTTTTCCTTTGCCACGCCCGCTCGCAAGCCGAGGATAAGGCTTATCAGCCGAAACAAAAATATAGACATAAGACTTATCGTCCCGCAGCATAATGTTATAAGGCGGACGATGTTGTTTAATTAAGTTTTGTTCTAAGAGTAAAGCTTCAGTTTCCGAACGAGTAACCAAAGTTTCAATATCATAAATTCGTGCAACTAAAGCTTGCGTTTTAGGATGCTCAATCGTTTTAACAAAATAACTCGATACCCGATTTTTTAGATTTTTTGCTTTGCCGACATATAACAATTCACCCTCCTTCCCTAGCATTTTATAAACACCTGGAAGCTGGGTCATGTTGGCTAAAATTTTTTCAATATGAGGACGAGCGTTTTGATTCACTATTGGCATGCATGGCTTAATACTGAATAACTAATGTGATGTTTTTACCCCTACTTTTCAAGTGCTTTACTGTGCCAGAACATAAATTTGGAAAGGGATTTAGATATGACCCGACAGACTGTGTCGTACTTGCTTAAGAATCTAGACGATAGTAACTATATTTAACGTCTTTTTCTTTGTAGACCGCATAGGTTTTTTGACGAAAATCTGAGAACCAACCATTGCCCGTATAGCCTGCAATATGACCATAGGTGTGACCACTTGTTCGCTCAATAATGTAAATGTCACCTTCTTGTGGACGGTTGAAAGCAGGTTTAATTTTCTTATAACCATTCTTTTCTAACGTTTGTCCCCAATCAGAAGCAGCTACAGGATGTTTTGATACATCTGCTCCAGCCGCTTGTAGAGCAATACGAATATTTTTGGCGCATTTCTCTTTACTGTGGTTGGCAGAGATACTTTCGAGCTTACTGGAGAACTTATGTAGATTAATATTTTGATCTTCAGTTTTATGATTTTGAGTTTTAGATCGTTTAGATTTTTCAGTCGTCGAAGCTGCTTGTCTTAACATCACTTTTGTTTTTAAATCGCCTTGAGAACTGTCTTCTTTTCTCTCTTCGATATGATGAACATGTGCATGAGCTGCGTGATGAGCATGAGCCATTTTAAAACCTACTTCCGCTGACCAGTCTTCGAAAAAACCGCGCCATTGTAGAATCAAAATTGCCTATTGGCTTTTAATAGTTGTAACAAATTACCAGCACCGTGAAATGAGTCACAAAATCCATTAAATACTGTAGAGCATAAAAAAACGCCCTTTCGGGCGCTTTAATATTTGTATAAATATACATTACAAATGAAATTCAATTACTGAGCTTAACCCTCCTACTTGTAAAAGTAGAGTATTTGCCCGTAATTGGTTAATCGCATTCCTTTCAATACGACTGGCCAAGCATTTATAAAGAGTTTTAGGATTAATTTAAATTATTTAAATAAACCGTTCGCTCTATCGTTTTTTGAGTAAAGCACTGTGTATATTGCATGTCTTGGTTTTGCTTATGCATGTCAGCAGTCCAATAATCGGATTGCTTTTGGTAAGTTTCTAAGTCTTTTTCAGGAATTTCATCTACAGTCTTTTGTGCAAGCACCTTACATTCAACATCACGTTTTTTAAACCAATCCGATTGATCTTGTTTAAATTGAGTTTTTTTCTCAGCACTCAATTTGTCCCAAGTCTGATTTAAGCGTTCCACTTGCTTCGCTTTGTCACTATCCAGTTCTTTTTTACGAACATCCATAGCTTCCTGAGCCAAAGCAGTCTGCTCTTCATTATTTTGTTCAGATATTTGCTGATTTTCTTCAATATTTTCTTCAATCAACTCATTTTCTTTAACATAGGCTGCATATTGCACAGCTTTAGTGGCAACAAAAACCAATCCTTCAATCACACTATTTTGAGTTGGCAAGTCAAACACCAAACCCTCTTTATCTGTTTTTGTGATGTTATAGAAAAAGTCACCTTTCAATTGGTCATTTTCAAGAGTCAAAGATGATTCATTATCCGAAAAATAGTCATTGAGCGTCTGTGATTCTTCATCAGAATGACGCAGCTCTTCAATATATGCTTTTTCCGCACGTTTTTGTAAACCTTTCGGCAGTGAAATGACCAATTGGCTTTCACAACTTAATTGTGTATTTTTTTGGCTTTCGTCTTCTAATGGTAAAGTGCGGATATTTTTAATTTCAAACTTCAAACCTTGATTAATTTTATTAAGAATATCTGCATCAACCTGATATTGACTTTGTCTTAAGCTACGCTCAATTTGCTTTAAATATTCTTTTTTCAAAGAAGTTTGAATCTGATTTAAATTCTCAGGGTGTGTACAACTCCAATCCGAAACTACCTCAACTTTTTCTGTTTTTGATTTTGGCTCTGGCTTAGATTTACCACATCCAGTCAATATTACTGCTGCACTGAATGTAGTTATTACTAAAGCTTGTTTCATCACCGTATTCATTTATATTCCACGCAAATTTTTAAATTTATTAAGTACAAGAAAGGTATATATTTACCAGTTGTATTATCATCCCAATAATTAATATAAAATTCACCTAAAATTTTAAATAAAGTACTATTCATGCCAATAATCTTTTTTTAAATGTATAAAATAAATGCAAATTATTTAAATAATCAAAATAAAAAACGCCCTTTCGGGCGCTTTAATTAAAATACATATGGTCGAACAAAAATCAGGAAGAAAATCCCAAGCATCAAGAACCATTTTAAGAAGTAATACAACTTACGGTTCTTAGCTTTTAAAGCCTTAGCTTTAATACGAATTTGATAGACATAACCAAAAGCTTTATTTAGGCCACCTGTTTGGTCGCCTGTTTCATTCGGTGAACTTGCCGCAGTCATCACATTACGACCAAACCAATGGTTGAAACGCTCCATCCATTTTACTTTCATTGGACGTTCAACGTCTGCAAAGAAAATAATACGGTTTTGATCAGTCTTATTTTCAGCATAGTGAATATAAGTTTCATCAAACACGACACTTTGACCATCACGCCAAGAATATCTTTCACCATCGACATCAATAAAACACCGATCATCATTCGGCGTAATCAAACCCAAGTGATAACGTAATGAACCTGCATACGGATCACGGTGTCTTACCAAACGGCTGTCAGGTGCAAGTTCAGTAAACATTGCGGCTTTAATTGTCGGCAATGTTTTAAGAAGTGCTGTGGTTTTTGGACAAAGCTCAGCAGCAGATGGATGACTCGATTCATACCATTTGAGGTAAAAACGCTTCCAACCTGTTTTAAAGAATGAGTTAAAACCTAAGTCATTATAGGTACTTGAAGCTTTAATCCCACCTTGGTCATATAACGCCTTCGCTTCATCACGAATCATTTCCCAATTTTCATCCAGCACTTTTAAATCTTTAAAATGCTGTGTATCGATATAAGGTTGATTCGGCACCTTTGAAAAGATGTACATTAAAAAGTTAATCGGTGCGAGCAAGGTTGAATGGTCAAAAAATTGACGATAAAACGAGTGACGCACTTTGCCGCGATGCTGGATATACAATGCTGATATCACAAAAATCGCTAATATGATCCACTTAATCATATTGCTACTCTTTCAAAAGATTAGGGGCAACTTCACCTTATATTTAAGGAGAGAGAAACCGGAAGTTTATTTAATTGGCGCAAATTTTAACAAAATTGACTTAGAAAAAGCGAATGTAAAAAAATTAAGTCAAATAATAGACAGCGCTGTTGTAATAAAAATTATAAATATAATGTATTTTTCCATAAATTTAAGGAAGTTAAAATTAATTACTATACTACTGTTATTTACAGATGATCCCACTAACAATTGACATTTTTGACAAAAAATTAACTTTTAAAACTTATTCTTTTTTATATAAAAAATTGATAATTCCAATTCTTTATAAAGAAAAAATTAAGTTAAAACAAATGTCTTTCGTTATTAGCTATCTTTATGATTTCTTTTATGCATTTCATATAGATGAATTGAATAATAAATAAGATGACCCTTGCGTCACGGCTTGATACAACTTGTCAGGTTTTTTTTAGATATAGTTATCGTAAGATTAGCGAAGCATAAATGTGTACCTAAGATGTGTACACGCTTCATAACATCAACTTAGAAGTCCTCCAAAACTAAGGAGATCAGGCATGATCCACGCTGGCAATGCCATTACCGTCCAAATGCTTTCGGACGGAATTGCAGAATTCCGCTTTGACTTACAAGGTGAGTCGGTCAATAAATTTAACCGTGCAACAATTGAAGATTTCCAAGCTGCTATTGCTGCGGTAAAAGCAAATAATGATATTAAAGGCTTAGTTGTTACCTCAGGCAAATCGACATTTATTGTTGGGGCAGACATTACCGAATTTGGTGAAAACTTCGCACAAGGCGAAAAAGCGATTGTTGACTGGCTTATGCCTGTTCACGAAATCTTCAATAGCTTTGAAGATTTAGAGATTCCAAAAGTTGTTGCTATTAACGGTATGGCGTTAGGTGGCGGTTTTGAAATGTGTTTAGTTTGTGACTATCGTGTGATGTCAGAAGCTGCACAAGTGGGCTTACCGGAAATTAAACTTGGTATTTACCCAGGTTTTGGCGGTAGCGTACGTTTAAGCCGTCTGATCGGTATCGACAACGCGGTTGAATGGATGGCGATGGCTGCTCCTAAAAAACCGGCTGCTGCTCTAAAAGATGGTGCTGTAGATGCGGTTGTAGCTGCTGATAAATTACTTGAAGCTGCAACTGACTTGGTTAAGCAAGCAATTTCTGGTCGTTTAAACTGGAAAGCAAAACGTCAAGAAAAGCTTGAAGCTGTAAAATTGAATCCGCTTGAACAAATGATGGCGTTCAATACTGCGAAAGGTGCAGTGCTTGCTAAAGCAAACCCTGCTCAATACCCTGCTCCAAAATTATTACTTGATTCATTACAAGCGGGTGCAAGCCTTGCGCGTGACGAAGCATTGAAAGCGGAAGCGGAAGGTTTTGCAAAAGCTGCGATTACACCACAAGCTGGTGCATTGATTGGTTTATTCCTCAATGACCAAGTTGTTAAGAAAACTGCTAAAAAATATGAAAAAGGTGCACATCCTGTAAACCAAGCAGCTGTACTTGGCGCTGGTATCATGGGTGGTGGTATTGCTTACCAAGCAGCAAGCAAAGGTACACCAATTATTATGAAAGATATTGGTAACCCACAACTTGCTTTAGGTATGAAAGAAGCGAATAGCTTGTTAACTAAACAAGTTGAACGCAAGAAAATGAAACCTGCGCAAATGGGTGAAACGCTTGCACGTATCCGTCCTACTTTAAGCTACGATGAGTTTAAAGAAGTTGATATCGTGATCGAAGCAGTTACAGAAAATCCAAAAGTAAAAGAAATGGTACTTGCGGATACTGAGAAGAATGTTCGTGAAAATACGATTATTGCTTCTAATACTTCTACGATTTCAATCACGCGTTTAGCAAAAGCATTACAACGTCCTGAAAACTTCGTTGGTATGCACTTCTTCAACCCAGTTCACATGATGCCGCTTGTAGAAGTGATTCGTGGTGAAAAGACTTCTGAAGAAGCGATTGCAACTACTGTTGTTCTTGCTCAAAAAATGGGTAAAACACCGATCGTTGTAAACGACTGCCCAGGATTCTTGGTTAACCGTGTATTGTTCCCTTACTTTGGTGCGTTCGACCTTCTTGTAAAAGATGGCGCAGACTTCCAACAAGTTGACAATGTAATGTCTAAGTTTGGCTGGCCAATGGGTCCTGCTTACCTCATCGATGTTGTTGGTATCGACACAGGTGTACATGGTGCAGAAGTCATGGCTGAAGGTTTCCCAGACCGCATGAAGCCAGACTACAAAGGTTCAATCCAAGCAATGTACGAAGCTAAACGCCTTGGTCAAAAGAATGACGTTGGTTTCTACAAATACGAACTCGATAAGAAAGGCAAAAAAGCAAAAACTGTTGATCCAACAGCGTATGAAATCATTGCTCCTTTCGTAACGGGTGAGAAACGCGAGTTTGATAACCAAGAAATCATTGACCGCATGATGCTTGCTTTCTGTAACGAAACAGTTCGTTGCTTAGAAGACAACATCGTTGCAACTGCTGCTGAAGCAGACATGGCAATGATTATGGGTGTAGGTTTCCCTCCATTCCGTGGTGGTCCATGTCGTTATATCGACCAGACTGGTGTTGCTGAATACGTTGCACTTTGCGACAAATATGCACACTTAGGTAAGGCTTATGAAGCGCCACAAATGTTGCGCGACATGGCTGCTAACAACAAAAAATTCTACGGTTAAGGAGCAACGTGAATGGCTACTTTAAATCCACGTGACGTTGTCATCGTTGATGGCGTACGTTCTGCAATGGGTAAAACCAAAAACGGTATGTTCCGTAATGTACGTGCTGACAGCTTATCTGCTGAATTGGTTCGTGCACTCGTTGCCCGTAACCAGTTTGATGTAAACGAAGTTGAAGACCTGATCTGGGGCTGTGTAAACCAGACTCTAGAACAAGGTATGAACATTGGCCGTAACATCGGCTTATTGGCTGACTTACCAAAAACTGTTGCTGGTCAAACAGTAAACCGTCTTTGTGGTTCTTCTATGCAAGCGCTTCATACTGCTGCTGCACAGATTGCAACTAACCAAGGTGATATCTTCATTATTGGTGGTGTTGAGCACATGGGCCACGTAGGTATGATGCATGGCATCGACCTAAACCCAGAAGCATCTAAACACTATGCAAAAGCATCTAACATGATGGGCTTAACTGCTGAAATGTTAGGTCGCATGAATGGCATTAGCCGTGAAGAGCAAGACGCTTTTGGTGTTGAATCTCACCGCCGTGCTTGGGCTGCAACTCAAGAAGGTCGTTTCAAAAACGAAATCGTTGGTGTTGAAGGCCACGATGCTAATGGCTTTAAAATCCTTTGCGACATCGACGAAGTAATTCGTCCAGATGCAAACCTTGAAGCGTTCAAAGCATTACGTCCTGTATTTGACCCGAAAGGCGGTACTGTAACTGCGGCTACATCTTCAGCTTTATCTGACGGTGCTTCTGCAATGTTACTTATGTCTGCTGAACGCGCACAAGCGTTAGGTTTAAAACCACGCGCTGTAATTCGCTCTATGGCAGTTGCAGGTTGTGACGCAGCAATCATGGGTTATGGTCCAGTTCCAGCAACTCAAAAAGCGCTTAAACGTGCTGGTTTAACGATGGCTGATATTCAAACTATCGAGTTAAACGAAGCATTTGCTGCTCAAGGCTTATCAGTAATGAAAGGCTTAGGTATTTATGACAAGCAAGACATCATTAACTTAAATGGTGGTGCGATTGCTTTGGGTCACCCACTAGGCTGTTCTGGTGCGCGTATCACAACTACGCTGTTGAACGTAATGGAGCAACAAGATACTCAAATCGGTCTTGCGACCATGTGTATCGGCCTTGGTCAAGGTATTGCAACAGTGATCGAACGTGTTTAATTAACACCAAAATAAAAAAATCCCCGCTCAATGCGGGGATTTTTATTTTATCGGCCTTTTAACCCATCTTGAATTTGCTGTTGTAATTTTATGAGGTCACTAAGGTTAACTTTCATCGTACCCTCACGATAAGCATCGACATTACTTCGATTAATATTCAAAGGTCTTAACATTTCAAAGATACCATTGGTTGGATCAGAAGACTGTATTCCAATGGCTACCGCTAAAATGTATTGTTGTAAGAATGGAGAAAGTTGAGACAAATCAGGTTGTGCCATAACTGGCTGATAATCTACTGTCGTCATGCCTTCAGGGACTAAAGCATTCTGTATATCGTAATGAGTTTTATACTCATGATGTTGCAGCGCCTGACGCACTTTTTTATCTTCTTGAAAGGGTACAAATCCCACCTCTTCACGTAGCTCAGATTCAGCCATAACGCGAATTGTTGGTAAAGTAGCCACTTCTTCTGCTTGAACAGTCGGTAAACCCATAAAAGCAAATGCAGCAATGAAGGCTGATTGTTTTAGAAAGTTCATAACTTGCTCCAAAAATCAGTCACCCTATTTCAATTAAAAGATGATGATTAAATTAAAAGTATCTATAAATAGGCTACAACAAAGTCGAATTTGATTCAGTAAGGCTCAGATAAACGGTAAATATAATTAAAATTTTTAATGTAATAGTAAGGGACTTTCTAAAATATTTTAGAAATTAGTCTGAGTATAACTAAGTCAGATCATACTACTAGATTTAAATATTAAGATCTTTTGTTTATAGTCAAACTTTTATAAATCCATTGAATTCAACAGAAATAATGAACTTTAAAGTATTAAATCAGAATATTCTTATGAGCTGCCTACTCGTCATTTTCTTTCTCACTGGTTGTGCGAGTAACCGAATTATTGGTGAGAACACGCGAGAGCTATTTACAAAATATGACTCAGGCCATGAATGGATCACTTTAATTGAAGATGATGTAATTGCATTTGGTAAACCATCAGTATCTCTCCCTAATGAATCAGAGGACAGTGTTGTCATCGCCGGGAAAAATATAGTTATGTCATTAGTAAAGGCGGTAACGATTTCATTCAATTAATTAATCAATTAAATCCACAATATATTCAAATAAGTAATGAGCTAGATTTTAATGCTCCAGCTCCGGATAGTAATCATTTTTACGGACATATTAGATTTTCTTACACCCCACCTAATGGGAAATTGAACGAGAAAGAATCAGCTTTATTTAAACAATATGGTGTAGTTCCATGTGGCTGTGTAAAGACATCAGAACCACATAAATTTGATTTAAATATTAAAGGAACTGTTTATCCTCCTGTAAACAATCTTAAAACTATAACCCCTTTATCTAAGCCATATCACGTTAAAATCCAATATCTTCACGATAAAAGTGGAAAAGTGCCCCTATCAACTAAAGAGAAGCTAGCAAGTTTACCACTGCTTCCGTTTACCTTAACTTTCGATATTATCGCTTTACCTGCGAAAGTCATGGGTATCATTTACCAGCCCTAATAGACTACGAATAAAAATTACAAACTTTCAGTAAAGATAAAAAATCCCCGCTTACTACGGGGATTTTTATTAATCATTTAACATCTGTTTTAAAGAATCAACTAATTGCGGAAATTTCGTATAACCTTCTCTACCTAAAAAATGCCCACCATTAGGAACAGTAATGTACGGCGCATCAATTTCTTTCGCCAATTCAATAGTCAGTTTGGGCGGAACCAAATCATCATTATCCGATAAATACACCAGCTTTTTCTTTGTGTCCTTAAAGTAATCCGTATCGACTTTACTCTTCGTTATATAACTATTAAGAACAGAAGAATCTGAAATGAGACCAGAGAATCCAGATACTAAAATCATTCCTCCAATATTTTGATAGTCATGTCTTTGTAAAAAGTGCAGTAACGTAATCACTCCTAAACTGTGCGCAACAAAATAGGTATTCTCATCCACCTTAGGGATCTGTTGATCTAAAACCTTTTGCCATGCATCTACGTCCGGATTCTCAGAATCTGGAAATGGAATTAAGGTAACAGTTGTATGTTCATCTTCTATTTGATGTTTTAAATCTAAAAACCAATGATCATCTATAGAAGCAGAGTAACCATGGAGCACAAATATTTGACGCATGTTCTTCTCCTGAAGTTCAAGTGTTTTGGCATTTGCAACAAATGACATTAATCCGAATAACACCAATAAAATGAGTTTTCTGATCATTGAACAAGTACCATTTTGAAAGATAAAAACATGCTAAACTATGACACCACTGTTAAGGTTAACCCCATTTTATGAACTTAGCTAAAGTTGCCGAGCTTACAAAAGTAAGTCCTCGTATGCTGCGTTATTACGAGAGCTTAGGGCTTATACAGCCTCTTCGAGCGAGTAATAACTATCGAAGTTATACGCAAAAAGATATTGAAAATATTAAGAAAATTAAAATATTAAATGATGCAGGCATGCACCTAAAAGATATTCAGGTTTTGCTGCCTTGTTTTGATTTAGATGAACGAGTATTTACACTATGCTCAGTGGTTCAAGAAAAACTACAAACTGAACTCATGCATGTGTCTGAGCAGTTAAACAAACTGCAAACTTCTCAAAGTTTATTACAATCTTTTTTAATCAAAGGAAAAGTCGAGAGCACCAAATCATAATATTTGATGCTCATGCTTTGCTTATTCTTTTAAATCTCCTTCGAGTGCAGCTACATTCTTTTTCTTAATTTTTTCAATTTTTGCATTTAGCTTTAGAACATCTTGATAAAGCCCGTTAAATTTTTTGACCTGAGCATTTTCATGAAAAAGAATCATCTGATCTTTCTTTTGCCATTCATAATTTTTTAGAAGTTTAAACATTTGTTCTGCTTTATCTAAAATTTGTAGCTCAATCATAAAAATTGCATGATCTTGATCTGCTTTTTGTTGAGTTCCCAATTTCATTTCAAGAAGTTGCCTCATCTCTGCATCAACAGATAACTCTTGAACCTTCGCTAAGAAAGTTTTATGAATCTTTTCATATTCAGTCTGATACTGATCTGACGCTTTACGGACATCAGCTAGCATCTTTTCGGTTTCTGTAAATTTTTGTTTTTTATCACGATCTAAACGGTCCACATTTAAAAAAGTATCCCATTTGGCTGCTTTAAGTTCTCTTAAGTATGCATTACGTGCATTAATATTTTGAATCCAATAACTTAAAAGAAATTCTGAAATTTGCTTATAGTGTCCTGCCAAACGCTTATCGTGAATATCGAGCTGGACGGGTTTAGACCAGTCTTGTGCTTGGTCATAAAGCTGATTCATTTTTTCAGTCATGACGACATCAAACATTTGACTACTGTCTTTGGCCTGCTGCTGTTTGATATGTTGATAGGTGAAAAAAATAATGCTTGTGATAACAATCAGACTTGCAATCGCAATCAAAACTCGGCGCATACACACCTCCTATTTCCCTTCTTATAGTTTTGCTCTTTATAGTTATAAAATAGAGCTTATTCTTCTTTATATGCCATTTATTTCACAATACGCAACACTGTATTCGCTACCCAAAGCTTTAAATCCTTATCCATCATCCCTATTATGATGGGTAATTAAAATTTATGAGATTCTCCCATGCGTGTTGATGTCTGGTCTGATGTAGTTTGCCCTTTTTGTTATATTGGTAAAAAACGCCTTGAGCATGTAGCTGCTGAAGCAGGTATTGATCTTGAAATTCACTGGCATAGTTTTGAATTAGATCCTGATGCGCCAGCTAAACATGACACTTCAAATACTGAACGTCTAGCTAAAAAATATGGCCGTACCTATGAAGAGATGGAAGAAATGGAGCGCAATATTGCGGCCATGGCTGCTTCTGAAGGTATTGATTTTCAATGGCAAAAAGCCAACTCAGGCAATAGTTTTAATGCACACCGTATTATTCACCTTGCGCAAAGCAAAGGTTTAGGTAATGAAGCTAAAGAAGCTTTTTTCCATGCTTATATGACCGAAGGTCTCGCAATTGGCGAACGTGAAGTTGTAGAAGAAATTGCATCTCGTATTGGTTTAGACAATGCTGAAGTTGAATACGTACTAGATACCAACGAACTATCTGACTTTGTCCGTCATGATGAAAAAATTGCACGTGAGCAGCTTAATGTAACTGGCGTGCCATTTTTTGTATTTGACCAAAGAATCGCTCTTGCTGGCGCTCAACCACGTGAAGTCTTTTTACAAGTTTTGGAAAAAGCACAAATCAAAGCAGATAGTGAAGAAGTCGAGCAAGATGATGCAGCTGCTTGTACCGATGAAACTTGCGATATTCCAAAGAAATAAATGAACACAATTAAAATGTGATCAAATCGTATGTTTTATCATCATTTTAGCAATAGAGCGTTCTAAAAAAAGAACTATCTAATTGCTAAAAATCAGTTTATTATTGCCGCTTAGAATATTCGCGCTGTAATGTTCTGTTTTTTATGTGTTTAATGATCGGAATTTGAAGTTTCCTTGATCTATCATCCCCCTTCACTGGGGGATTTTTTTGGTTAAAAATAATCGCTAATAGCTTAAACTTTTTCATTTATTTCAAATATGTAAAAAAAGTTAAATTTACTTAACTTTTGTGTCTCCCTCTTGATTTTATTAGAAAAATCAACAAAAGTGGAAACAACAACAAAACATAAAGATAGATATGAAAACATTTCATGTAATGCCGTACCGGCAGCTTTTTGCACTTTTAACGATTGGATTTGGTTCAGTATGCATCGCTCATGCAGAGACCGCCTCTTCTTCTACAAACCAACAAATAGGAAGTACATCATCTGGAGTACAAACTGAAGTCACCACAGACGAAAATCTCTTAGATCAAATTCCGCGTTGGGTAGACGCAACCCCAACCATTTTTCCAGAGCAGTCTAATGAGCCTATTGTTCCGCCTACCGAACAAACCGAAGATCAAACCTGGGTTGATCGTAAGCAAAAGAAAATTCGTAATTGGGCCGATCGTACTTCTGAAAAAATTGATAATTGGTTTGGTGAAGTTGATCCACAAAAACCAGCTACTGCAACTATCCGCGTCATGGTTGATAACTATTGGAATGAATACGACAACTTTGAAATTAAGCCCAGAATTCGCGGTAAGATTAAGCTCCCTACGCTAGAAAAACGTTTAAGCGTGGTATTTGGTGATGACTCTTTAGATAATGAATTTAATAACAGCCCAGCCAATATTAACCAAAACCCAAATCACGACTCTAATAAGAAGTTAGATGGTAAGCAAACTCGAGATGACAACAGCTCAATTGCTTTGCGTTGGTCAAATTTCTCAAAAAAACTGCCTTTTGAAACCGATGCAGACTTAGGTATTCGTTCTGGAGACGATATTTATGTTCGTTTAAAAGCATCGAGAGATTGGCAGCTTCGTAATGATTTTAAGTTTTATGCTGAACAAATTTATCGTTACGGCATAGACAGCGAAAACTACTTACGTACTAATCTTGAACTTACTCATGCTAGACCGAATCAGCCGATTTTATCCAATCAGTTCAGCCTAACCTATGCCGATGATCAAGATGATGATCTAGCTTGGGAAAACCGAACTTTCCGCGAACACAGTTTCTTTGCAAACAACCGTTTTAACTATGGTATTTATACTAGCGGTTATTACAACGACAATGACTTGCGTTTAAACAGTTGGGGACCCTTTGTTTCATGGCGCCAACCCGTTTTACGTGAATGGTTCTTTGTACAAGGCGATGTAAATTACTTTAATGACCACCGCGAAGACCGTAATCATTTTGTCAGCACCTTCTTACGTTTAGAAGCACTTTTCTAAGCTAGCAACCATCACCTTGGAACCTTATCCAAGGTGATGAATAACAAAATACTTTTAAATAAAATTTTAAGATTAGCCTTTTAAAGTATTGTTCTAATTTTATTTTTGATTCCTTATCTTTTAAAATGAATCAATTTTCTTCTTCTCCATTTCAAAATAAATCGGCAGTCTTCATTTGTATTTATAGTTTAGGTTTATTAGCTTTACTTCCACATACTCAATTTTTTTATAACTCTTTAAAATACCAACGGTCACGGCGTTATCCCTATTCTTCTACGAGTTTCGCTAAAGTAAAAAGACAATCGCTTTCACTCTCTCCTTGTGAAGTAGAGACAAACAATACTTTATCTGATGCTGGTTTAATTCAAGAGCTTATGGCTGTATTTGGAAATGATACGTTATGGAAACGTGCGACTCAGCCTGAACAAACTTATAAAGCCTTTGGTAAGAAAAAGAAGAAAAACTCATCGGCACAGGTTTCGGCTACTAATCCACTGAGTGCAAGCTGGGCCACCATTTCAACATGGATGCCTTTTGAAAATGACATCGATTTAGGCTCTAACTCTGAGAGTGATGTGTATGTCCAGTTTCTGGCAAAAAAGAAATGGAATTTGAGACATAACATTAGCTTTGATACAGAGCAGATATTTCGCTACGGATCTACTAGCCGAAACTACACTGAAACCACGCTAAACCTAACGCAAAAAATGCAAGATAACACATTATTTTCTAATAAATTTAATGTAAACAAGAGCGAAAATGAAGATTTCAACTGGGGCAATTGGACTTTTCAACAATTTGAGTTTGTAAAAGATAATAGTCTGACTTACGGTATTTATAGCGGTGGCGTATATACCAAAAATGATATTCGACTAAATAGCTGGGGTCCTTATATTTCATGGCGCCAACCGATATGGAGAGATTGGATTTTTATGCAAAATGATCTTAATTTTTTTAACCATATTGATGATGATCCGAGACACCAACTCAGTGTGCAAATGAATCTTGAAGCTAATTTTTAAACAAAAATCATCAGGTTGTGGATAACTCTTTCTTTATCCACAAAAAAGCCCCTAACAGTTCAGAGGCTTTTTTTATATCAAAAAATTATTTCAACAATAAGCTATTAATGCGTTTCACGTAAGCTGCTGGGTCTTCAGGTAAACCACCTTCAGCAATCACAGCCTGATCGAAAATCACGTTTGCCAAGTCATCAAACTGCTCTGAGCCTTCAAGTTTTTTCACTAAAGGATGTTCAGGGTTAATTTCTAAAATTGGCTTAATTTCAGGTACGGCTTGCCCCGCTTGTTTAAGCATACGAATAAGTTGTGGAGACAACTCACCTTCACTTGTTACTAAACACGCTGGAGAATCAACTAGTCGTGTAGTTACACGTACTTCTTTAGTTTTAGCCTTTAATGAGTCACTTAGTTTCTCAACAACAGGCTTAAACTGTTCAGCTGCTTGCTCAAGTGCTTTCTTCTCTTCAGCATCTTGCAAATCCCCTAAATCAACAGCCCCTTTCGACACATTCTTTAATGGCGTACCGTCAAACTCTTGAACAAAATTCATTGCCCATTCGTCAACGCGCTCTGCCATTAATAATACTTCAATGCCTTTTTTCTTAAACAACTCAAGCTGCGGCGAGTTTTTAGCTGCTGCTAGACTGTCAGCAGTCACATAATAGATGGCTTTTTGGCCTTCTTTCATACGTGCCTTATAGTCAGCAAAAGAAGTGGTTACTTCATCATTTGTTGAAGTCGCATAACGTAATAATTTTAAAATACGTTCACGGTTACCAAAGTCTTCACCCAAGCCTTCTTTAAGTACTGAACCAAACTCACTATAGAAGGTTTTGAATTTTTCTTGGTCTTTTTCATCTTCCGATTTAGCCAAACCATCAAGTACAGTTAATACACGGCGTGCATTACCTTCACGAATCGTTTTAACATCACGGCTTTCTTGCAACAACTCACGGCTAACATTAAGCGGCAAATCAGCGCTGTCCACTACACCTTGCACAAAGCGCAAATAGTTTGGAATTAAATTATCTGCATCGTCCATAATAAAGACGCGTTTTACATATAGCTTAATTCCCGCTTTTGCTTCACGAGTAAAAATGTCATGTGGTGCTTTACTTGGAATATAGAGTAATTGGGTATATTCCGTACTACCTTCAACACGGTTATGTGCCCATGCGAGCGGTGCTTCAAAGTCATGAGTTAAGTTTTTATAGAACTCAATATATTGCTCTTCAGTTACTTCGCTTTTATTACGTGTCCATAAAGCACTTGCCGAGTTGATCGCTTCCCACGCGTCAGTTTTGACCATTTGGCCGCCTTTAGGTTCCTCACCTTCAGCAACTTCTTCTTCCTGCCAAACTTCTTTTTGCATTTCAATTGGCAAGCTAATGTGGTCAGAATATTTATTAACAATCTGCTTAACTTTATAAGATTCTAAATAATCAAGCGCATCATCACGTAAGTGAAGAATAATGTCGGTACCACGTGATGCCTTATCAATTTGCTGAACTTCAAACTCCCCTGTACCACCACTAATCCAGCGCACCCCTTCAGATGCATCTAAGCCTGCACGGCGTGATTCAACCGTAATTTTGTCGGCAACAATAAAACCTGAATAAAAACCAACACCAAATTGACCAATCAACTGAGCATCTGCTTTTTGATCACCAGTCAATTTTGACATGAAATCTTTAGTGCCTGACTTCGCAATCGTACCTAAGTTATCAATTGCTTCTTGTTGGCTTAAACCAATACCGTTATCAGAAATTGTTAACGTTTTATCTTCTTTATTTAAGCTGATTCGTACATGTAAGTCCGGATCATTTTCATAATATTCAGGATGATTAATTCCTTCAAAACGTAATTTATCACATGCATCTGATGCATTAGAGATAAGCTCACGTAAGAAAATCTCAGGGTTAGAATAGAGAGAATGCGTCACTAAATGTAAAAGCTGGGCAACTTCTGCTTGGAAACTATAATTTTGTGATGCTTGTTCACTCATAAATCACTCCTTAAATTTTGAAGCTGTTTGTTCTCGAATGCTTTATGAATGGAGTACTTCTAGAATTTTTCAATCCTGAATATTAAAAATTTTTACTCTAATTAAAACGGACCGTGGCTTAACACTCTATCTTGCAATATCGTATCTAACTGCTTTTGACGTTGTTGATAAGCTTTGCTAATACAACTTACGCTAGCCGCACAAGCATTTCGCTTTTTCAGCCATTGATATTGAGCATCTTTCTGGCTATCACGTCCACCCATAGGTAAAGCATGCAGGACAATTTGATACGTTGTTGCCATTTTTACATCAGCATCATTTAAAGAACGATTTTTACAAATACTTTTTTCCGTTTTCGTTTTTGCAGCATCACACGAAAAACTCGCAGCTTGTGAACTTTGTGTAAAAGCAATACCGCTCAGAAGTGCTAAACAAATCACTAATTTATTATTCATCTTTTTCTTCCCATGCTTGTAATGAATAGAAGTTAGTTTAGAAAAAAACTTGCAAAAAATATGTATAAAACTGTCTGTTTTATGCTTTTTTTAGTGCAAATAAAATCCATAAAAAAACCTCACATAAAATATATGTGAGGTGCCTGAGTCTAGGTTTATTATTATATTTTTCTATTTATTATTATGCTTAAAATTTATAGCTATAACCCAAAGTATAAACAAAAGGATTAATATCTAGATCAAACTTGTAGTTAGCAATTGATGGATCAATTGTTACTTCAGGACTAATATCAGCATAACGTACATCTACAAATACACCCCAGTTTTTAGCATCAGCAGGTTGGAAATTAAAACCAACTTGACCTGCCAAACCAAAATCTTCTTTAACTTTTACTGCTGCCCCTTCTTCATCCCAAGGAATAAATGCTGTGGCACCAATACCAATATACGGGGTAAAACGTGTAGAGTTTTTAAAATGATATTTTGCAGTAATTGTTGGTGGTAATTGTTTAATACGTGCTGCATTTTTACCATCTAGCAATACATCATGATTAATAGGTGTTGCTAATAATAATTCTGCCGAAAATGGAGACTGACCAAAAAAGTATTCTACTGATGGCGTAAATGCATATTCTTGATCTGCTTTTACCACACCTAAAGGAGTCGTTGTATCTTCTGATGGAGCAATAGCACTACCACCAAATTTCACTTGCCAATTACCAGCAAAAGTAAAAGAAGACACCCCCATTAATGCAACAACCAAAGCTTTTTTGAACACTTTAATATCTCCAACCTTATTTATATTTATAATAAACATTTATTTTAAAACCATGCAATACTCATTATAAAATTATTTTATTATTTATTTTTAAATAACTGTTTTAAATAAAATTATATATTAACCAACTATTTTAATAGGTTTTAATCCCAACTATATTAATCAAGATTATTTTATATTACCAACCATTTTAATATACTTTTAATTCTGAGTATTTTAATATAATTTATTTAAAATACATTTTTTATTTAGGCAATAAAAAAACCTTCTTAATTTAAATCTAAAGATCGTTATTAAGAAGGTTTACACTTTAATATTTTATAAAAACTTTATAAAACCATTGCAGCGATCCAGCCAAAAATTAATAGCGGAATATTAAAGTGAATAAAGGTAGGTACGACTGTATCCCAAATATGATCGTGTTGCCCATCCACACCTAAACCAGCTGTTGGCCCTAAGGTTGAGTCAGAGGCTGGCGATCCAGCATCACCTAATGCTGCTGCTGTACCAATAAGTGCAATCGTTGCTAATGGTGAGAAACCAAACTGCACACATAAAGGCACATAAATAACAGCTAATACAGGAACACTTGAGAAAGATGAACCAATACCAATTGTCACAAATAAGCCAATACAAAGCATTAGGAAAGCAGCAAGCGCGCGGTTATCTCCAATAATCTCGACTACACCATTTACTAGCTGATTAATATCACCAGTATGAGTCATTACTGAGGCGAAACCGGCAGCAGAAATCATGATGAAGCCTACTAAAGCCATCATTCGCATGCCTTGTACAAAGACATCATCTGCATCTTGCCATTTAAAAATTCCGGCGGTAGATAGAACAGCAAAACCGACTAAACCACCCAAAATCATCGAACCTGAATATAGCTGCGCAGCAAGCGTCAAGCCAATTGCGAGCAATGCCATCAAGATCGTTTTCTTTGCAATAACTGGTGCTTGCTCTGCTTCATGCTTTAACTCTTCAGCATCTGCTTTTAAGTCAGCTGTTTCATCCTGGGTTGTTGCGCGAAGAGGTTTATCTAGATCAATCGTGGTCACAGGTGTAATCGCACGATCAGCATAAATTCTTGGTTTACGGTAGCTAATAAATACAGCAACCAAGGTGCCTAACACCATACCTAAAACAGGAATGGCCATGCCAATTGGCATCATTGCCCGATCAACATGTAAGCCGTACGCTGCCCCAATTTTGTTGATATTTCCCATCAGAATCTGTTCAAGGAAAATTGCACCAAATCCAACCGGAAGAAAAATATAAGTACCAACCAAACCTAGCGTAAGTACACAGGCTGCGGCGCGGCGGTCTAATTTTAAATGGTTCATTACCCGTAACAGTGGCGGAACCAGTACAGGAATAAAGGCAATATGAACTGGAATAAGGTTTTGAGAGAAAATAGCAGAAATTAATAAAATACCTAAGAGGAGATACTTCACTTTAGTCTGACGGCTTTTCCCAGCTTCCATTCCCAATAAACCAATCAGCTTATGGGCAAGTAAATCAGGCAATCCAGATTTTGAAAGTGCCAGAGCAAATGCCCCTAACACTGCATAGGCAAGTGCAACTTCAGCACCATCGCCAAGACCAGCGTTAAAAGCTTCAACGGTTTGGGAAAGGCTTAAACCTGCTACGAGGCCGCCCACAATGGCAGAAACCACTAAAGTCAATACGACAGAAACGCGCGCCAGTGATAATAAGAACATCACTGCAATCGCAATAACGACAGCATTCATGAATAAGTTCAGAGCAAAACAAAAGGCGATATTCTAGCAGATTCATATCTATGAAGCCGAAAATATCGCCGAATTAACAGTTTTATGCAGTTATTTCACTGTTACGCTTGAGCTTTAATAAACTCACGAATATGAGTTGCTATTTTCTCTGGCTCACTCAGAATGGCCCAGTGATTTGCGTTAAGCTCTACATATTCAAATTTTTCAACCCACTTTGGCATAGCCTCAGTGATGTATTCTGGACTTACAAAAGTATCATATTTTAAAATAACAGCTTTTACTGGACACTGCGCATAACGTTGACGTGGGCTAGTTAAGCGAGGAATAAAATTGGCACGATATAAATTAATGCCATATTTACCATCAGCATTAATATTATTATTTAAAGGTAAATTACTTTTCCTCTCCAACTGAGTAAGAACTTTACCCCATTTTTCTGGACTAAAAAGAGACCATACAGTTGGTGCTAATAACGGAAGATGGAATGCCCCGATATACCAAGATTTAGTTAATATTTTTAAGATTTGAGCTGGTGAAGATTTAAATTTATCACGTAAAAATAAAGCTGCATGATCAAGACATGGTCCAGAAATGGTGATGTATGATAATAAACGACCTTTGAACTTAGGCTCGGTGACAGACTCCCAAGACTGAATCGAACCCCAATCATGTGCAGCCATATGGAATTGACGATTTGGCAATAACTCATCAACAACTTCTTGGAGATCTAGAGATAAACGCTCTAAACGGTAATCACGTATACGTTTTGGTATAGATGACAAACCAGCTCCACGTACATCGTAAGTAACAATATAGAAGTCATTGATCAAATGCTCAATGATTGATTCCCATACTTCTTGATTGTCAGGATAACCATGTACTAAAACCAACGGTGTATTTTTTTCGTCACCCCATGTTTTAGCACAAAGCGTTTGTTGATCACTTGTTGTTACTGTATGAACTTTTGGCTGCATAATCATTTCCTATCTTGTTTTTCAATCGATCATGTCGTTAGTCGGATAGAGCATTGCCATCAATATAAAAAAGATGATACTTATCTAGTATGAATACTGTTGCAATAAAAAAAATTGACTATTATGGCTATTTTAAGAAGACTTCAGAACAATCCTACGATTTCAAAATTTCTATTTAATCACTATCCCCCTTATCGTGGCGCAGGGATTTATATTGAAATCATGAATTTAGAACTTTGCCATGTGCGTGTAAAGATGCCGCTGACTTGGAAAAACCAAAATTTAGTCGGTACACATTTTGGTGGAAGCCTTTATTCAATGGTTGACCCATTTTATATGATGATTCTTATGCATCATCTCGGATCAAAATATATTGTTTGGGACAAAGCTGCCGAAATCAATTTTCTTTCTCCAGGACGCAGTACTGTACATGCAGATATTCGAGTTGATTTAGCTGAAATAGAACAAATTCGTGAACTTGCCGAGAACTATGAACCTGTTTTAAGAACTTATCATCTAAACATTTTTGATGAATCTGGGGTAAGAATTGCAGAGGTTCAGAAAACGCTTTATATCAGACGTAAAAAAGCGAAACCTTTTCCTCAATAAAAATAAGCGCTAAAAGCGCTTATTTTTATTTGTTAATTTTTTATCTTTTCTCTTCAATCGCTGCACCAGCACCACCACCGATTGCACCGCCAATTGCAGCACCAGAGTCACCACCAATCAGTGCTTTACCTACGACTGAACCGATACCAGCACCAATCGCACTCTTAGTCGTTGTCTGTTTACTGCCGCCTTGGGTATTAGAACCTACGCCTGCACCTACCGCTGCGCCTAAGCCTGCACCAATACCGCCACCTACATGGTTACCTAAACCACCACCAAGTGCTCCACCTGCTGCTGCTGCACCAATACGTTGGTCAGATGGGCTCATATTTTGGCAGCCTGTGAACATAAGTGTAGACAACATTAAAGCAGAAACTAATCCAATTGTTTTTTTCATGACCGTTCTCACAATGATCTGTTCTAGAGAAAAGAATAATCCCCTTTTATGAGGAATTTGATCAGATTGTGTTATCCGTCTGTCCTAATCGATTGATATTTTGTAAAGCTCTGCCTTTTATATTTATTAAGCAAAATTTTAATTATAAAAAAGAAGTCTTTAATCACATAAAGACTTCTATAGTTTAACAATTATTAAGGATACTTTTAGTACTTCCCTTTCTTCTCTTCATAGGCTGCACCGGCACTACCACCCAATGCTCCACCTGTAGCAGCACCAGCGTCACCACCAATAATTGCTCCACCTAATACAGCGCCGACACCAGCACCAATTGCACTATTACGTACGGTTTTACTGCTAGACCCTTTTGCATTAGCCGCAACACCTGCACCGAGTGCCGCTCCTAGACCTGCACCTATATTACCGCCCACGTGTTTTCCTACTGCACCACCTGCACCACCACCAATAGCAGCTGAACCAATACGTTGACTTTCTGGGCTTGCATTCTGACAACCAACAAACAAAGTTGTAGACATCAGGCCAACACTAACAATCATCATCATTTTTTTCATTAGATTTACTCCAGTCTTCATAAGCAGGTAGCCTAGTGTGTTTTTGTGGAGTATTTATCCCGCTTAAGTAATAAAATAATGGCTCTTTAATATGTTTATGTAATTACAATTTAAAATTGTTATAAATAAATATAAATAAAAAAGGCACCCTAAGGTGCCTTTTTTATTGCCAGCCTAAACTTAGAATTGTTCAGAGTTTAATGCTTGGCTAAATGCTTGGTCTACTTCGCTGAAGTCATTATGAAGCTCATGCTCTGCAGCTTCTGCCTCTTGACGACGACGCTCTAAGTGGTACGCAAGACCAGTACCTGCTGGAATCAAGCGACCTACTACAACGTTTTCTTTCAAGCCACGTAAATCATCTTCTTTACCTGTTACAGCCGCTTCAGTTAACACACGAGTTGTTTCCTGGAACGATGCAGCAGAGATGAACGAGTCAGTAGAAAGCGATGCTTTCGTAATACCCATCAATTGACGTTCAAACTTCGCAGGGAACTTGTTCTGAGCCAAGACAGCTTGGTTCTCTTGAACAACGCGGATGTAATCCACTTGCTCGCCTTTAATGAAGCTTGTATCACCGCCATCAGTGATATCAACTTTACGCAACATTTGACGTACGATAACTTCAATGTGCTTATCGTTGATTTTTACACCTTGGAGACGGTAAACGTCTTGAACTTCGTTCACGATGTAGTTAGTTAATGCAACTTCACCTTTCAAGCGCAAGATGTCATGTGGGTTTTGTGGACCATCAGAAATAGTCTCACCACGGTTCACATGCTCGCCTTCGAATACGTTGATTTGACGCCATTTTGGAATCAATTCTTCGTAAATCTCAGAACCATCATCAGGAGTAATTACCAAACGGTTTTTACCCTTAGTCTCTTTACCGAAGCTTACAACACCTGATACTTCAGCAAGAATTGCATGCTCTTTTGGCTTACGCGCTTCGAACAAGTCAGCTACACGCGGAAGACCACCGGTAATATCACGAGTACGTGATGTTTCTTGTGGTACACGACCAATAACGTCACCCACACCAATCGTTTCGCCATCACGGACAGTTACGATTGTATTTTGTGGCAAGAAGTAGAACTGTTCGCCGCCATCTGTTGTATCCAACACGATTGCAGGACGTAAATCTTTACCAGAAGCAGGACGAGCTGTTACAGGCAAGATTTCAACAGTAGTCATACCAGTTGCATCATCAGTTTTCGATGTTGCAGTTACGCCATCAGCGATTTGGCTGAAGCGCGCTTTACCAGCAACTTCTGTTACCAATGGATGTGTATGCGGATCCCAAGTCGCTACGATACCGCCAGCTTCTACAGCTTCACCATCTTTCAACAAGATGCTTGCACCGTAAGGAAGTTTATAACGCTCGCGCTCACGACCTAAATCATCGGCAATACCAATTTCACCTGAACGTGAAACTGAAACCAAGTGGCCTTTTGCATGTTGTACAGTTTTCACGTTATGGAAACGTACAGTACCTTTGTTACGTACTTGAACACTGTTCGCAGCAGAAGTTCGGCTCGCAGCACCACCAACGTGGAACGTACGCATCGTTAACTGTGTACCCGGCTCACCGATTGACTGTGCAGCCATTACACCAACTGATTCACCTGGGTTCACCAAGTGACCACGTGCAAGATCACGACCATAACAACGAGCACATACACCGAATGTTGATTCACATGCGATTACTGAGCGTACTTTAACTTCATCGACACCAGCTTCTTCAAGCTGAGCTGCGATTTTCTCGTCAATTAACGTACCGCGAGGTAATACAACTTCATCATCAGATGCACGACGTACGTCTTCAGCAGTTACACGACCTAATACGCGGTCACGTAATGGCTCGATGACATCACCACCCTGAATGAATGGAGTCATTACTAAACCACCCGCTGTACCACAGTCAGGTTCAGTAATTACCAAGTCTTGCGCTACGTCTACAAGACGACGAGTCAAATAACCAGAGTTCGCAGTTTTCAATGCTGTATCGGCCAAACCTTTACGCGCACCGTGTGTTGAAATAAAGTACTGAAGTACTGTTAAACCTTCACGGAAGTTCGCTTTAATCGGAGTCTCAATAATCGAGCCATCCGGTTTTGCCATCAAACCACGCATACCAGCAAGCTGACGAATCTGCGCCGCACTACCACGGGCACCCGAGTCAGACATCATATAGATGCTGTTGAATGATTTTTGTTTCTCGTCTTCACCTTGTTTGTTTTTAACAAGTGTATAAGACAAGTTATCCATCATTGCTTTAGCAACTTGGTCGTTTGTACGCGCCCAGATATCGACAACTTTGTTATAACGCTCACCAGCAGTTACGAAACCTTGTTCGAACTGTTGTTCGATTTCACGAACTTCTGTTTCTGCTTTATCAATAATTGTGTGCTTAGTAGGTGGAATGAGCATGTCTTCCATACCTACAGATACACCTGAACGAGTCGCTTGACGGAAGCCCAAGTACATTAATTGGTCAGCAAAGATAACTGTATCTTTCAAACCAAGTTTACGGTAGCAAGAGTTGATCAATTTAGAGATGTTCTTTTTAGTCATCTCAAGGTTGATCATGTCAAAGCTCAAGCCTTGTGGAACAATTTCCCAAAGCAAACAACGACCAGGTGTTGTATCAACAATAATAGTTTGGTGTTCACGTTCACCATTTTCATTGATAACAGTTTGGTGTACACGTACTTTAACACGCGCATGGATCGCAACCTGACCAGTAGCAAGTGCACGGTTTACTTCATGAGTATCCGCGAACACCATGCCTTCACCTTTGGCATTTACAGCATCACGTGTGATGTAGTAAAGACCCAAGACAACGTCCTGAGAAGGAACGATGATTGGCTCACCGTTTGCTGGTGACAAGATGTTGTTTGTTGACATCATCAATGCACGAGCTTCTAACTGTGCTTCAAGTGTCAATGGAACGTGTACCGCCATTTGGTCACCATCGAAGTCGGCGTTAAACGCAGCACAAACGAGTGGGTGAAGACGGATTGCCTTACCTTCAATAAGAATAGGTTCAAATGCTTGAAGACCTAAACGGTGAAGTGTTGGCGCACGGTTCAACATTACTGGGTGTTGACGAATTACAGAAGCAAGAACGTCCCAAACTTCCGGAGTCTCACGCTCAACCATTTTCTTCGCAGCTTTAATGGTAGTCGCCTGACCTGAAGCTTGTAGTTTCGCGAAAATGAATGGCTTGAATAATTCAAGTGCCATTTTCTTCGGAAGACCACATTGGTGAAGACGTAAAGTAGGACCTACAGTAATTACCGAACGACCAGAATAGTCAACACGCTTACCTAATAAGTTCTGACGGAAACGACCTTGTTTACCTTTGATCATATCTGCCAAAGATTTTAATGGACGTTTGTTAGAACCAGTAATCGCACGACCACGACGGCCGTTATCAAGCAATGCATCTACAGACTCTTGTAACATACGTTTTTCGTTACGTACGATGATATCTGGAGCAGCAAGGTCAAGAAGACGCTTCAAACGGTTGTTACGGTTAATGACACGACGATATAAATCGTTCAAGTCAGAAGTCGCGAAACGACCACCTTCAAGTGGAACTAATGGACGTAAATCAGGTGGAAGTACAGGAAGTACATTCATCACCATCCATTCTGGCTTGTTGTTCGAATCTTTGAATGCTTCCATCAATTTCAAGCGTTTAGACGCTTTTTTCAACTTCGTTTCAGAAGTTGTTTGAGGAATTTCTTCACGTAAACGTGCGATTTCAGCTTCAAGATCGATATCTTTCAACAAGTCCTGAACCGCTTCTGCACCCATTTTCGCAGTGAATTCATCACCGTGTTCTTCAAGTGCATTGAAGTATTCTTCGTCTGTTAAAAGTTGATACTTTTCAAACGGAGTCATACCTGGGTCAGTTACAACGTATGATTCGAAATACAATACACGTTCGATATCACGAAGTGTCATATCTAATAATAAACCGATACGGCTCGGTAACGATTTTAAGAACCAGATATGTGCAACTGGAGAAGCAAGTTCAATGTGACCCATACGTTCACGACGAACTTTCGCTGTAGTTACTTCAACGCCACATTTTTCACAAATGACGCCTTTGTATTTCATACGCTTGTATTTACCACACAAGCATTCGTAATCTTTTACTGGACCAAAAATTTTGGCACAGAACAAACCGTCACGTTCAGGTTTAAAAGTACGGTAGTTAATTGTCTCAGGTTTTTTAACTTCACCATGAGACCATGACTTAATCATTTCTGGTGACGCAAGACCAATACGGATACGGTCAAACTCAATTGGTGCATGACCATCTGAGTCCGTTTTCTTACGCATGATATCGAGCAAGTCTTTCAATTTTTTTCTCCGTGTGTCGGGAAGCAATGCTTACCCGACTGGGTCACAAATATTGTTTTTACCTAAAAAATCGTGAGTCTTACGACTTAGTCACCATTTTTCAGTTCAATGTTGATACCTAAAGAACGGATCTCTTTGGTCAATACGTTGAACGATTCAGGCATACCCGGATCCATATAATGGTTACCATCTACAATATTCTTATAGATGCGTGTACGACCTTCAACGTCATCCGACTTAACAGTTAACATCTCTTGGAGAGTATATGCTGCGCCGTAAGCTTCGAGTGCCCAGACCTCCATCTCACCGAAACGCTGACCACCGAATTGTGCTTTACCACCAAGCGGTTGCTGTGTAACAAGAGAGTAAGAACCAGTTGAACGCGCATGCATCTTGTCATCAACCAAGTGGTTCAATTTGAGCATGTACATGTAACCTACAGTTACAGGACGATCAAACTGTTCACCAGTACGACCATCAAACAACACTGTTTGACCTGTACGAGAGATACCAGCTAACTCAAGCAAGTCTTTAATTTGACTTTCTTCAGCACCATCGAATACAGGAGTAGCCAAAGGTACACCTGCACGTAAGTTGCCTGAAAGTGCCAAGACTTCAGCATCAGTTAAGCTATCAAGATCTTCTTGCTCACCACCGACTTTGTTATAAATCTTGTCTAAGAATTCACGCAGTTCTAAAACTGTACGCTGTTCTTTCAACATTTTCTCGATTTTATCACCAAGCCCTTTAGCCGCCATACCTAAGTGAGTCTCAAGAATCTGACCCACGTTCATACGAGATGGTACGCCCAACGGGTTCAATACGATATCTACTGGTACACCGTTAGCATCGTGTGGCATGTCTTCAACAGGTAAGATGTTAGATACAACACCCTTGTTACCGTGACGACCAGCCATCTTATCACCAGGCTGAATACGACGTTTAACAGCTAAGTAAACTTTAACAACTTTCAATACGCCAGTTGTTAGTTCATCACCTGTTGCAAGCTTACGTTTCTTCTCAGCGAATTTCTCATCAATTTCTGCGCTCTTTTCTTTTAAGAACACTTGAATTTGAGTTAAACGCTCAGCGATTGCTTCATCTGCCGGTTGAATTTCAAGTAAATCAACAAGCTCTAAACCAGATAACACTTCTTCAACGAGTTTGTCACCACGTTTAGTTGAACCACCGCCATTAGACTCTTGGCCTTTAAGCAAACGAATTACACGCTCACGAGCTGCTTCTTCAAAGATCTTGTATTCTTCTTTCAAGTCTTTACGGTAAGCATCAAGTTGTGCTTTTTCGATCGCCAATGCACGGTCATCTTTCTCTAAGCCATCACGAGTGAAGACTTGAACATCGATAACTGTACCTTTTGTACCAGATGGAACACGTAAAGATGAATCTTTAACGTCAGCTGCTTTCTCACCAAAGATTGCACGAAGCAATTTTTCTTCAGGAGTTAACTGAGTTTCACCTTTAGGCGTTACTTTACCAACAAGGATGTCACCTGCTGTAACTTCAGCACCGATATAAACGATACCTGATTCATCAAGTTTAGAAAGTGCAGCTTCACCAACGTTAGGAATATCGGCAGTAATTTCTTCTGCACCTAACTTAGTATCACGCGCTACACAAGATAATTCTTGAATATGAATAGAAGTTAAACGGTCTTCTTGAAGTACGCGCTCAGATAATAAGATCGAGTCTTCATAGTTGTAACCATTCCAAGTCATGAACGCAACGCGCATGTTTTGACCAAGCGCAAGCTCACCCATATCTGTAGACGGACCGTCTGCCAAGATATCACCGCGAGCAACTTTGTCGCCCAAATTCACGATAATATTTTGGTTGATACAAGTGTTCTGGTTAGAACGCGTATATTTAATGAGGTTGTAGATATCTACACCAGCCTCACCAGCGATCATTTCATCTTCGTTTACACGAATAACGATACGAGAAGCATCTACGTATTCAATTGCACCACCACGGTTTGCGATTACACACACACCAGAGTCACGTGCAACGTTCGCTTCCATACCTGTACCTACAAGCGGTTTATCCGCACGTAGAGTAGGAACTGCCTGACGTTGCATGTTTGAACCCATAAGCGCACGGTTCGCGTCATCGTGTTCAAGGAATGGAATAAGTGATGCAGCAACAGATACGACCTGCTGAGCAGAAACGTCCATATGCGTCACTTTTTCTGGTGGCATACGTACGAATTCACCTTGATGACGAACAGAAACAAATTCTTCTGTTAGGTTGCCATCTTTATCTACTGCAGAATCGGCCTGTGCAATAACAGTACCTACTTCTTCAATCGCAGAAAGGTATTCAACTGCATCAGTTACTCGACCATCTACTACTTTACGGTAAGGTGTTTCCAAGAAACCAAAGTCATTTGCTTTTGCATATACTGAAAGCGAGTTGATCAAACCAATGTTTGGACCTTCCGGCGTTTCAATTGGACATACACGACCATAGTGAGTTTGATGTACGTCACGTACTTCAAAGCCCGCACGTTCACGTGTTAAACCACCAGGCCCAAGCGCTGATACACGACGCTTATGCGTAATCTCAGATAATGGGTTGTTTTGGTCCATGAACTGAGATAATTGGCTTGAACCAAAGAATTCTTTGATTGCAGCTGCAACTGGTTTAGCGTTAATTAGATCTTGTGGAGACAAGTTATCTGTTTCTGCTTGGCTTAAACGTTCTTTAACAGCACGTTCAACACGTACCAAACCAACACGGAATTGGTTTTCAGTCATTTCACCAACAGAACGTACACGACGGTTACCCAAGTGATCGATATCGTCGACTTCACCTTTACCGTTACGGATTTCAACTAATGTACGTAATACATCAATGATATCTTCGTGCGATAAAATACCTTCTACTTCACGTGACTTCTGGTCAGTACCAACTTCGTATGGACGACCCAAACGACGGTTGAACTTCATACGACCTACTGGAGATAAGTCATAACGCTCAGAAGAGAAGAATAAGTTATTGAATAAGTTTTCAGCAGCTTCTTTTGTTGGCGGCTCGCCTGGACGCATTACTTTATAAATTTCAACTAATGCTTCTTCACGGCCAGCTGTTGTATCTGCACGTAATGTGTCAGCAACAAACGAACCACGGTCAATATCGTTCGTAAACAAGATATTGAACTGTTTAACACCACCTTCTGCTAGTTTCACCATAACTTCATGGCTTAACAAAGTATTCGCAGCAATTACTTCACCATCACGCAAAGTAATATTTTCAGCAGTGATACGCTCATATAAGTATTCATCAGGAACTGAAAGTTTTGTTAAACCAGCAGCTTCCATTTGACGTACGTGACGAGCATTAATACGCTTACCTTGCTCAACAATAACTTTACCGTCATTATCAGCAATATCAAATTGAGCCATTTCCCCACGTAAACGTTCAGGTACTAGATCAATCTGGTAGCTACCCATATCAAGATACACAGGTACTTTTTCATAGAACAAATTCAAGATTTGTTCGTTGTTATAACCTAGTGCACGTAACACAACAGTAGCAAGTAATTTACGACGACGGTCAATACGTACGTAAACTAAGTCTTTTGCATCAAATTCAAAGTCTAACCATGAACCACGGTAAGGAATGATACGTGCTGAATACAACACTTTACCACTTGAGTGGGTTTTACCTTTATCGTGATCAAAGAAAACGCCTGGTGAACGATGTAATTGAGATACGATTACACGCTCAGTACCATTAATGACGAATGTACCGTTTTCAGTCATGAGTGGAATTTCACCCATATAGACTTCTTGTTCTCTTACGTCTTTAATTGATTTAGTTTCGCGATCTTTAATAATCAAACGAATTTTAACGCGCATTGGTGCCGCATAAGTCGAACCACGAAGAATACATTCGCGTACATCGAACTCAGGTTTACCAAGGCTATACTCAACAAATTCTAAAGCAGCATTGCCAGAATAACTTTCGATAGGAAAAACTGAACGAAATGCGGCTTGGAGACCGATATCTTCGCGGTTTTTTGGAGTTTTGCCATCTTGCAAGAATGTTCTGTACGAATCGACCTGAATCGATAGTAAGTACGGTGCATCCATTACTTGGGGCAATTTACCAAAATTCTTACGGATCCGTTTCTTTTCGGTATATGAGTATGCCATCTGGAGTCCTCGGAAAGTAAACCAAGCCCGCCTGCAGAACGGGCTCAGAAGGAATTACGCAGGCCGATATGGCCACCACTGTTTACAAATGCTGCAATTTTTAGTGGTATAAAAACGCTTAACAATATTTTTAAAAAAGAAAAATATTGGTAAACATTTGAAATTACTTGTTTTATTTGAATTTTTCTAAAAAACAAACAAAACTAACAAAAATCGAGCCGATTATTGTAACGCAAAAAGGCTGATGACCCAAGAGCCATCAGCCATTTTATGGAGCCGATTTAAAAACCGACTCCTTTTACAATTACTTAAGTGTAACTGTAGCACCAGCTTCTTCAAGTTTCTTCTTAAGTTCTTCGCCTTCCTCTTTAGAAACGCCTTCTTTAAGAACTTGAGGAGCACCTTCAACTAGGTCTTTAGCTTCTTTAAGACCAAGGCCAGTTGCTTCACGAACTGCTTTAATTACAGCTACTTTGTTAGCACCGAAAGAAGTCAACTCAACGTTGAATTCAGATTGTTCTTCAGCAGCAGCAGCAGCGCCACCAGCTGGAGCAGCAACAGCAACAGCTGCAGCTGAAACGTTGAATTTCTCTTCGAAAGCAGAAATTAATTCAACAAGTTCAAGAACAGTTTTTTCAGCAACTGCGTTTAAGATTTCTTCGTTAGTTAAAGCCATGAGAATAACTCCAAATGGATATTGAATGGTGTGTAAAATTGATTAAGCAGCTTCTGACTCGTTTTTCTCTTTGAGCGCTGTAATAAGGCGACCCAATTTCGAAATAGGAGCTTGAAGGACAGAGGCAAGCATAGTAAGAGCTTTCTCTTGGTTCGGAAGGTTTGCAATTACGCTAACGTCAGCACCTTGATAAACTTTGCCGTCAAATGCAGCAGCTTTTAACTCAAATGCTTTGTTAGTTTTAGCAAAATCTTCGAACAAACGTGCAGCTGCACCCATGTCATCTTCAGAAGTTGAAAAACCTAGAATTGTTGGACCAACAAGGTTGTCGTTCAAGATATTGAATTGAGTATCTTGAAGTGCGCGTTTAGCCAAAGTGTTACGTACAATACGTGTAGAAACACCTAACTTACGAGCTTCAACACGAAGTGTTGTTAATTGCTCTACGCTTAAGCCTTGGTAGTCAGCAACAACGGCTGCAAACGCCTTAGAAGCAACTTCACTTACTTCCGCAACGATCTGTTTTTTGTCTTCAATAAGAAGAGCCATTGTAAAACCTCCTAAGGTGATTTATGTACCCAATGGGCACACTCCCAATTCGTAAGCCTTTCGACTTACACGCGGAGGAGGAACAAATCACACCACCGCGTCTACGCAGGCTGGTTTATTAAGAAAAGTGCTATTCGAAAATGACAACTCTTCGCCTGAGGTCTTTGACGCTGATAAATTCTCATTTATCAATTCAAAGTCCGCCTGACGGGTAAGGGATAAAGCTTCGCTCCACCCAACCAAATAGAAAACATTTCTATTTAAGTTCTGTCCCCAATCAGGACTTTAAAATTCTTTACCAAGTCTAAACTTAGTTAGAAACGTTGTTTACATCAACTGTAAGACCAGGACCCATAGTTGAGCTCAAAGTGATCTTTTTGATGTATACACCTTTAGAAGTTGCAGGTTTTAACTTTTTCAAGTCAGCAACTAAGGTTTCAACGTTTTGACGGATAGCAGCAGCATCAAAGCCTAATTGACCGATCGCAGCATGGATAATACCCGCTTTGTCTACACGGTAACGAGCCTGACCAGATTTAGCGTTTTTAACAGCATTCGCTACGTCAGGAGTTACAGTACCAACTTTAGGGTTTGGCATTAAACCACGTGGACCAAGAATTGTACCGAGCTTACCAACAACACGCATAGCGTCAGGAGCAGCGATTACAACATCAAAGTCAAGGTTTCCACCTTGGATGCTTTCAGCAAGGTCATCAAAACCTACAACATCAGCACCAGCTTCTTTAGCAGCTTCTGCTTGCGCGCCTTGAGCAAATACAGCTACACGTACAGTTTTACCAGTACCTGCAGGTAATGTAGTTGCGCCACGAACAACTTGGTCAGATTTACGTGGGTCTACACCAAGATTTACAGCTACATCCAAAGATTCTTTGAACTTTGCAGCAGGTAGGCTGTTAAGAACTTGTACTGCTTCTTCCAAAGTGTAAACTTTGTTTGCTTCAACAGCAGCAGCAATGGCTTTTTGACGTTTAGTTAACTTTGCCATGTCTTATAGCTCCACTTCCAAGCCCATAGAACGTGCAGAACCAGCGATGGTACGAACACGTGCGTCTAAATCAGCACCAGTTAAATCCGGTTCTTTAGTAGTCGCAATTTCTTCTAACTGAGCACGAGTCAACTTACCAACTTTAGTTTTGTTTGGTACAGATGAACCCTTTTGAATACCAGCAGCTTTCTTAAGAAGAATAGAAGCTGGAGGAGTTTTCATGATGAATGTGAACGACTTGTCGTTGTACACAGTAATCACTACAGGAATTGGAAGACCTGGTTCAACTTTTTGTGTAGCAGCATTGAATTCTTTACAGAATGCCATGATGTTTACACCACGTTGACCTAATGCAGGACCAATTGGTGGAGATGGATTTGCTTTACCAGCTGGAACTTGCAGCTTGATATAGCCGTCAATCTTCTTAGCCATTTTAAAATACCTCTGGGTACAAACGCCGCTAGGCTCCCCAATCTTTACGCAACACTACTGTTACAACAACAATGCCCGATAAAATCGGGCGCTTTTCAACCAATTGAGATTAAATCGTTTTTTCGACTTGGCGAAACTCGAGTTCAACCTGAGTTGGTCGATTAAATACATTAATCGTCAACGTTAAACGTGACTTATCGTATTGAACTTCTTCCACCACACCTTTAAAGTCTGTGAATGGACCGTCAATAACAAGTAATTCTTCACCTGGCTCAAACATCGTTTTAGGACGTGGCACTTCACCAGTATTACGTACACGCGCAAGAATCGCATCTGCTTCACGTTGAGTGATTGGTGCTGGTTTTTCAGGTGTACCACCGATAAAACCTAGAACCTTTGGACATTCTTTAACGATATGCCAAGTATCATCATTCATTTCCATTTCGACTAACACATAGCCAGGAAAGAATTTACGCTCAGATTTACGTTTCTTACCATCCTTCATTTCTACCACTTCTTCGGTAGGAACAAGGACATCACCAAAGCTATCGGCAACAGCGCTACGCTGGATTCGTTCTGTAAGTGAACGCATCACTTGTTTTTCATAGCCAGAGTAGGCATGAATAATGTACCAACGTTTCATAGCTCTTTTACCCGATAATCAACTTAATTAACCAACCCAAACCATAGTCAAAGCACCATAAAACCAATGATGCGACAACTACAACCAATAGAACCTGCCACGAAGTAGTGACTGTTTCTTGTTTTGTTGGCCAAGTTACTCGACGCAATTCGACTCGTGCATCTTTTAGCAAACGAACGAAGCCTTTACCTTGATGGGTGGCGTATAATAAACCTAAAGCCACAACGATACAAGCAAAAATTGCCCCAACGCGCACCCAAACATTATTTGCCGGTGCCCAATACGCTGGCAAATGCTGATTCACCATAGTAGCTAAAAGCAACAATGCTATTGCTATCACCCATAGAACAATATCTAAAGGCGAACCAGAACGAACAACTTCAGCAGAATTATTTCTTTGAGGAATTGGCGCGTCGCTCAATGCGTCACGCGATTTATCATTCGACATTTTTGTACTCGTCGTAGAACTCGCGACTTATTATATGAACAACTAAGCCAGCATCAAGCTTTTTATTTCAAAATATGGCAGGTCAGGAGGGACTCGAACCCCCAACATTCGGTTTTGGAGACCGACGCTCTACCAATTGAACTACTGACCTATAATGCAAGTTGAGAGCCAAAGCCCTCAACCTGAGACGTAATCCGTCACTATAATATGCTTATGCAGTTACTTTCGCAACAACACCAGCACCTACAGTACGACCACCTTCACGGATCGCAAAACGTAGACCTGGGTCCATTGCGATTGGGTGGATTAATTCTACTGACATTTCAACGTTGTCGCCTGGCATAACCATTTCAACGCCGTCTTGTAATTGGATTGCACCAGTTACGTCAGTTGTACGGAAGTAGAACTGTGGACGGTAACCATTTAAGAATGGAGTGTGACGACCACCTTCTTCTTTAGAAAGTACGTATACTTCTGCGTCGAATTTAGTGTGCGGCTTGATTGTACCTGGTTTAGCAAGTACTTGACCACGTTGTACGTCTTCACGCTTAGTACCACGAAGTAAGATACCACAGTTCTCACCTGCACGGCCTTCGTCAAGAAGTTTACGGAACATTTCTACGCCAGTTACAGTTGTTTTAACTGTATCTTTAATACCAACGATCTCTACTTCTTCACCAACTTTAACGATACCAGCTTCTACACGGCCTGTTACTACAGTACCACGACCAGAAATTGAGAATACGTCTTCGATTGGCATTAAGAATGCTTTGTCGATAGCACGTTCTGGTTCTGGAATGTAAGAGTCAAGCGCTTCAACAAGAGCAAGAACTGAAGACTCACCATATTGACCAGCATCGCCTTCCAACGCTTTAAGCGCAGAACCACGGATAACTGGAGTGTCATCACCAGGGAAGTCATAAGTAGAAAGAAGTTCACGAACTTCCATTTCTACTAATTCAAGTAATTCTTCATCATCAACAAGGTCACACTTGTTCAAGAATACGATGATGTAAGGTACACCAACCTGACGAGAAAGAAGGATGTGTTCACGAGTTTGTGGCATTGGACCGTCAGTCGCAGCACACACAAGGATCGCGCCGTCCATCTGAGCAGCACCAGTAATCATGTTTTTAACGTAATCGGCGTGGCCCGGGCAGTCAACGTGCGCGTAGTGACGAATTGGAGAATCGTATTCTACGTGTGAAGTATTAATTGTAATACCACGTGCTTTTTCTTCAGGTGCTGAGTCGATTTGTGAGTAATCTTTCGCTTCACCGCCGTAAGTTTTTGCACAAATTGTTGCAATCGCAGCAGTTAAAGTTGTTTTACCATGGTCAACGTGACCGATTGTGCCCACGTTTACGTGTGGCTTATTACGTTCAAACTT